>NZ_JBIAXT010000005.1:0-197471 GCF_042896945.1 Streptomyces sp. NPDC001222
CGCTTACGGCCTTGGGCCACCGTCCGCACCTTGCGGATCTGGAACTCCATCGCACCCCTTGGGCTGGGGTGTTGCGACGACTCCTAGAACTCAAGGTCACCGCCGGCCAGGGGCCTCTTCTCGTCCTCGGGCCGGGCCCTCACCAGGAACCGGAGCGGTGGTTTCCGATGGTCGGCATCCCTGCCGTCGACGCGTCGCCGAGTGGCGGCGGCACACACCGCGTCCGACGATGCAGCCAGCGGGCTGTCTGCTCGCAACGGCCTTCGGGGCTGGCCCGCCGGGCTTGTGCGGGTCACCGCCGGGAAGGTTCACGGTTGAACTAACATGCCGAGCCGCAGTGTCGACCGTATGGATCAGGAAGTTGAGGTCATGACCGACAAGCTCACCGTGAGTGTCCTGGGCACCGGGATCATGGGGGCCGCGATGGCCCGCAACATCGCCCGCGCCGGACACACCGTCCGCGCCTGGAACCGGACCCGCGCCAAGGCCGAACCGCTGGCCGCCGACGGCACGCAGGTCGTCGACACGCCCGCCGAGGCCGTGCAGGGCGCGGATGTCGTCCTGACCATGCTCTACGACGGCCCCGCGGTCCTTCAGGTGATGCGCGAGGCCGCCCCCGCCCTGCGCCCCGGCGCCGTCTGGGCCCAGTCGACGACGGTGGGCCTCGACTCCGTCGGCGAGCTGGCCGGCTTCGCCCGGGAGCACGGACTGGTGTTCTACGACGCCCCGGTGCTCGGCACCCGCCAGCCCGCGGAGGCCGGACAGCTGACCGTGCTGGCCGCGGGCCCCGCCGAGGGCCGGGACACGGTCGCGCCCGTCTTCGAGGCGGTCGGCGCCCGCACGATGTGGATCGGCGAGAACGGTGCCGAGGCCGGTGCCACCCGTCTGAAGCTGGTGACCAACAGCTGGGTGCTCGCGGTGACCGCGGCGGGCGGTGAGGTGCTGGCGCTGGCCCGGGCCCTGGACGTGGACCCGGGGAACTTCTTCGATCTCGTCGGCGGCGGCCCGCTCGACATGGGCTATCTCCGCGCCAAGGCCGAGATGATCCTCGGTGGCAAGCTCACCCCGGCCAGTTTCGCGGTGACGACCGCGGAGAAGGACGCCCGCCTGATCGTGCGGGCCGGGGAGAGCAACGGCGTCCGCCTCGACGTGGCCGCCGCGACCGCCGAGCGGATGCGGCGCGCGGCCGAGCAGGGGCACGCGGACGAGGACATGGCCGCCGCCTACTTCGCCAGTTTCGACGACGCCCCCCGTTCCTGACCGCGGCCCCCTCCCCCGACCTCAGCCCCGTCCCTGTCCCCGAAGCCGAGGAGTCCCCATGTCCAAGCCGCCCCTTCCCGCCGAGGCCGTCGAACTGCTGCGACGCCCCAACCCCGGCGTCATCGCCACCCTGCGCTCGGACGGCGCGCCCGTCTCCACCCCCACCTGGTATCTGTGGGACGACGGCCGCGTGCTCGTCAACATGGACGAGGGGCGGGTCCGGCTGAGGCATCTGCGCCGGGACCCGCGCGTCAGCCTCACCGTCCTCGCCGAGCGCGACTGGTACACGCACGTCACCCTCGTCGGCCGGGTCACGGAGATGTACGACGACGAGGGCCTCACCGACATCGACCGCGTCTCCCGGCACTACATCGGCAAGCCCTACCCGAGGCGGGACCGAGGCCGCGTCAGTGCCTGGATCGAGGTCGACCGGTGGCACGGCTGGGGCGAGTTGAAGGACAACGATCAGGCGTGAGCCGGTGCCGGCGCGGTGCCGGACCCGCTCAGACCGTGCGTCCGAGGGCGAGGAGGAGCACTCTGGAATCAGCGGTTCCGGAGGTGATCGTCATGATGCACACCGCAGTCGGATGGCATGTGGAGCTGGAATTCGAGGAAGATGACGAGCGGACGCGGGCGGCGGCACTCGTGCGGCTTCCCGACGGGAACGAGGTACGGTCCCGCGGGTACGCCAGCCGCCACCACACCGACTCCAATCAGCCCCGGGTCGGGGAGGAGATCGCGGGGGCACGCGCGCTGAACGAGCTGGCGATGCAGCTTCTCACCAAGGCGCACGAGGAGATCGACGAGGCGTCGGGCAGGACCTCCCGCCCACTGACGCACTGAATCCCCGGGCGATGCCCGTACGCGACCACGCGTCCGGGCATCGCCGCACTCGGTCCCGCGCCCGCCCCGGCCCGCCGTCTACGCCGTCTGGGCCATCTACGCCAGCGACGTGCGCACCGCGCGGACCAGCGCCTGGGCCCTCGGGTCCGCCGTGACGCTCTTGCGGAAGCCGTTGGTGACGTAGCCGAAGGCGATGCCCGACTCCGGATCCGCGAAGCCGAGCGCCCCGCCGCGGCCCGGGTGGCCGAAGGAACCGGGTCCGAGCAACGGGGACGCGCTGCCGTGCAGCATGTAGCCGAGGCCGAAGCGGGTGGTGACCACCAGCACCCGGTCGGGGCCCGCCGACGCCTCCGCGCGGGCCCGTTCCCTCGTCTCGGGTGCGAACAACCGTGTCCCGTCGACCCCGCCGTTCAGCGCCGCGTAGAAGCGCGCGAGAGCGTCCGCCGTCGCCACGCCGTTCGACGCGGGCAGGACCGCCGCGCGATAGGCGGGGTCGTTCTCGTCGGGCTGCGGGGTGATGGCGGCGAAGGCACGGCAGGTGAGGCTGCCGGGGTCGGCGTACGCCTCGGCGACCGCGCGCTTGGGGCGGGCGCGCAGCGCGCCGTCCTGCGCCGGTGCCTCCACGGGACCCACCCGCCCCACCCGGTGCGCCTGCGCCTCGGGCAGGCCCACCCACAGGTCCAGGCCCAACGGCCCGGCGATCTCGGCGGCGATCCACTCGCCGATCGAACGGCCGGTGGTCCGCCGCACCAGCTCACCCGTCAGCCAGCTGTACGTCTGCGCGTGGTAGCCGTGGTCCGTGCCGGGCTCCCAGGCGGGCGCCTGCGCGGCCAGTACGGCGGCGGCGAGATCGGGGTCGGCGGCCTCGGCGGGCGTGAGCGTCCGGTCGAGCGCCGGTACCCCGGCGCGGTGCGCCAGCACATGCCGCACCAGCGCATGCTCCTTGCCCCGGGCCTTGAACTCCGGCCAGTAGGCGCCGATCGGCGCGTCCAGGTCCAGTTCCCCGCGTTCGGCCAGCATCAGCAGGACGGCCGCGGCGACGCCCTTGGTGGCCGAGCGCACGATCTGCGCGGTGCCCCGCTCCCAGGGCCGCGTCCCGTCGACGTCCCGGGTGCCGCCCCACAGGTCCACGACCTTGCGCCCGTCGCGGTACACGGCCACGGCCGCCCCGCGCTCCCCCAGCGTCTCGAAGTTCCGTACGAACGCGTCCCTGACCGGCTCGAAGCCCTCGGCCACCACGCCGTTCACGTCCACGCCCACGTCCGCACGCCCTTCACTGGTTCACTCGCCTGCGACAGTCAGTGAAACAAGGGCGTGCGGCCTTCGATTCCTCGCCCCCAGTTGTCAGCCCAGCACAATCGAGACGTCGATGTTGCCGCGGGTGGCGTTCGAGTACGGGCAGACCTCATGGGCCTCGTCCACGAGCCGCGCGGCGACCTCCTGGTCGAGTACGGGCAGCGAGACGCTGAGCGCGACCGCGAGCCCGTAGCCGCGCCGCTTGTTGGGGCCGATGCCGACCTTGGCGGCGACCGTCGAGCCGGACAGGTCGTAGCCCGCGCGGTTGCCGACGAGGATCAGCGCGTTGTGGAAGCAGGCGCTGTAGCCCGCCGCGAACAGCTGCTCGGGATTGGTGCCGTTGCCGTCGCCGCCCAGCTGCGGCGGCATCGCGACCCTCAGCTCGATCTGCCCGTCCTGGCTGGTGACATAGCCGTCCCGGCCGCCGTGCGCGGTGGCCTCCGCGACGTACATGATCTTCGTAGGGCGGGTGTCGACGGCGGCACCTTCGATCACGGCAGGACCTCCCCCAGAGCGGGAACAGCGATGGGCAACACAAGTGTGTGCAAGTACATCGTGCACAAGGTAACTCGTCGGTAGGCAGCCCGCGTACGCAGGGGGCGGGATACGTCACACGCCGCGGAACCGGGCGCGCCGAGGCCCGGGGCAGCCCGCGGGGAAAGCCCTGGCGAAAGCCCAGAACGCCGGGTCAGCGGGCGCGGCCCGCGGCGTTCTCCGCCCTCTCCGCCAGCCGCCACAGCTCCTCACGCAGCCGGACCACGTCACGGTCGCCGAGTCCGGACGCCCTCTGAAGCGCGCCGGGCACGGGCTGGGCGCGCTCCTTGAGCTGTTCGCCGCGCCCGGTGAGGGCGACGAGCACCGAGCGCTCGTCGCGTGCCGAGCGCTCACGCCGTACCAGACCCGCCGCCTGAAGCCGCTTGAGCAGCGGGGACACGGTGCCGTAGTCGAGCCGCAGGGCCCCGGCCAGCTCCTTGATCGTGGTCTGGCCGCGCTCCCAGAGCACCAGCAGCACCAGGTACTGGGGGTAGGTGAGTCCGAGTTCGTCGAGGAGCGGACGGTACGCGGCCGTGACCGCGCGCTGTGCCGCGTACAGCGCGAAGCACAGCTGTTCGTCCAGCAGCAACGAGCCCTCGCTCCGATCGCCCTCGTTCGTCATCCGCCCATTGTCACGGACGGCCCGCGCCCGTCGGGACGGTTCGGGGATCGAAACCGAAGGGCAGCTCCAGCCGGTGGGCGGCCATGAGCGCGTCGTCGGCGAGCAGCTCGCCCGTCCGGCCGTCCGCCGCGATCACGCCCTCGCTGAGGATCAGGGAGCGCGGGCACAGCTCCAGCGCGTACGGCAGGTCGTGCGTGACCATGAGGACCGTGACGTCCAACGCCCGCAGGATGTCGGCGAGTTCGCGCCGCGAGGCGGGGTCGAGGTTCGACGACGGCTCGTCCAGGACGAGGATCTCCGGCTCCATGGCGAGGACCGTCGCCACCGCCACCCGGCGGCGCTGGCCGAAGGAGAGGTGGTGCGGCGGGCGGTCCTTGAAGTCCGCCATGCCGACCCGCGCGAGGGCCCGGTCGACACGGGCGTCGAGCTCCGCGCCCTTCAGCCCGGCCGTCGCGGGCCCGAAGGCCACGTCCTCGCGGACCGTGGGCATGAAGAGCTGGTCGTCCGGGTCCTGGAAGACGATGCCGACCTTGCGGCGGATCTCGGCCATGTGCCGCTTGCCGACGGACAGCCCGGCGACCGTCACCGAGCCCGCGCCGGCGGTCAGGATGCCGTTGAGGTGCAGGACGAGCGTGGTCTTCCCGGCGCCGTTCGGCCCGAGCAGCGCGACCCGCTCGCCGCGCGCGATCGAGAAGTCGACGCCGAAGAGGGCCTGGTGCCCGTCGGGGTACGCGAAGGCCAGTCCGGCCACTTCCAGTGAAGGCGTCACAGGGTCCATCCCAGCAGGCAGACGACGAGGGCGGCGGAGGGCAGGGCGAGGGCGCGGGACCACTGGGCGCGGGACGCGGTCACCTCGTCGATGACCGGCATGGACCCGGCGTAGCCACGGCTGACCATCGCCAGATGCACACGTTCACCGCGCTCGTAGGAGCGGATGAACAGCGCCCCCGCGGACTTGGCGAGCACTCCCCAGTGCCGCACGCCCCTCGCCTCGAAGCCGCGCGACTCCCGGGCGATCCGCATCCGCCGCATCTCGTCGGTGATCACATCGCCGTAGCGGATCATGAAGGACGCGATCTGCACGAGGAGCGGCGGGAGTCTGAGCCGCTGCAGCCCGAGGAGCAGTTCGCGCAGTTCGGTGGTGGCGGCGAGCAGCACGGAGGCCGCGACGCCGAGGGTGCCCTTGGCCAGCACGTTCCAGGCGCCCCACAGACCGCTGACGCTCAGCGAGAGACCGAGGACATGCACGCGCTCACCCTCGGCCACGAACGGCATGAGCACGGCGAAGGCGACGAACGGGATCTCGATCAGCAGCCGCCGCAGCAGGAACCCGGCGGGGACCCGGGCCGCCCGGGCGACCAGGCCGAGCAGCACGGCGTACAGCGCGAACGCCCAGCCGGCCTCGCACGGCGTGGACACCACGACCACCACGAACGCGAAGACGGCGGCGAGCTTGGTGTGCGGCGGCAGCGCGTGCACGGGCGAGTGCGCGCGCAGGTAGAGCCGGTGAGTTCCCCCATCGGCCCCCATGTCAGCCGGCCTCGGCGGGTTCGCCGCGGCGGCGCCTGCGGACCACCCGGAAGACCGCGCTGCCCGCGACGGCGGTGACCCCGACACCGATCACGCCTGCGAGGCCGCCGGAGAGCCGGGCGTCGCCGACGTCCTTGACGGAGTAGTCGGCGAGCGGGGAGTCGGCGCTCGCGTGCCGCTCGGCCTTCTGGTCGATGCCGTGGTCGGCGGCCACCTTCTCCAGGCCGTCGGGGCTGGCGGAGGCGTAGAAGCTGACGAAGCCGGCGAGGACGAGGGAGACCACCAGACCGGAGATCCACAGGCCGCGGTGGCGGGGGTACCGCCAGGTCCGAGCGGAGCCGAGAGCCTGGGGGACGGCGGGTGCGGCGGCGGGCGCGTCGACCAGTTCGCCGCCGACCCGCAGCTTGAGGCGCCGCCCCAGGCCCCGGGCCCCGTGCACGAGGTCGGGCCGTACGGCGATTACCGCGCCGACCGTGAGGGCGGTGATGACGGCCTCGCCGATGCCGATGAGGACGTGGACCCCGATCATCGCGGTGGCGACCTTGCCGATCGAGACATCGGTGGAGCCGCCGACCGCGTAGATCAGCGTGAAGGCCACGGAGGCGGCCGGGACGGAGACGAGGGCCGCGACGAAGGAGGCGACGGTGACCGAGCGGCGGGTGCCGGGCAGGATCCGGACCAGCCCGCGGAAGACGGCGTAGGCGACCACCGTCGTCACGAGGGCCATGTCGGTGATGTTGACGCCCAGGGCGGTGAGGCCGCCGTCGGCGAACAGGACGCCCTGCATGAGCAGGACGACGGAGACACACAGGATGCCGGTGAACGGCCCCACCAGGATGGCCGCGAGCGCCCCGCCGAGCAGATGACCGCTGGTGCCGGCGGCGACCGGGAAGTTCAGCATCTGCACGGCGAAGATGAAGGCGGCCACCAGGCCGGCCAGGGGAGCGGTCCGTTCGTCGAGTTCGCGCCGGGCGCCCCTGAGGCTCACCGCGAGGGCACCTGCGGCGAGGACGCCGGTCGCGGCGGAAGTGGGCGCGTTGATGAATCCGTCGGGCACATGCACGCTCGGAGGATACCCACTTATTGCGAATATATTGCAAGAGCTTGGGTAGGGCTGAAGCCATTGACAGGCGACAAGTGCCGCTTTTGTCCCGTTATGCAACATTGGAGAGGAAGCGGATGCGCAGATTCTGCTCAGGTGACTCAGCGTGAGGAGCGGTCCGATGTCCGTGGTGGAACAGTACGCACGAGCCCATGTGGTCACCGACTCCCCGGAAGCGCCGGACGCGGTCCCCGTGATCCTCCGCTACGACCCGGACCAGGACCCCCGCTCCGTCCATGTCGGTCTCCCCGGCCCCCATGAGTGGGCCTTCTCCCGCGACCTCCTGGAGAAGGGCCTGCGCGCCCCGGCGGGCCGCGGCGACGTCCGCATCTGGCCGTGCGGCCGCGTCCAGGCGGTGATGGAGCTGCACTCGGCGCGAGGGGTCGAGGTGGTCCAGTTCGAGTCCAAGGAACTGGTGCACTTCCTGCAACGGACCTATCTGGCGGGCACCACCTCGGTCCGCTGAACAGACCCGTCACCGGCAGGGCTGAAGAGACCGGCGCCGAACGCCGCTTCGGCGTACGCGACAGGGCACCCCACCCGGCGGTGGGGCGCCCTGTTCGTGTCCGGAGGCCGGTGGCCCCTTCAGGATCGGATGCTCAGACCCGCACCAGCTCGCGGTCCTGGTCCGTGTCCGGGTCCCGGCGGTCGGCGTCGGCCCGGGTGCGCAGTCCCTCGCCCTCGACGTCCACGTTGGGCAGAACACGGTCCAGCCACTTCGGCAGCCACCAGGCCCTGCGGCCGAGGAGCGCCAGGACCGCCGGGACGAGCGCCATCCGGACCACGAACGCGTCGAAGAAGACCGCGATCGCGAGGCCGAAGCCGATCATCTTGATCATCGACTCGCTGGAGCCGATGAAACCGGAGAAGACGGCGATCATGATGACCGCGGCCGCGGTGACGACCCGGGCGCCGTACTTGAAGCCGGTCACGATCGCCTGCCCGGGAGTCTCCCCGTGGACGTAGGCCTCCCGCATCCGGGTCACCAGGAAGACCTCGTAGTCCATCGCCAGACCGAAGACCACGCCCACCATGAAGATCGGCATCATCGACATGATCGGGCCGGTCTCCTCGACGCCCATCAGGCTGGACAGCCAGCCCCACTGGAAGACCGCGACCACCGCGCCGACCGCCGCCGTCACCGAGAGCAGGAAGCCGAGCGCCGCCTTCAGCGGGACCAGGATCGAGCGGAAGACCACGATCAGGAGGAGGAAGGCGAGACCCACCACCAGCGCCAGATACGGCAGCAGGGCGTCGTTCAGCCTCTGCGAGACGTCGATGTTCATCGCCGTCGTGCCCGTGACCAGCAGCTTCGCGTCGGTGTCCGCCTTGATGCCGGCGCCCGCGTCCCGGATGCCGTGCACCAGGTCCTCCGTGGTGGTGGAGGACGGCTTCGAGCCGGGGATCACGGTGATCATCGCGGTGTCACCGGACTTGTTGAACGTCGCCGGCGCCACCGTGACGACGTCCTTCATGGCCTTGATGTCGTCGGTCACCTGGGTGACAGCCGACTTGGGGTGGTCGCTCGCCTTCGCGTCGACCACGACCATCAGCGGCCCGTTGAAGCCGGGGCCGAATCCCTCGGAGAGCAGGTCGTACGCCCGGCGCTGCGTGGTGGACGTCGGCTGCGAACCGTCGTCCGGCAGCCCCAGCTGGAGCTTGGACGCGGGCACGGCCGCGGCGCCGAGCGCCACGACACCCAGCAGCAGGACGGCGAGCGGACGGCGGACGACGAAGCTCGCCCAGCGTGTGCCCATGTTCGGGCGGTCCTGGCGGGCGGCGGCCCGGCCCCCGCCCAGCAGCTTGCTCTTCTCGCCCGCCGGCTTGACCTTGCGGCCCGCGTAGCCCAGCAGCGCCGGGATCATCGTCAGCGCGATCAGGACCGCGATGGCGACCGTGCCCGCCGCGGCGACACCCATCTTCGTCAGCATCGGGATGTTGACGACGGCCAGACCCACCAGGGCGATCACCACCGTCAGACCCGCGAAGACCACCGCCGAACCCGCCGTGCCGACCGCGCGGCCCGCCGCCTCCTCGCGCTCGCGGCCCTCGGCCAGCTCCGCGCGATAGCGGGAGACGATGAACAGCGCGTAGTCGATGCCGACCGCGAGGCCGATCATCATTGCCAGCGTGGAGGTCGTCGAACCCAGGTTCAGGGCGCTCGCCAGGGCGGTGATCGTGGAGACGCCGATGCCGACGCCGATCAGGGCGGTCAGCAGGGGCAGTCCGGCCGCGACCAGCGAGCCGAAGGTGATGACGAGGACGACCGCGGCGACCGCGATGCCGATGACCTCTGTCGCACCGGTCTCCGGTGCGGCCTGCAGCGCGTCACCGCCGACCTCGACGGTCAGGCCGCCGTTCCGCGCGCCCTGCGCGGCCTGCTTCAGGGCGTCCTTGGAGGCGTCCTTCAGCTCCATGCCGGAGACGTTGTACTTCACCTGGGCGTAGGCGATGGTGCCGTCCTTGCTGACGGCGTGTGCGACGAACGGGTCGGCTACGGAGACGACCTCGGAACCGTCGCGCAGGTCCCTGACGGCCTTCTCGACGACCGCCTTGTTGGCCTTCGCCGTCACCTTCTCGCCGCCCGGCGCCTTGAAGACGACGCGTGCGGTCGCCCCGTCGGCGCTCATCCCGGGGAAGCGCTGCTCCAGCAGGTCGAAGGCCTTCTGGGCCTCGGTGCCGGGGATGGAGAAGGAGGAGGAGCCCGCTACGGGGGCGCTGGCGGCGCCGACACCCGCCAGCGTCAGCAGCGCCACCCAGATCAGGGCGACGAAATGCCGACGCCGGAAGGCGAGTCGGCCTAGTCGATAGAGAAACGTGGCCACGAGGACGTACTCCCGGTCAGGTCGTGGGGTGTTCAGGGCAGGGGTGATCAGCCCGACGACGTGAGCGGTGACGTCAGTTGGGGGCTAACTGGGGGGACTGGTCAGGTGAGGTCCGGTCAGGTGGTGGGCACACCGAGGGCGGGGAGGACCACGGCGTCGAGGTACGACGTGAGGAAGGCCTTGGTCGGCGGCTGATTCTCGATCAGCGCGCGGGTGACGAAGCCACCGACGAGCATGTGCACCAGGAAGTCCAGCGCGGGGCAGTCCGGACGGATCTCACCCCGGTCGACGGCACGCCGCAGCACCTGCTGGAACGCCGTCATCTCGGGTTCGATCAACTGCTCCCGGAACGCCTGGCGCAGATCGTCGTTGTGGTGCATCGCCATGGCGACGCCCCGCATCAGGGCCGAGTTCTGCTCCATCGTGCAGTCGTCCTCCAGCGCCACCAGGGCGTGCAGGTCGCCGCGGAGCGAACCGGTGTCGATCTCGCCGAGGCGGCTCGGCTTGCCGTGCCGGAGGGCCTTGACGACCAGTTCGGCCTTTCCGCCCCACTGGCGGTAGAGAGTGGCCTTGCTGGACCGGGTGCGGGTGGCCACGGCGTCCATGGTCAGGGCGTCGTAGCCGACTTCCCGGAGCAGTTCGAGCACGGCCTCGTACAGCTCGGCCTCGCGCTCGGGGGTGATCCGACTGCGCCGCGCCGTCGCGATCTCAGTCATGCGGCTCACCTTCCTGCTCCGCGTCCGAAGCGGCAGCGCTTCGAACGACACGGTTTCGTACCACCACGAAGATACCCCGCCTCGCGAACGAAACGAAACCGTTTCGTACGTGTCCTGTATCACGGGCCCGCCGCTCAACCGATGCGCCGTCGGGGCGCGCGGTCAGGGGCGCGCGAGGAATCCGTGAGCGCTCGGCGTGAGAGGCGCGCAGGGGCCGTGGGCACTCGCAGGGCGCACGCCCGGGCATCGTCAGGGCGCGCGCCGCGACCACCTGAACGGCCCACAAGTTGCCGCAGCCCGTCGGCAGGAAAAACATGAGTAGGTGAGCGACACGAGCGACGTGCACGAGAACGCCCCCGGCTACCTGCGCTTCCCGCACCTGCACGGCGACCGGCTCTGCTTCGTCGCCGAGGACGACCTGTGGGTGGCCCCGCTGGAGGGGGCGGGCCGGGCCTGGCGGCTGACCGTCGACCGCACGAAGATCGGTCATCCCCGCTTCTCGCCCGACGGCCACCGCATCGCGTACACGAGCTGGCGCAGTCTGGTCCCGGAGATCCACCTGGCCCCGGTGGACGGCGGTCCCAGCCGCCGGCTCACCTACTGGGGCAACTCCGACACCCGGGTCTGCGGCTGGACACCCCCCGAGCCGGACGGCCACTCCGACATCCTCGCCGTCGCCTCGCACGGCGAGCCCTTCGCCCATTTCAGCTGGGCCTACAAGGTCCCCACCGACGGCGACCCGGGCGGCAAGCTCCCCTGGGGCCCGGTCTCCGACATCGCCGTCGCCGATGTGGCGGGCGAACACATGACCCTGCTGCTCACCGGCGCCGCACCCCATGAACCGGTGTCCTGGAAGCGCTACCGGGGCGGCGCGACGGGCCGGCTCTGGCTGCACGGGCGGCGGCTGCTCGCCGATCTCGACGGCCATCTCGACTCCCCGATGTTCGTGGGCGGACGGATCGCGTTCCTCTCCGACCACGAGGGCATCGGAAACCTGTACTCGTGTGCCTACGACGGCTCGGACCTGCGCCGCCACACCGACCACGACGCGTTCTACGCCCGGCACGCGTCCAGCGACGGTACGCGGGTGGTGTACCAGTGCGCGGGCGACCTGTGGATCGTCGACGACCTGTCCCCCGACTCGGTCCCCCACCGCCTGGAGATACGTCTGGGCGGGCCGCGCGCGGGGCGCCGCAAGTACCAGGTGCCGGCCACCCAGCACGTGGACGGCATCGCGGTCGACGAGACCGGGCGGGCCAGCGCGGTCGTCGTCCGCGGCAGCCTGTACTGGCTCACCCACCGCGACGGCCCCGCCCGTACGATCACGGACACCCCCGGCGTCCGGGTACGGCTGCCGGAGATGCTGGGCGACTCCGGGCAGGTCGCCTATGTCACCGACGCGGAGGGCGACGACGCGATCGAGATCGTGTATCTGCCGCGGGCCTCCGGCGACCGCGCACCGCGCCGGCTGGCCTGCGGACAACTGGGCCGGGTCCACGAGATGGTGGCGGACCCGCAGGGCGAGCGGCTCGCGATCTCCTCCAACGACGGCCGGCTGCTGCTCGTCGACACGGCGGATCCGGAGGCGGAGGCCGGCGGGACGACGGACGCCTCGGAAGCCCCGGAAGCCGGAAACACCGAAGACGCCGAAGACGCCGAGCAGACAGACGAGGCCCAGGGTGCCGAAGAGGCCGGGAAAGCCGAAGCAGCACAGGAAGCCGAAGAGGACGCCGCGCCGCAAGAGCCCGTAGCAGTCACGGGCGGCACGGTCACCGAGCTGGTCCGGTCGGTCAACGGCCCGGTGCGGGACCTGGCGTTCTCCCCGGACGGGGCCTGGCTGACCTGGTCGCACCCGTGGATCGGCCGGTCGCTGAGGCAGATCAAGCTGGCGCGGATCCAAGACCGGCTGGTCGTCGACGTCACCAACGGCCGCTTCGAGGACGAGAATCCGGTCTTCACCCGCGACGGCCGCTATCTGGCGTTCCTGTCCTGGCGCGGCTTCGACCCGGTGTACGACGTGCACACCGGGGACCTGTCGTTCCCGCTCGGCTGCCGCCCGTATCTGGTTCCGCTGTCCTCGGCGATCCCCTCCCCCTTCGCGCTGAACCCGGAGGGGCGTCCCGCGGCCGGCGGACTCGACCCGCTGGAGGAAGAGGAGGGCGACGGGGTGGTGACCGTCGAGGTCGAGGGCCTGGCGAGCCGGGTGACGCCGTTCCCGGTCCCGGCGTCGAAGTACTCCTCGCTGTACCCGGTCGCGGGCGGGGGCCTGGTCTGGATGCGCTGGCCGATCTCGGGCGCGCTCGGCGAGACGTTCCTGAACCCGGACGACACCTCCGGCCGACCCACCCTGGAGCACTTCACCATCAGCAAGGCGAAGAAGTCCGAACTCGTCGGACATCTGGACTGGTACGCGGTGAGCGGGGACGGGACGCGGCTGGTGGTCGTCGACGAGGGCGAACTGCGTGCGGTCCCCTCCACCGAGCCCGGCGACAGCGACACGACGGTCTGGATCGACGCACGCCGGATCATGCACGAGGTGGACCCCGGGGCGGAGTGGCGGCAGGCGTACGCGGAGGCGGGCCGGATCATCCGGGCGTACTTCTGGGAGCCGGACATGTGCGGGATCGACTGGGACGCGATCCTGCAGCAGTACCGTCCGCTGGTCGAAAGGGTCGCCTCCCCCGACGACTTCGCGGATCTGCTGCGCGAGGTACTGGGCGAGCTGGGCACGTCCCACGCCTATGTGTCACCGGCCCGGCGCAACGAGGGTCCGGCGCACTACCAGCGCTTCCAGGGGCTGCTCGGCGCCAACTTCGTGCGCCGTGACGGCCATTGGGTGGTGAAGAGGATCCTGCCGGGCGAGTCCTCGGACTCCAAGGCGCGCTCGCCGCTGGCGGGCATGGGGATCCGGGAGGGGGCCGTGCTGACCCATGTGGACGGGCGGCCGGTGGATCCGCTGACGGGACCGTATCCGCTGCTGGCGGGCGCGGGCGGCACGACGGTCGAGCTGACTTTCCGGCCGGCCGAGGGCGCGGGACGGCCGCGCAGGGTCGCCGTGATCCCGCTGATCGACGAACGGCCGTTGCGCTATCAGGACTGGGTGGCCAAACGCCGCAAGGTGGTGCGCGAGTTGAGCGGCGGCCGCTGCGGCTATCTGCACATCCCCGACATGGGCGGATCGGGCTGGGCGCAGTTCAACCGGGATCTGCGGATGGAGGTCTCGCTGCCGGCGCTGATCGTGGACGTACGGGGCAACGCGGGCGGCCACATCAGCGAACTGGTCATCGAGAAGCTGACGCGCAAGATCCTGGGGTGGGACCTGACCCGCAACGCCCAGCCGGTGTCGTACACCTCGAACGCGCCGCGCGGGCCGATCGTGGCGCTGGCCGACGAGGCCACGGCTTCCGACGGCGACATGATCACGGCCGCGATCAAGCAGCTGAAACTCGGCCCGGTCGTGGGCCAGCGCACCTGGGGCGGGGTGGTGGGCATGACGGGCCGCCACCGCCTGGGCGACGGCACGGTGATCACGGTCCCGATGAACGCGGCCTGGTTCAACGCGTACGGCTGGTCGGTCGAGAACCACGGTGTCGCCCCCGACCTGGAGATCCTGCGCACCCCGCTGGACTGGGCGGAGGGCCGGCACAGGCAGCTGAGCGACGCGGTGGAACTGGCCCTGGAGCTGCTGCACACCCAACCGGCGGCCGAACCGCCGGACTACAGCGACGTCCCGGACCGGACGCGCCCGAAACTGCCGCCACGGACGAAGGGTTAGCAGCGCGCCGACGTGGGGCGCCCTCCGGAGGGGACGCCCCACGTCGGTGCCAAGGCCGGGCGGCCGGCTACATGTCGTAGTCCTGGTTGAAGCGGTCCTCCGCCTCGTCCTGGAGCCGTCGCGTGTCCTCTTCGCGCTGCCGGCCGCGCTCCTGAGCCTGCTGGCCACGCTCCCGCGCCTGCTGGCCGCGCTCCTGAGCCTGCTGGCCACGCTGCTGCGCCTGCTGCTTGCCCTGCTGCGCCTTCTGCTTGGCCTGCTGCTTCATCTGCTCGGCCTTGTCCTGGAACTGGTCCTTCATGCCCATGAGGGTTCACTCCCGTGGTGGGTGAGGGGATCGGGCTCGACCAGACTGACACGCACCGACAACACACGCATTTCGATCAGTTACGCAGCGTACGGCGCTGCTGCTCATCGGCCTCCCCACCGGCCCCCACCAGCCCTGTGCGCACCGCCCTGAGCCGGGGCTCGAAGCGCCGCATCTCCCGCTGTCCCACCGTGGCGATGAGCCCCGGCAGATAACCGCGCACCGCCTGCATCCCGCGCAGCCAGGCCTGTCCGTAGACATGGCTGGAGCGCCGTTCGATCCCGGCCACGATCCGTTCCACCGCCGGGCCGAGCGGATAGGTCTTGCCGGCCGGCCACGGCAGCCGCTGCCGCAACTCCCGCATCGCGTCGTCCCGGTCGGCGCCCCGGACCATGTCCGTGTCGGTCCAGGACAGATACCCGACACCGACGCCCACACCGTGGTGCGCGACCTCGGCGCGCAGACTGTGTGCGTACGCCTCCACGCCCGACTTGGACGCGCAGTAGGCCGTCATCATCGGCGCGGGCGTGATCGCCGCGAGCGAGGCGATCTGGAGCAGATAGCCCCGGCTCTCGACCAGCGCCGGGAGAAACGCCCGGGCCGTCACCGCCGAGCCGATGAGATTGACCTCGATCACGCGCCGCCAGGACTCGGGGTCGGAGGCGGTGAACGGCCCGCCGTTCGCCACACCGGCGTTGGCCACCACGATGTCGATCTTCCCGAACCGCTCCTTGACCTCCCCCGCCACCCGTGTCATCGCCTCGTGGTCGGTGACATCGGCGTACCAGTGGTCGCTGTCCCCGTACAGCCGCTCCGAGACCTGCTTGAGCGCGTCCGCCTCAAGACCGACGAGCGCGACCCGCACCCCGCGGACCGACAGCTTCCGGGCCAGCAGCTCCCCGACGCCCCGCGCGGCGCCGGTGACGACGGCCACCCGGCCCTCCAGGCTCACCCTGCTCATGCGCCCTCCTTGACCTGTGCGTTGCCCGTGTACGTCGTGACGAGTGCTCGGATCTTCCCGGTCACCAGCTCCGGCGCCTCGACCGGAGTCATATGGCCGAGCCCCGGCAGTTCCGTGCTGCCCACGCAGTGGGGCAGGGCGGCGACCAGCGCCCGCGTGTGCACCGGCGGGGTGAGCCGGTCGGCGGTGCCGACCAGGACCTCCGTCGGGACGGTCAACTCCCCTGTGGCGCTTTCCAGGTTCAGCGCCGCAAGCACACGCGACCAGGCGTGGCGCGGCGCACTGGAGCAGCCGTGCACCACCCGTGCGCACGCCTCCACCATGGCGGGCGTCGAACCGGCGCCCATGGTGGCGTACTTGAGGATGCGCAGGGACACCGGCGTGACCGGTCCCAGCGGAGCGCGGGATCCCAGGACGCGCCCCGTGAGCCAGGTGCGCACACGCCCGGCACGCATCGGGAGCACCAGAGCCTCGGCGACCAGGCGCGTGCTCCCGGTGCTGCACAGCAGAACGGCCGCCGTGTGTGCCCGGAAGCGGGGGCGCGCGGCCGTGGCGAGCACTGTCATCCCGCCCATGGAGTGCCCCACGACCACGGCCTTCTCGTCCGGCGCGAGGGTGGCGGCGAGCACCGCCTCCAGATCGTCGGCGAGCGCCTCGGTGGTGCATACGGGGCTCGCGGGACTGCGCCCGTGCCCCCGCTGGTCGTAGGCGACCACCCGGTGGTCGGCGGACAGGTCCCGGATCTGTGCCGCCCAGAAGGCGGTCGAGCAGGTCCAGCCGTGGGCGAGGACCACGACGGGCGCGCCCTCGGGTCCATGGACCTCGACATGCAGCCGGGCGCCGTCGGCGGAGTGGACGGTGAGTTCCTGCGCGGGGGCGGGCGGCGCGTACGGCCCGCTCGTGACATACGCCGGCCGGCTCATGCGCGCGCCTCCGTCCGCGTCCCGATGGTGCTCTCGCCCGGTCCCGCCGTCGTCCCGGGGGCGCGGACCACCTCGTACTCCGCCAGGTCGACCCGCCGGGTCGCGGTGCGGAACTCCGTCGTCGTGCCGGGCCAGATGGTGGTGTTGCGGCCGCTCGCGTCGAGGTACCAGCTGGTGCAGCCGCCGGTGTTCCACACGGTGCGTTTCATGCGCTCCTGCACCTTGTGGTTCCAGGCGTCGACGGCACCCGGCCGGGCGTCGAGCGCGACCCGGCCGCCGAGCACGTCCAACTGCCGCAGATAGTCGGCCATGTAGTTCAGCTGGGACTCGATCATGAGGATCATCGAGGAGTTCCCGAGGCCGGTGTTGGGCCCGATGATCGACATCCAGTTGGGGAATCCGGCGGCGGTCGCGCCGCGCAGCGCCTTCATGCCGCCGCCCCAGGCCCGGGCGAGCGTCCGTCCCCCGGCACCGACAACCCGGTCGGCGATCGGCATGTCCGTGACGTGGAAGCCGGTACCGAAGACGATCACATCGGCCTCGGTCTCGGTGCCGTCCGCCGCGACCAGGGTCGAGCCGCGAACCTCGGTCAGACCGGAGGCGACGACCTCCACATTGGGGCGGGTGAGCGCCGGGTAGTACGTGTTGGAGAGCAGGATCCGCTTGCAGCCGATGCGGTAGTCCGGGGTCAGCCTGGCCCGCAGCGCCGGATCCTTGACCGCCCGCGCCATGTTGCGCCGGGCCATCCGCTCGACCAGGCCCAGTTCGTCGGGGTGCTTGGTGAACGCCTGCACCTGCAGCTCGCGGATGCCCCACAGGAATCCGCGGCGCAGCTGCGTGGTGAACGGCAGCGCACGGTGCAGCCGGCGTTCCAGAGGGCTGATCTCCCGGTCGACCCGGGGCATCACCCAGGGCGCGGTGCGCTGGAAGAGGGTGAGCCTGCCGACGACCGGCTGGATCTCGGGCACGATCTGGATCGCGGAGGCGCCCGTGCCGATCACGGCGACGCGCTTGCCGCGCAGGTCGTGGTCGTGGTCCCAGCGGGCGGAGTGGAAGACCCTGCCGGGGAAGCCGTCGAGGCCCGGGACTTCCGGGATCTTCGGGTCGGACAGCGGCCCGGTGGCGGAGACGACGACATCGGCGGTGAGCGGCCCGCTGCTGGTCTCGATCGCCCAGTGCAGCTTCGCGGGGTCCCAGGTCATCATCTTCACCTCGGAGTCGAGGCGGAGGTGGGGCCGCAGCCCGAAGACGTCCGTCACATGCTCCAGATAGGCGCGGATGTGCTCCTGTCCGGAGAAGGTGCGCGGCCATTCGGGGTTGGGCGCGAACGAGAACGAGTACAGGTGCGACGGAACGTCACAGGCACAGCCGGGGTAGCTGTTGTCGCGCCAGGTGCCGCCGACGCCGCTCGCCCGCTCCAGCACGACGAAGTCGGTGACGCCTTCCCGGCGCAGCCGCACGGCGGCCCCGAGCCCGCCGAACCCGGACCCGATCACCGCCACTCGCACATGAGGCACATGCTCGTTCTCGGCCATCCCGAAGCCTCCCGGTCCTTGCGGCCGGCTCGGCTGACATCTGGTCAGCGAGCCGGTGAGACTCTGCCAGTGAACACTGGCGCAATGGGGAGGGTAGGGCAGCGGCGTACCGATGGGTAGGGGTCGGCACGAGGAAAGTTACCGGTGGTACGACGTAGGGTTCGGGCGTGGCAGAGGACGGGGAGCGGCGCGAGTACCGCATGGAGGAGCTGGCCGAGGCGGCCGGCATCACGGTGCGCACCCTGCGCTTCTACCGCGAGCGCAAGCTGATCCAGCCACCGCGCCGCGAGGGCCGTATCGCCTGGTACGACGACACCCACCTGGCCCGGCTGCGCACGATCTCGGCGCTTCTGGAACGTGGCCACACCCTCAGCGGCATCGCGGAACTGGCCGAGGCGTTCGACCATGGTCGCGACGTCGGCGAGCTGCTGGGGCTCGGCGGCCCCACGGAGGAGACCCCGGTCCGCCTCACCCCGGAGGACCTGGCCGATGTGTTCGGCGCCGAGACGACCCCGGAGAACCTCGCCGCGGCCCTCGACCTCGGCTATCTCGGCACGGACGGCGGCGAGATCGTCCACATCAGCCGCCGGCTTCTCGACGTCTCGGCGGCCCTGGTGCGCGAGGGCATCCCGCTCGCGGACGTCCTGGCCGCCGCCCGCCGCGTCCGCGACCACGCGGAGGCCCTGGCGGACGTCTTCACGGATCTGATGTCCGCCCACCACCGCTCCCCCGAGGACGCCCGACGGCTGCGCCCGCTGGCCCAGAGCGTGGTGCAGGCGGAACTGTCCCTGGTCCTGGACCGCCGTCTGCGCGAGCCGTAGGTGCCGTGCGGGACTCAGATCACTCGAAGACCACCGTCACGGGAGCATGGTCGGACCAGCGCTCACCATGGGTGGCGGCCCGCTCCACCACGGCCTTGACGGCCCGACCCGCGAGCCCGGGGGTCGCCATCGCCAGATCGATGCGCCATCCCGAGTCGTTGTCGAAGGCGCGGCCCCGATAGGACCACCAGGTGTAGGGCCCCTCGACGTCCGGGTGCAGCGCCCGCACCACGTCGACGTACCCGCCGTCCTCGGGGTCGAGGACCCGGCCCAGCCACTGGCGCTCCTCGGGCAGGAAGCCGGAGTTCTTCTGGTTGCCGCGCCAGTTCTTCAGGTCGGCCTCGCGGTGGGCGATGTTCCAGTCGCCGCACACAAGGACCTCGCGTCCGCCGGCGGCAGCCCGCTCCCGCAGTTCCGTCAGATGACCGAGGAACTCGTCCATGAACCGGACCTTCTCGTCCTGCCGCTCGGTGCCGACCTCCCCGGAGGGCAGATAGAGGCTGGCGACGGTGACACCGGGCAGGTCGACCTCCACATACCGCCCACTGCCGTCGAACTCGGCCGACCCGAACCCGACGCGTACCCGGTCGGGCTCGCGGCGGGTGTAGAGCGACACCCCGGCGCGACCCTTCGCGGCGGCGGGCGCGTGCACGACATGCCAGCCGTCGGGTGTCCGCACATCCACGGGAATCTGTCCGGTCTCCGCCCGGACCTCCTGCAGACACAGCACATCGGCGGAGGTTCCGGCCAGCCACTGAACGAAGCCCTTCTTCGCGGCGGCGCGGATCCCGTTCACGTTCACGGAGGTCACAGTCAGCACCCGGGAACCCTACCGGCACACTGGACAGGACCCCGTTCACCATGATGCACAGTTATACGATTGGTAGCATGAATATTCGCCGTGTGTCCTTCGACCACCCCGACGCCGTCAAGCTCAGCGATGAGGTCCAGGCGGAGTACCACCTGCGCTACGGCGACGGCGGCGACGCCACCCATCTGGACCCGGCGATGTTCGTACCGCCCTCCGGTCTGTATCTGGTCGCCTACGACGAGCACGAGCGTCCCGTCGCCACGGGCGGCTGGCGCGGCCAGGAGCAGAACGACGAGGGGTATCTCGACGGGGACGCCGAGCTCAAGAGAATGTTCGTCATAGCGGAGATGCGGGGCCGCGGTCTGGCCCGCCGCATCCTGGCCGCACTGGAGGAGGACGCCCGCGCGGCCGGCCGCACCCGCATGGTCCTGGAGACGGGCAGCAAGCAGCCGGAGGCCGTGGCCCTCTACGCCTCCAGCGGCTACGAGCCGTGCGCCAAGTTCGGCTACTACCGCCACCACGAACTCAGCCTCTGCTTCGCGAAGCCGCTGTAGGGCCCCGGGGGCCCGTGCACCCGCGGGCCCCTTCTGTGGGCCCCCTCACATAGCACACCGGCGCCCGAACTCCGCGGCGCGCCGCTCGCGTTCGGAAGCACCGGAGCGAACTCGGAACAGGTCGACACAGCAAAAATCCCGCCCGATCTTCCGATCGGACGGGATTTCCCCAACTTCCTGAGCTTCAGGGAGTTGTTGCGGTGGACCTGAGGGGATTTGAACCCCTGGCCCCCTCGATGCGAACGAGGTGCGCTACCGGACTGCGCCACAGGCCCTTGCAACGAGTGAAACTCTAGCATCCTCATCGGCCGGTCTGGAAATCCGTTCCGCCCAGGTCAACCGGCGGAGTCCGACCGGGCCGCCGCCGGCACCTACTCGTTGGCGGCCCGCGGACGTTCCCCGTCCTCGTACTGGTCGAACAGCGGGGTGCGCCCCCGCTCCCGGGACCGTCGCGCCGAGGCCGCCCTGCGGGCGTCGCTCCGGCCGCCGTCGCCGGCTTCGGACGGCTCCTGGGCCCCGGCGCCGGGCTCCTCCTCCGGATCCGGCTCACCGCGGTCGGCCGCAGAGGCCCCGGGCACGGGCGCCGTCGCCTCCGCCGCGCTCGATCGGGCGGAACTCCAGGCGTCCGCAGCGCCGAGGTCCACGTTCGGCGTCGCCCGCGGCGCGACCGGCGCGGTCACATACGTCGGCAGCGGCACCGGTACGGGATCCCAGCTGTCCCCGTGGCCGGGCCTGCGCTGCCGCTCACGCTGCTGATCCACCCACTCGGCGTGGTCGGTCTGCTCGACCAGGGCCCGGCGGTCGGCGGCGAGCGCGGACAGTCCGGGGTCGGTCGCGGGTTCGGGTCCGTCCTCCGATTGCTGCTCGTCCGCCTCGGGGGCGACCGGAGGACGCCGCCGGGGCTGCCGCTCCCTCAGCCGCTGCGCCGCCACCTCGGCCTGGCGCCGGTCCATCGTGTAGATGAACCGCTTGCGCTCCTGCGACCGCAGATAGGCGATGTACGCGCTCAGCAGCACCGCGGGCACGCCGGGCGCCCACAGGAAGGCCAGCCCCCCGACGGCGGCGACGATCGCACCGAGCGTGAACGCGAGGAAGAGCATCACGGTCGTGCGTCTGCGCCGTGCGAGCACCTTCGAGCGCCGGGCGCGTGCCCTGGCCTCCGCCGAGGGCACCTTCCGGGCCCGGGCCGCGTCCTTGCCCGTCCGGGCGAGCTCCGGTCCGGGGCCGGCCTGGGGCTGTGCGCCGGACCTGGCCGCCTCCGGGGCCGCCGACTCCCGCGGAGCCGGGACCTCCGGCTCCACGCGCACCCGCTCCTGCCGTCCACTCGGTGGCATGGCGAAGGCCCGGACGTCCACCGAGCCGGTGACGCCGTCCGGGTGACCACTGGGCTCCCCCTCCTCGGCGGAGCGCGCCCGCAGGTCCTTGGCGTATCGACGCTCCATGCCCGCCCGTCCGGACAGCAGCCGGATGGCGGTGCTGAAGCGTTCCGTCGGACGAGACTCGTTCAGCTCGTCCTGCCTACGGAGCCACATCGGCACCAAGTAGGCGGCCCAGGCCCCGACAATGACTGCGTAGATGAGGCCGCTGCTGCTCACGCCTCACACGGTAGAGGGGTTTGCGTGAGGCCATCTGCCAATTGGGCCGGTGTGTCGCACGATCTGGCTGATATTTCGAACTTTTTTTGGGACCGATGCGATCAGCAGGCCGACGGGACCGCTATTGCATTGGCCTGAGCTGATCGCCACCCGATCAATTTCGAACACATTTCTTATTTTCCGGGGTGGGTCTGCTGAGCGCGTGACCGGCGCCAGCGTGCGAGCAGCCCCTCGGGCACCTCTTCGGCGGTGAGCGCGAAGACGAGGTGGTCCCGCCAGGCCCCGTCGATGTGCAGATAACGCGGCCGGAGCCCCTCCTCACGGAATCCGAGTTTCTCCACGACCCGGCGGCTCGGCCCGTTCTCGGGGCGAATGCAGACTTCGATGCGGTGGAGCCCCACGGTCCGGAAGCAGTGGTCGACGACGAGCGCCACGGCCGTCGGCATCACCCCGCGGCCCGCCACCGCCTGGTCCACCCAGTAGCCCACATGCCCGGAGCACATCGAGCCCCAGGTGATCCCGGCGACCGTCAACTGGCCCACGAGCCGCCCCTGGTACTCGATGACGAAGGGCAGCATCCGGCCCGCGCCCGCCTCCCTGCGCAGATGGCGGACCATCTGGCGGTAGGTCGGCCGGTGCGCTATGGGGCCGCTCGGGGTGGGCGGCGGAATGGTCGCCTCCCACGGCCGCAGCCAGTCCCGGTTGCGCCGGTTGACCTCGCGCCATACCCGCTGGTCGCGCAGCCTTATCGGCCGGAGGACGACATCGCCGTCCACCAGCTCGACGGGCCAGGATGGGCTGTTCAGCTCGCACCCCCACTCGGTCTGGGGCGGTCCGCGCCGGCCGCCGCGCCCGCGTCGGCCCTCGGGTGGTCACCACCGCGGATCTGGTCGACGGCGTGCATCACCAGGGGTTCCAGGACGGCCAGCCCGTCCCTGACCCCGCCGGTGGATCCCGGCAGATTGACGATCAGCGTCTGCTCGGCGACCCCGGCGGTTCCCCGGGAGAGGGCCGCCGTCGGCACCTTCTCCCTTCCGAACGCCCTGATGGCCTCGGGAATGCCCGGCACCTCGAAGTCGATCACCGCGCGGGTCGCCTCGGGGGTGCGGTCGGTGGGCGAGACGCCGGTGCCGCCGGTCGTCACGATCACGTCGTAGCCGGCCCGGACCCCGGTCCGCAGCGCCTGCTTCACCGGATGGCCGTCCGGGACGACCCACGGTCCGTCGACGGCGAAGCCGAACCGGGTCAGCGCCTCGACGATCAGCGGGCCGCCCTTGTCCTCGTACACGCCCGCGGCCGCGCGGTTCGACGCGGTCACCACCAGGGCCGCGTACGGCGCCCGCAGGGCGAAGCCGGACGGCTGCTCGGCCGGCGCCGTCATGCCCGGCTCCAGTCGCCCGACTTCCCGCCGGTCTTCTCCTCCACGCGCACGTCCGTGATCACCGCTCCCTTGTCGACGGCCTTGACCATGTCGATCACGGTCAGCGCCGCGACGCTGACCGCGGTGAGCGCCTCCATCTCGACACCCGTGCGGTCGGTGGTCCTCACGGTCGCCGTGATCTCCACCGCGTCGTCCGCGACCGACAGATCCAGCTTCACACCCGACACCGACAACGGGTGGCACAGCGGGATCAGGTCCGGGGTGCGCTTGGCGCCCATGATGCCCGCGATGCGCGCGGTGGCGAGCGCGTCGCCCTTGGGCACGCCCTCACCGCGCAGAAGCTCCACCACACGGGGCGAGACCAGCACACGGCCGCTGGCGCGGGCGGTGCGCTCGGTCACGTCCTTCCCGGAGACGTCGACCATACGGGCTGCCCCCGCGTCGTCGATGTGGGTCAGTCGGTCTGGCGTACTCATCTGTTGCGGCGCTCCATGTCCGGGCCCGGCGGTGCGGCGCACGGGCCTGTTGTGCGCGACACGGTACCTCCAAGCACGCGCGCCGGGCCGGGCAAGGTCCACTGACCGGACGCGGCGGTGGACACGCCCCTCCCGACGCCCGGACGAAGGCTCCCGACCCGGGCACCGCCCAGCGCCCTGAACAGGGTCGCCGGTCGTCGGATCACCGTTCATGAGGTCGTGAGGTCGCCGTTCACGGGGTCGCCGGTCGTCAGGTCATCCGTCGTCGTGGGGTCAGCCGAGGAGGACGACCTCGACCTCGGCGCCCGGCTCGACGGACGTGTCGTCCTCGGGGACCACGATCAGCGCGTCGGCCTGCGCGAGGGCCGCGATCAGATGGGATCCCGCCCCGCCGACCGGGGTCACAGTGCCGTCGGCGTATCTCCCGCGCAGGAACTGCCGGCGGCCCGCGGGGGAGGTCAGCGCCTTGTCCGCCTGGAGAACGGCCCTGGTCCTGGGCCGGTGCACGTCCTCCAGGCCCATCATGGTGCGGATCACGGGCCGTACGAACAGCTCGAAGGAGACGTACGACGACACCGGGTTGCCGGGGAGCGCGAGCAGCGGCGTGTGCGCGGGGCCGACGGAACCGAACCCCTGGGGCTTGCCGGGCTGCATGGCGAGTTTGCGGAACTCGACGCCGCCGCCCCCCTCGTCCGTGTCACTCACGGCGGTGAGAGCCTCCTTGACGACGTCGTACGCCCCCACGCTCACCCCTCCGGTGGTGACCATGAGGTCGGCGCGGACGAGTTGGTCCTCGATGGTGGAGCGGAGCGTGTCCGCGTCGTCGGCGACCGCGCCCACCCGGTAGCCGATCGCCCCGGCGTCCCGGGCGGCGGCGGTCAGGGCGAAGCTGTTGGAGTCGTAGATCTGGCCGTCCGCCAGCTCCTCGTCGGGCTGGACGAGTTCGCTGCCCGTGGACAGGACGACCACGCGCGGGCGCGGGCGTACCCGGACCGCGCCGCGGCCGATCGCGGCGAGCAGCGCGATCTGCGGCGGACCGAGGACGGTGCCCGCCGCGAGGGCGAGCTCGCCGGCCTGCACATCGCTGCCCTTCGCGCGCACATGGGCGCCCGCCTCGGCCGGGCGGTGCACCCGCACCTCCCCGGAGGCACCCTCGGGCGCGAGACTGCGGGCGCGCATCCCTGAGACCGGGCCGCCGCCCAGTCCGCCGTCGGTCCACTCCACGGGGACGACGGCCTCGGCGCCGGGCGGCAGCGGAGCACCGGTCATGATGCGCGCCGCCTGGCCGGGTCCCACCCGGAGCGGGTCGGCCGCCCCGGCCGCGACATCACCGATCACCGTGAGAACGGCCGGGAACTCCTCGCTCGCGCCCGCGACATCCGCGACCCGCACCGCATAGCCGTCCATCGAGCTGTTGTCGAAGGGCGGCAGGGAGACGGGCACCGTGACATCGTCGACCAGCACACAGCCCAGGGCGTCGAGCAGTTGCAGCTCGATCGGGTCCAGCGGGCGGACGGCGGCGAGGATGTCCTGAAGGTGCTCGTCCACCGACCAGAGGCGGTCCTGGCCGGTGGCGGGGGTCGCGGCGGCGCTCAAATCGCTACATCTCCTCGGATACGTAACTGCGAAGCCAGGCCCGGAAGTCCGGCCCCAGGTCTTCACGTTCGCACGCGAGTCTGACAATGGCACGCAGGTAGTCGCCACGGTCGCCGGTGTCATAGCGGCGGCCCGTGAAGACGACACCGTGCACCGGGCCGCCGACCTTCTCGTCCTCGGCGAGTTGCTGAAGGGCGTCGGTGAGCTGGATCTCGCCGCCCCGGCCCGGCTCGGTCTTGCGCAGTATGTCGAAGATGTGCGGGTCGAGGACATAGCGGCCGATGACCGCGTAGTTCGACGGCGCGTCCGCCGGATCCGGCTTCTCGACCAGCCCGGTCACCCGGACCACGTCGCCGTCCTCGGTGGCCTCTACGGCCGCACAGCCGTAGAGGTGGATCTGCTCCGGCGCGACCTCCATGAGCGCGATGACGCTGCCGCCGCGCCGCTCCTGAACCTCGACCATGCGGGCCAGCAGGGGGTCGCGCGGGTCGATGAGGTCGTCGCCGAGGAGGACGGCGAAGGGCTCGTGGCCGACGTGCGGGGCCGCGCACAGCACGGCGTGGCCGAGGCCCCGGGGGTCGCCCTGGCGGACGTAGTGCATGGTGGCGAGGTCGCTGGACTCCTGGACCTTCGCGAGCCGCTGGGCGTCGCCCTTCTTCTGCAGGGCCGACTCGAGCTCGTAGTTGCGGTCGAAGTGGTCCTCGAGGGGACGCTTGTTGCGGCCTGTGATCATGAGGACGTCGTCGAGCCCCGCGGCGACCGCTTCCTCGACCACGTACTGGATCGCCGGCTTGTCGACGACCGGCAGCATTTCCTTGGGGGTGGCCTTGGTGGCCGGGAGGAACCGGGTACCGAGGCCTGCCGCGGGAATGACAGCCTTGGTGATCCTGGGGGTGGACTCAGTCATGCCCGCCACCTTATCGGGTGGCTTTGTGCGCATCTGTGGCGCCGATTAATTTGCTCTCATATGAGCAGATCAAGGAAGGCAGGGCGGTGACCAGTGGTTCCCAGGGAACACGAGGCGGAGCCTGACAAACGAATGTTGCGGCGAGGGTTCCTCTCGATGAGAAGCAGGTTGACGGCGGGTGACGTCGGCCTGGCCGCGGACGCGCTCGCCGAGCGGGCCCTGGAGCTTCCCGAACTCGCGCACGCGCGCACGGTCGCGGCGTATGTCTCCGTGGGGGAGGAACCCGGCACCCTCGCCCTCCTGGACGCCCTGCGCGCGCGGGGCGTCCGCGTCCTGCTGCCGGTGCTCCTGCCGGACAACGACCTGGACTGGGGCGCGTACACAGGACCGGACTCCCTCGTTCCTGTCCGGCGCGGCTCCCGGATGGCCCTTCTGGAGCCCGTGGGCGAGCGTCTGGGCCCGGAGGCCGTGCGCCAGGCCGACGCGGTGCTGCTGCCCGGCCTGGCCGTGGACGCGCGCGGCATGCGCCTGGGGCGCGGCGGGGGCTCCTACGACCGTGTGCTGGCCCGTCTGGAGCGCGCGGGAGCCGACCCGGCTCTGGTGGTGCTCCTGTACGACACGGAGGTCGTCGAACGCGTCCCCGAAGAGCCCCACGACCGTCCCGTGCACGCGGTGGTGACGCCCTCGGGTGTGCGCCGCTTCCGCTGACCGCCGACGGGCCGCGGACGGCCGCTCCACAGGAAACAGGCCCTCCACGCACGCGTGGAGGGCCGTTCTCTCACCGGGTCTCACCCGGCACCCGGGATCAGGGCTTGAGCACCAGGGTGTCGGTCGTGGTCTTGTCGACCGCGTCCTTGGTGAAGTGCCACGGCAGCAGTTCGCCCTGGGCCCACTTGTCCGTCTGGTCGGTGTAGTGGGCGCTGTAGGCGTGGCCCGAGGCACCGGACAGGTTGATCCACTTGGACTTGTCGAGGTCGGCCAGGTTGACCACCATGCGCATCGACGGCACCCAGACCGCGCCGTAGCCACCCGCCGCGTTCCAGCCGGTGGCGTTCACGGTCGCCTCGCCCCCGTCGAGCTTCCAGGGCCCGCGGTTGAGCATGTACTGGAGGAGACCGGGGCCGTCGGTGCCCAGCGTCTGGTTCTTCAGGAACAGCCGGTGCAGCCGGCCCCAGCTCCAGGTGTCCAGGTCGTTCCCGAGCTTGGCGGTCAGCTCCCAGCGGGCGTCCTTCATGGCCCGTGCGAACAGCTGGTCACGCGTCGTGGCGGCCGGGTCGGTGCGCGTCTTGGGCGTCTGCCACCAGTCGTTCTTCTCGTCGTCGATGATGGTGCGCACCACCTCGAACCAGCGGTCGCCGCCGTCGGGCTGCGCCTGGTCCGCTTCGCGCTGGCCGCACTCGCGCACCTTCTGGTCCGCGTCCGCGGGGCCGGTGGAGTCGGCCGGCTCGACCCACAGGCACTGGCCCTTGACCCGCAGCTCCTTGGGCAGCTTGTTGCCGAACGCGAGCTTGAGGATGTTGCGCCAGACGGCGTTGAAGTAGGCGGCCGCCGCCGAGTCGGCGTCCTGGGTGTAGTCCCAGCCCTCCAGCAGCTTCTGCGTCTCACGGACATGCTTGTCCGCGACGTCGATCTTGAGCAGCTTGGGCACCAGGAGCTTGGCGATCTCGCTGCTGTTGTCGAGCTGCATCTGCCGCATGTCGTCGGTCGAGATCTTGCCGTTGCCCTTGATCTTCGACTCGATCAGGTCGGTGATCCGCTGACTGCGGGTGCCGTAGCCCCAGTCCGTGGTGAGGGTGTAGGGGTACTTGCCCTTGTCGATCACGGCCTGGTTGGCGGTGACGATGTAGCCGCGCTTCGGGTTGTACTCGTACGGCAGGGCGGCCTGCGGGATGTAGCCGGTCCACTGGTACTTGGCGTCCCAGCCGGGCGCCGGGACCGAACCGTCGTCGCCCGACGCGCGCGTGGGGATCTTGCCCGGCAGCTGATAGCCGATGTTGCCCTTGATGTCGGCGTAGATCAGGTTCTGCGAGGGCACGTCGAAGGAGCGGGCCGCCGCGCGGAACTCGTCCCAGTTCGACGCCTTGTCGAGCGCGAAGACGGCGTCCATGGAGGTGCCGGGGTCCAGGGCGGTCCAGCGCAGCGCGACCCCGTAGCCGTCGCCGCGGTCGGGCGCCGCGGTGTTCACGGTGGCCTTCTTGCCGACGTTGACCAACTCGTCGTCGCGGTCGGACAACAACGGCATGTTGTTCGCCTCGCGGACGACGATCTTCTTGGAGTCCCCTCCGGCGACCTTGATCGTCTCGGTGCGGCTGGTGAACGGCTTCACCTTGCCGTCGTAGAGGTAGCCGTCTCCGGACAGCTTCTCCAGGTAGAGGTCGGTGACGTCGACACCGGAGTTGGTCATGCCCCAGGCGATGTTCTCGTTGTGGCCGATGACCACCCCGGGCATACCGGCGAAGGTGTACCCGCTCACGTCGAAGTGGCAGGAACTGGAGAGCCGCGTGCAGTGCAGGCCCATCTGGTACCAGACCGAGGGCAGCGAGGCCGTCAGATGCGGGTCGTTGGCCAGCAGCGGCTTGCCGGTGATGGTGTGGCTGCCGGCGACGACCCAGGAGTTGGAGCCGATGCCGTTGCCGTTCACGCCCACGGCCGTCGGGAGGCTGTCGAGGGACGTGGACAGCCGCGCCAGCTGACCCTGCAGGCCGGTGCCGGCGGAGGTCGTACCTCCGGACTTCGTCGATCCGGCCGTGGACGTACCGGTCGAGGTCGTCCCTCCGGTCGAGGAAGTACCGGACGTGGACGTACCGGTCACGGAGGTCCCGGTCGTCGACTGACCGCCCGAGTTGCTGTCCTCGAAAGCCTTGGTGACGGCGTCGTACTGGCCGGTCTGGACGATCGGCTTGTTGCGGTCGTAGGGGTACTCCGGGTACAGATCCGCGATCTGCTTCGGACCGAGCCGGCTGGTCATCAGCGAGCGGTCGATCTCGTCCTTCATGTTGCCGCGCAGGTCCCAGGCCATCGCCTTGAGCCAGGAGACCGAGTCGACCGGCGTCCACGCCCGGGGACGGTAGTCGTTGGTCAGGGACAGCGCCGCGTACTCCAGGGAGATGGCCTTGCCGTCCTTGCCCTGCAGATAGGCGTTGACTCCCTTGGCGTACGCCTGGAGGTACTTCTTGGTGGCGGACGACAGCTTGGTGTCGTACTCCTGCTGCGCCACCCGGTCCCAGCCCAGGGTGCGCAGGAACTCGTCGTTATTGACCTGGCTCTTGCCGAACATCTCGGACAGCCGCCCGGATGTCATGTGGCGGCGCACGTCCATCTCGTAGAACCGGTCCTGCGCCTGGACGAATCCCTGCGCCATGAACAGGTCCTCGTCCGAGGAGGCGTAGATCTGCGGGATCCCGTAGCCGTCACGCTCGACCTGAACCGGACCCGACAGGCCCTGGAGCGTGATCGAACCCTTGGTCTGCGGGAACGAGGCACGGACGGTACTGACGGACCAGTAACCGCCGTAGCTGAAACCGCCCACAAGGGCCACAACCAGGACGATCATGAGCAGACGGGCTCTGCGCCCCTTCTTCCTGCCGGACTTGCCGGGCTTCTGGCCGGAAGAGGCGGTGGTGTTGGGGGGCATCGCTGTCCTTGCTGTCCTAACACGAGCGGCAGGGCGGGCTGTGCTTTCTACTGAGCGCTGGGAGCAACCATAGGCGCAGGGCCCGCACCGCCTTGACGCGGAGTCGGGAACGCGCCCCGGGCGGGAGTTCGATCATGCGCCTCGAAGCGTCAAGAAAGCGTCAAGACTTAGGTAAGGTAATGAAGTACCTGTCCTGAACATCCCGGCGGAACCCGATTCCTGCCGGGCCCGAGGCGCCCCCACGACGGCGCCGCGGATTGGCGAGAAGGGAACGGCCGCTGACTGTCCACCACCTCAACCAGCTCCTGCTCGTCTGTTCGCTCGTCCTGCTCATCGCGGTGGCGGCCGTCCGTGTCTCGTCGCGCAGCGGGCTCCCCAGCCTGCTCGTCTACCTGGGTATCGGCATCGCCATGGGGCAGGACGGGGTGGGCGGCATCCACTTCGACAACGCCGAGCTCACCCAGGTCATCGGCTACGCGGCCCTGGTCGTGATCCTGGCCGAGGGCGGCCTCGGCACGAAGTGGAAGGAGATCAGGCCGGCTCTCCCCGCGGCCTCTTCCATGGCCCTCCTCGGCGTCGCGGTGAGCGTCGGCGTCACGGCGGCCGGCGCTCACTACGCGAGCGGCCTGGAATGGCGGCAGGCGCTCATCATCGGAGCGGTGGTGTCGTCGACCGACGCGGCGGCGGTCTTCTCGGTCCTGCGGAAGATCCCGCTCCCCGCGCGCGTGACGGGCGTTCTGGAGGCCGAGTCCGGCTTCAACGACGCCCCGGTGGTCATCCTCGTCGTCGCCTTCTCCAGCGCGGGCCCGGTGGAGCACTGGTACCGGCTGGTGCTGGAGATATGCGCGGAGCTGGCCGTCGGCGCCGCCATCGGCCTCGCGGTGGGCTGGCTCGGCTCCTGGGGCCTGCGGCATGTGGCACTGCCCGCCTCCGGCCTCTACCCGATCGCCGTCATGGCCATCGCGGTCATGGCCTACGCGGGCGGCGCGCTCGCCCACGGCAGCGGCTTCCTCGCCGTGTACCTGACGTCGATGATGCTCGGCAACGCCAAACTGCCGCACTGGCCCGCGACGCGCGGCTTCGCGGAGGGGCTCGGCTGGATCGCCCAGATCGGCATGTTCGTCCTGCTCGGTCTGCTGGTCACCCCGCACGAGCTGGGCGCCGACGTGCTGCCCGCCCTCGTCATCGGGCTGGTGCTGACGATGGTGGCGCGCCCGCTGAGCGTGGTGCTGAGCCTGCTGCCGTTCCGGGTGCCGTGGCAGGAGCAGACACTGCTGTCATGGGCCGGGCTGCGCGGTGCGGTCCCCATCATCCTGGCGACGATCCCGATGGTGAACGGTGTCGCGGGCAGCCGCCGCATCTTCAACATCGTCTTCGTCCTCGTCGTCGTCTACACCCTGGTCCAGGGCCCGACCCTGCCGTGGCTGGCCCGCGTCCTGCGTCTGGGCCAGGGCCCCGAGGCCGCCGACCTCGGCATCGAGTCGGCGCCCCTGGAGCGGCTGCGCGGGCATCTGCTGTCCGTCGCGATCCCCGAGGGCTCCCGGATGCACGGCGTGGAGATCAGCGAGCTACGGCTGCCGCCGGGGGCCGCGGTCACCCTCGTGGTGCGGGACGGCACCTCGTTCGTGCCGCTGCCCTCGACGGTGCTGCGACGCGGGGACGAACTCCTCGTGGTCGCCACGGACGAGGTCCGTGACGCGGCGGAGCGGCGCCTGAGGGCTGTGGGCCAGGGCGGCAAGCTGGCCGGCTGGCTGGGGCTGGGGAACGGGGCGGCCGGGTCCTGACGGCGTCGGCGCACCGTCGGCAATCGCAGGTGAAGGGCCCGATGGTGCGCCTTTTCACAGGTGCACTCACCCCCCACCTCTGTACAATCAAGGCGACCTTGATCGAACCAACTCTGCCTGACGCAGAGCTGGCGCGACCGTATGGCGGCCGGACCCCCTGAGCAGTGGGCGCCGGTATCTACCGCAGTCCGCGCAAGAGGACAGCTCTCGGCGCGCCCTCGCACGGCGAACGGGCCCACAGAAGGGGCCGCGCTACCAGGCGGCAGAAAGGCACGGGCCGTGGTGTCCACGGTCACCTCGAAGTCGTCCCGTCCGGGCTACGGACAGCTGCTGCGCACCCGCGGCGCCTGGACGTTCCTGCTCCCCGGTTTCGCGGCGCGACAGCCGTTCGCGATGCTCACCCTGTCCATCGTGCTGCTGGTCCAGCACACGACCGGCTCCTACGGGGCCGCGGGCGCCGTCGCGGCGGCCACCGGCGTCTCCATGGCGCTCTTCGCGCCCTACAGCGGGCGGCTCGCCGACCGCCACGGCCAGCGGGCGGTGCTGCTTCCCGGCGTCCTGGCGCACGCCCTCGCGGCCACGTCCCTGACGGCGCTCGCGCTGGCCCACGCACCCCTGTGGGCGCTGTTCGCGGCGGCCGTCCCGACCGGTGCCTCGGTGCCCCAGGTCGGCCCCATGGTGCGGGCCCGCTGGGGCGTGAAGCTCAAGGACTCGCCCCTGATGCCGACGGCGGCGGCCTTCGAGTCCGTCACCGACGAGCTGACCTTCGTGCTCGGACCGCTGCTGGCGACGGCCCTGTGCACCGCCGTGGCCCCGGCCGCGGGCCTGCTGGCCGAGGCATCGCTCACGCTGGTCGGCGGCGTGCTGTTCGCCACGCAGAAGGGCACACAGCCGCCCGTCGCCGCCGAGACGCACGCGCGTGTGCAGCACGACTCCGCGCTGAGCGTCCCCGGGGTGCGGGTGCTGATCGTGACCTTCCTGGGCATCGGTTCCGTCTTCGGCGGCATGCAGGTCTCGCTCGCCGCGTTCAGCGAGTCGATCGGCTCCCCGGGGCTGAACGGCGTCCTGTACGGCGTCTTCGCCGCCGGCAACATGCTCTCCGGCGTCGTCTGCGGCGCCCTCGCCTGGAAGGTGTCACCGCGGCGCCGTCTCGTCGTCGGCTACACGGCCCTGGCGCTGGCCGCCTCCTCCCTGTGGACCGCGCACTCCGTGGTCCTCCTGGCGGGCCTCGGCCTGCTCGTGGGCATGTGCATCGCCCCCGCCCTGATCACCGGCTACACGCTCGTCGAGGGACTGGTCCCGACGGGCGCCCGCACCGAGGCCTTCACCTGGCTGACCGGGGCGGTCGCGCTCGGCCAGGCGGCCGCCGTCACCGTCGCCGGACAGCTGGAGGACCGTCTGTGGGGCGGCGCCGGATTCCTCGTCCCGATGGGGGGCACGGTGCTGGCTCTGGTGACCCTGGTGTCCCTGCGGTCACGCCTCGCGGGACGGCCGCGCGGACGCACCGTGGCACGTGGCGTGGGTCACCGCTCCCCTGCCACGGTGGACTGATCGCAAGGAATGCGTCACTATGGATGGTCGTTAGCACTCATCGAGTCAGAGTGCCAGGAGGAAGACTAGTGCCGACCTACCAGTACCAGTGCACCGAGTGCGGCGAGGGCCTCGAGGCGGTGCAGAAGTTCACCGACGACGCGCTGACCGAGTGCCCGAACTGCGGTGGCCGCCTGAAGAAGGTGTTCTCCGCCGTCGGCATCGTCTTCAAGGGCTCCGGCTTCTACCGCAACGACAGCCGCGGCTCGTCCTCGAGCAGCAGCCCGGCGTCGTCGTCGAAGTCGTCGAGTTCCTCCTCGACGTCGACCGGCTCCGGCTCGTCGTCGGGCAGTACGACGTCCAGCTCCGCCGCGTAAGGCACGTTCTGAGGCCCCGCTGTCGCACGACGGCGGGGCAGGCAGGCTTCCCCCCACTCCCCCCTTCCGTCCTGATCTCGTAAGGCGACGGGGGGATTCGTGCTGTCCGGGGCCCGCTACTGTGCTCGCCATGGCGAACGCAGAAAACGGGGTCAGGGCGGAGATCGGGGTCATCGGCGGTTCGGGTTTCTACTCGTTCCTCGACGACGTGACCGAGATACAGGTCGACACCCCCTACGGAGCACCCAGCGACTCCCTCTTCCTCGGTGAGATCGCCGGCCGAAAGGTCGCCTTCCTCCCCCGTCACGGTCGCGGCCACCACCTCCCGCCGCACCGGATCAACTACCGCGCCAATCTCTGGGCGCTGCGCTCCGTCGGCGTACGGCAGGTGCTCGGACCCTGCGCCGTGGGCGGGCTCCGCCCCGAGTACGGCCCCGGGACGCTGCTCGTCCCCGACCAGATGGTGGACCGTACGAAGGCCCGGACGCAGACGTACTTCGACGGGCTCCCGCTGCCCGACGGCACCGTCCCGAACGTGGTGCACGTCTCGCTCGCCGACCCCTACTGCCCCGTCGGACGGAAGGCCGCGCTGGAGGCGGCGCGCGGACGGGACTGGGAGCCGGTGGACGGCGGCACGCTGGTCGTGGTCGAGGGCCCGCGCTTCTCCACCCGTGCCGAATCGTTGTGGCACCAGGCGCAGGGCTGGTCCGTGGTCGGCATGACCGGCCACCCCGAGGCCGCGCTCGCCCGTGAACTGGAGCTGTGCTACACGTCGCTGACCCTCGTCACGGATCTGGACGCGGGGGCCGAGACCGGTGAGGGCGTCTCGCACGACGAGGTGCTGAAGGTGTTCGCGGCCAACGTGGACCGGCTGCGGGGCGTGCTGTTCGACGCGGTCGCGGGGCTGCCGGCGGCCGAGACGCGCGACTGCCTGTGCACGACCGCGCTGGGTGGGATGGATCCGGGTTTCGAGCTGCCGTGATGCCGTGACGTCGTGATGCTGTGCCGTCGGAATGTCGCGCGGGCGCCCGGAACGCCCCGTTCGGGTGGGCGAGTTGTCCACAATCGGCCGGTGGTCCACGGGGCTCGGCGAGCGGCGCCGCGAAGCCTCATCGTGGACGGCGTCCCGCTCCCACGACACAGGTGGTGATCACCATGGCTCGGCTCTCTCCGCCCTACCCCCACGCTCCCGTACGCCCGCCCCACCCCGGCACCGTCCACCCGCCCCACTCCAACACCGTCCACCCGCCGGACCTCGGCGGTCTCGGAGACCACTCGGGCGCGCCCCCGACCTGCGCGGTGCCGCACTTCGCGCCCCTGCGTGTGCGCGGCGGGCGGCATGGCCTGCACCGTCTGCTGCGGCACCGGAGGCGGGCCGTGGCCGTCGGCCTCGCGGTCACCGCGGCCGCGCTGGTCGCGGCGGGGCCCGGCGGCTCCGAGGGGGCGCGGGGACATCCGGGCACCGGCAGACACCCCAGGGCGGCCGAAGGGCCGGCGGGGGCACCACGCCCCGTGGAGATGGTCACGGCCCCCGTACGGATCGCGGACGGGGCGACGGTACGACTGTTACGGCCGGGCGACCGGGTCGATGTGATCGCGGCCGACGGCGCGGGCAGCGCGGCGGTGGTCGCGCCCGGGGCCCGGGTGATGCGGGTGCCTGACGTCGAGCCCACGGAGAGCGGCGCGCTGGTGGTGCTCTCCGTGCCGCGCGCCACGGCCGCGCGCCTGGCCGGTGCCGGCGCGACCTCACGGCTGGCGGTGACGCTGTGCTGAGCACGCCGTGGACACCCGTCGGCCGGGCGCCGAGCCCGGTTTACCGGCCCTCGGGCTGGACAGATGCGGGAGGGCCTGACGTAGGTTGCGGAGCTGTTTGTTCCGCAACATGTGCAGTCGAGGAGGGGCTCACCGGTGAGCGAGAAGAAGGCGCCGAGCGTCTTGCAGGGGTTCAAGGCGTTCCTGATGCGCGGGAACGTCGTCGATCTGGCGGTCGCGGTGGTCATCGGCGCCGCCTTCACCGGCATCGTGAACTCCGTGGTGAAAGGCGTCATCAACCCGGTCGTGGGTGCGCTCGGCACCCAGAGCCTGGACAACTACAGCTCCTGCCTCAAGGCACCCTGCACGGGTACCGGGGCGAACGCGACGGGGGTCCGGATCCTGTGGGGCTCGGTCCTCGGCTCCACGCTCAACTTCCTGATCACCGCGGCCGTCGTCTACTTCCTGATGGTCCTGCCCATGTCCAGGTTCCTGGCCCGGCAGGAGGCTCGGCGCAAGGCGAAGGAGGGCACGGACGAGGTGATGGAGGTCACCGAGCTGCAGGTGCTCAAGGAGATACGCGACGCTCTCGTGGCCCAGCACAGCTCGGGACGTACCGGGTCATAGCGGACCGAGGTGGAAGGGGCATCGCCCGGCCGACCGCCCCCTGCCCGGGAGCACTCACAGGTGGTGTGGCGGCTTCTCGTCGAGGAAACGCGCCAGGTCGGCCGCGCTGTCACCGCTCGTGGCGGGCCGCTCGCCCCACCCCTGGTCGGTGTCGTCCGAGGACGGCCGGCTCAGCGGGTCGTCGAAGACAAGGGCGTCCTTGGGGTCGGGCTTGGCGTCGCGCGGCGCACGGGCGGGGGTGGTGCTCATGCCCCCAGCGTACGTCCGCGACGCCGGGCCCCGGGGCCGGTCCTTCCGCCAGGCAGCGCCCCGGCGCTGATACCGACCGGCCGGCTGACAGGCACGGGCACCGGTACCGACCGGCCGGCCGACAGGCGCAGTCACCAGCCGGCCGGCGGCAATGGCCGATGACCGGCGCCGACGGGTCACCGGACACCCGGCATCGACGGATCATGGAGGCATGACAGTTGACGCTCTGACAGATGTCGCGGGCCTCCGGGTGGGCCATGCCACACGGACCGGGGAGGGCTGGCTGACCGGGACCACCGTCGTCCTGGCCCCGGAAGGCGGGGCCGTCGCGGCCGTGGACGTGCGCGGCGGCGGGCCCGGCACCAAGGAGACCGACGCGCTCGACCCCCGCAACCTGGTGCAGAAGGTCGAGGCGGTCGTCCTGACGGGAGGCAGCGCATACGGACTCGACTCGGCGTCGGGCGTGATGGCCTGGCTGGAGGAGCGCGGGCGCGGGGTGCGCGTCGGCCCCGATCCCGCGCACGTGGTGCCGGTCGTGCCCGCCGCCTGTGTCTTCGACCTGGGGCGCGGCGGCGACTTCAAGGCGCGTCCGGACGCGGCCGTCGGCCGGGCGGCGGTCGAGGCGGCCGCGGCGAGCGAGCCGGGCGCGCCGGTGGTGGAGGGCTGCGTCGGGGCCGGCACGGGTGCGACGGTCGGGCCCTTCAAGGGCGGGATCGGCACCGCGAGCACCGTGCTGGACTCGGGGATCACCGTGGGCGCACTGGTCGTGTGCAACGCGGTGGGCTCGGTGTCGGAGCCGTCGACGGGTGCCCTGTACGGGGAGTTGGCCCAGGGCCGGGTCGATCTGCCCGCGCCGGAGGTGCACGAGGCCGCTCGGCGCCGGCTCGCCGAGGCTGCGGCGAGGGGCGGCCGCCCTCCGCTGAACACGACGCTCGCGATCGTGGCGACCGACGCCGACCTCACCAAGGCACAGGCGCAGAAGCTCGCCGGGACGGCGCACGACGGCATCGCGCGTGCCGTACGGCCCGTGCATCTGCTCAACGACGGGGACACGGTGTTCGCGCTGGCCACCGGCGCGCGGCCGCTCGCCCCGGCGGGCCCCCTCGCGCTCAACGGGGTGCTCGCGGCGGGCGCGGACCTGGTGACGCGCGCCATCGTGCGGGCCGTGCGCGCCGCTGTGCCGGTCGACGGGCCGGGCGGATCGTGGCCGTCGTACGAGGAGTTGTACGGGGGGCGATAGGGGACACGGCGGGCGATTGTCCCGGTTCTGTCACGCGGCGGTCTTCACCCGGCATCCACGGGAACTCCGCACCGGGGCCTCGGCTCTTTCTCCACGTACTCAAGCGGATCACGCACATCAAGAGACCTGGAGAAGCCCGTGACAACGCCGAACATGCGAGCGCGGCGCGTACTGGGGGCCAGTGCCGCCCTGATGGTCGGCGCCCTGACCCTCACCGCCTGTGGTGGCAGCGCCAACGCGGACAACGCCAAGGGCGGAAAGGACTCGAAGGACTCCGCCAAGACCTCCACCGCGACGATCGCCATCAGCGCCAAGGACGGTTCCACCGACGCGTCGATCAACGCGACCGGGGTGAGGGTCAGCGACGGGAAGCTGACCGAGGTGAAGATGACGGTGGCGGGGACGGGCACCGCCGTCGCCGGGGAGATCTCCGCGGACGGGGCGTCCTGGAAGCCGAAGGAGCAGCTGGAGCGCGGGACGAAGTACGAGATCTCGGCGACCGCCAAGGACGCGAACAACCGGATCGCCGCCGCCAACTCCATCTTCACGACGGTCTCTTCGGCGAACAGCTTCATCGGCACGTACACGCCCGACGACGGCACGACGGTCGGTGTCGGGATGCCGGTGTCCTTCGACTTCAACAAGGCGATCACCGACAAGAAGGCCGTGCAGTCGCACATCACGGTGACCTCCAGCAGCGGGCAGCAGGTCGTGGGGCACTGGTTCGGCACCCAGCGGCTGGACTTCCGGCCCGAGGACTACTGGAAGGCCGGCTCCAAGGTCACGATGAAGATCGACCTGGACGGGGTCCAGGGCGCGAACGGCATCTACGGCGTGCAGAAGAAGACCGTGACGTTCACCATCGGCCGCTCCCAGGTCTCCACGGTGGACGCCCGGACGCAGACCATGACGGTGGTGCGGGACGGCCAGACCGTCAAGACGGTCCCGGTCTCGACCGGCAGTCCGCAACACACGACGTACAACGGGCAGATGGTGATCTCGGAGAAGTTCACCCAGACCCGTATGAACAGCCAGACGGTCGGGCTGGGCGGCGAGTACGACATAGCGGATGTGCCGCACGCCATGCGACTGACCACGTCCGGGACCTTCATCCACGGCAACTACTGGTACAACCAGGGCAACCCGCCGTTCGGCCGCGAGGGCACCAGCCACGGCTGCGTCGGAATGGCCGATGTGCAGGGCGCGCAGGGGGACACGACCGCGAAGTGGTTCTACGACAACTCGCTGGTCGGGGACGTCGTGGTCGTCAAGAACTCCCCGGACGCAACGGTCGCTCCGGACAACGGCCTCAACGGCTGGAACATGGCGTGGAGCGCATGGACCGCCGGGAGTGCCGTCTGACCAGGACGTTCTGACACCCTCTCGGGCCGCGCGGGAACCAGTCGCGCGGCCCGGGCGTTTTCCCACCGTACGTTTTCTCGGTTCCCGGACATGATGTCCGACCGAGGGGCTACGGTATGCACCCACAAGGTGACATGCAGCAACGCCGGGAGAAGCCTTGAGCGTTCCGTACCAGACGGCGGCGCACGAGCCAGCCGAGTCGCCCGAGTCTCCGGAGGAGCACCTCGCGCGGCTGCTGGGCCGCGCCCTGAACTCCTTCGAGCTCCCTGACGAGACGATAGCGACGCTCGACTGCGCGCTGGCCGACGACAGTTCGCTGCACTCGGCGCACCACAGCGCGGGCCTGCACCGGGAGACGTACCGGCACACCTGGCTGCTGGCGGACGGCTCGGCGGTCACCCTGTGGGAACTGGTCCACAACACAGGACCCGGCGGCCATCTGGAACACGAGGTGTACGTGGACGAGGAGGAACTGCGCACCGCCACGGCCCGGCTTCCACTGACGCCGGACGCCCCCGAGTTCGAGCTGCCGGTGCCGGTCCAGCTGTCCCCCGTCCCCGAGCCCCGTCACGCGTACCGGCCCGACGACTCGGCGGACCACGCCCGCCGGCTGCTGCGCCGCGCCGAGAACCCGGACCGCCCGGACACGGATCTGGAGTCGTTACTGCTGCGCTCGGCGTTCGCGCACGAGATCACACAGTCCTTCGGACGGCCGGGCCGGGCCGCCCGCGCGGGGCTGAGCTTCTCGCTCTACGAGCACGCGTTCCTGCTGCGCGACGGCCGGGAGCTGTCCTTGTGGGAGGTCGAGCACACGGCGACGCCGGACGGACGCCACATGTGCGAGGTGTACTCGACGGAGGAGAAGGCGCGGGAGGCGATGGACCGCCGGGCGGAGACACTCGACCGCTCCCGCTGACCGAAACCGCCGAGGCCCGTCAGGACCGCCCGTCGCGAAGCTGCCGCATCAGGCCGGCGAAGGCGTCCTGTTCGGCGGGTGTGAGTTCGACGCTCTCCAGCTCCGGGCCCGACTGCGGCTGGCGAGGCAGGCCTCGGAGCACCTCGTGGTGATACCGGGCTGCGTCCTCGGCGCGGACACGCCACCGGGCCGCCTCCTCGACGTCGCGGCGGCGCAGCGCGCGGCCCACGTAGACGATCCAGACGGCCGTCACCAGGGCGAGGGCGGGCACACCCAGCAACTGGAAGGTCGACATATGCACAGGCATGCATCCCAGTAGACACCACGAACCGGGCCTTTGACCCCGGACCGTGACGCATCTCGCAGGTGTGGATAGTAAGGACAAGAAGTGGCGAAGAGGCGGCCAAGGAGCCGGAGACGCCGTAACAGGGTCACCCGTCGCCGAACGGACACGTCGGGCATACACGTCGGCCGCAACACCCTCACCGGGGTTGCGGCCGATGCATGTCGTGCCGGCGCGGAGTCCGATCAGGCGGCGACCGGCTGCTTGGCCGCGGACGGAGCCGCTATGGCGCCGCCCGGCTCACCCGCCGCACCCTCGGAGTTCTGCTTGCGCAGGCCCTTCAGGAGCACCACCAGGGCCGTCGTCACACACACGCCGGCGGCGATGGCGACCAGGTAGAGGAACGGGTTGCCGATGAGCGGGACCACGAAGATGCCGCCGTGGGGGGCGCGCAGGGTGGCACCGAAGGCCATCGACAGAGCGCCGGTGATCGCGCCGCCGACCATCGACGAGGGGATGACGCGCAGCGGGTCGGCCGCCGCGAACGGGATCGCGCCCTCGGAGATGAAGGAGGCACCCAGCACCCAGGCGGCCTTGCCGTTCTCACGCTCGGTGTGCGTGAAGAGCTTGCCGCGGACCGTGGTCGCCAGGGCCATCGCCAGCGGCGGGACCATACCGGCGGCCATCACCGCGGCCATGATCTTCATCGCCGAGTCGCTCGGGGTGGAGACCGCGATACCGGCGGTGGCGAACGTGTAGGCGACCTTGTTGACCGGGCCACCGAGGTCGAAGCACATCATCAGGCCGAGCAGCGCGCCGAGCAGGACGGCGTTGGTGCCCGTGAGACCGTTCAGCCAGTCGGTCAGGCCCTTCTGCGCGGAGGCGATGGGCTTTCCGACGACGACGAACATCAGGAATCCGACGATCGCCGAGGAGATCAGCGGAATCACCACCACCGGCATGATGCCGCGCACCGCCGGCGGGATGTCGATCTTCTGGATCGCCATCACCACACCACCGGCGAGCAGACCGGCGACCAGACCGCCGAGGAAGCCCGCGTTGATGGTGAGGGCGATCGAGCCGCCGACGAAGCCGGGCACGAGACCGGGACGGTCGGCCATGCCGTAGGCGATGTAGCCGGCCAGGACCGGGACGAGGAAGCCGAAGGACACCACGCCGATCTGGAAGAGCAGCGCGGCCCAGCTGTCCGTCTGGGTCCACACGAAGTGGTCCATGACCGACGGCGCCTTGTTGATCTTGTAGCCGCCGATCGCGAAGCCGAGGGCGATGAGCAGACCGCCCGCGGCGACGAACGGAACCATGTAGCTCACACCGGACATGAGCCACTTGCGCAGCTTGGTGCCGTAGCCCTCGCCGGAGTCACCGGTCCGCTCGACCGGTGACGCCGGGGCGCCTGCCGCCGCGGTGACCTCGCCGCGCGCGGCCTTCTCGCGCACCTCGGCGATCAGCTCGGTGGGCCGGTTGATGCCCGCCTTCACGCCGACGTCGACGGTCGGCTTGCCGGCGAAGCGGTCCTTGTCCCGTACGGGCACGTCATGGGCGAAGATCACGCCGTCCGCCGCCTCGATGACCGCCGGGTCGAGCCGGGTGAAGCCGGCCGAACCCTGCGTCTCGACGACGACCTCGATGCCCGCCTCGCGGCCCGCGTTCTCCAGCGACTCGGCGGCCATATAGGTGTGCGCGATGCCGGTGGGGCAGGAGGTGACGGCGACGATACGGAACGGCTGCCCGGCCGGAGCACCGATGGCCTCCGCGTCGCGCGCACCCGGCACCGGGGCCGCATCGCCCGCGGCGGCGTCGGCGGACGCACCGGAACCGGCCCCGGACGCGGCCTCCGCGGCTTCCTCGGCACCGTCGGCCGGAGCCTCGTCACCGCGGATGAGCGCGGCGGCGGCAGCCGCGTCGTCCACGGCCCGCAGCGCGGTGGTGAACTCGGCGTTCATCAGCTGACGGGCGAGGGAGGACAGGATCGTCAGATGCGCGTCGTCCGCACCCGCGGGAGCCGCGATCAGGAAGATCAGGTCGGCCGGGCCGTCCGCGGCACCGAAGTCGATGCCCTGCGCGCTGCGCCCGAAGGCGAGCGTCGGCTCGGTGACGTGCTCGCTGCGGCAGTGCGGGATGCCGATGCCGCCGTCGAGGCCGGTGGGCATCTGCGCCTCGCGGGCTGCGACATCCGCGAGGAAGCCCTCCAGGTCGGTCACCCGGCCCCGGGCCACCATCCGTTCGGCGAGGGCATGTGCCGCCGCTTCCTTGGTGTCGGCGGACAGGTCGAGATCGACCAGGTCCGCGGTGATCATCTGGCTCATCGCGGGCTCCTTCGCACGCGTATCGCCCGGGGGGTGTGACGGGCGGGGGCGGGGGTGGGGATGGGGGTGCTGGGGGGTGGGTCCGGGAGGGCGGGGAGCCCAAGAGGGATGAGGAGGGAGGCGGGGCCGGGGAAAACCCGCCTCCCTCCGGCTTCGGCGGCGACAGCCGGGTGCCGTCGCGGGCGCGGCGACGGGCGGCGCGCGGTCATGACGCCGGCTCCGTCAGGACGCGGTCCAGGGGCACCTCCGACGTCACCGTCACGGCGGAGGGGTCCAGATGGGCCGGGGTCGGCATCACACTGCCGGGCAGCTGGACCGCCGCGGCTCCATGGGCGACGGCCGAGGCCAGGGCCTCGGGTCCGGTGCCGCCCGCAATCAGGAAACCGGCGAGGGAGGAGTCGCCGGCGCCGACGTTGCTGCGTACGGCGTCGACGCGGGCGCTGCCGAACCACACACCCGTGTCGGACACGAGCAGCTGCCCGTCCGCGCCGAGGCTCGCGAGCACGGCGCCCGCGCCCATCTCGCGCAGCTCCTCGGCGGCCTTGGCCGCGTCGCCGACGGTGAGGAGCGGGCGCCCGACGGCCGCCGCGAGTTCCTCGGCGTTCGGCTTCACCACGTCCGGGCGCTCGCGCAGGGCTTCGAGGAGCGCGGGCCCCGAGGTGTCGAGCGCGATCCTGGCGCCCGCGGCGTGGGCACGGGCGACCAGGTCGGCGTACCAGGACGGAGCGAGTCCGCGGGGCAGGCTGCCGCAGCAGGTGATCCACGTGGTCTCGGCCGCGCGGTATTGGTCGCGGACCGTCTCCAGCAGCAGTTCGGCCTCGGCGGGGGACAGCTCGGGGCCGGGCGCGTTGATCTTCGTGAGGGTGCCGTCGGGTTCGGCGACCGAGATGTTGGACCGGGTGGCTCCGGCGATCGGCACCGGCGCCACGGTGATGCCCTGGTCGTGGAGCAGCTCGGCGACGAGCGCACCGGGCGCCCCGCCCAGCGGGAGCACCGCGACCGTGCGCCGTCCGGCGGCCGCGACGGCGCGCGAGACGTTCACGCCCTTGCCGCCCGGGTCCATGCGTTCACCGGTGGCCCGGATGACCTCGCCGCGGTCGAGGGACGGAACCTCGTACGTACGGTCGAGAGAGGGGTTCGGGGTGACGGTGAGAATCATGCGCGCACTACTTCCGTGCCGCCGCGCTCGATCGCGGCGGCGTCCTCGGGGCTCAACCCGCTGTCGGTGATCAGCAGGTCCACATCACCGAGGTCGCCGAAGCGGGCGAAGTGCTCCTGGCCGTGCTTGGAGGAGTCGGCGAGCAGCACCACCCTGCGGGCGGCGCGGATCGCGGCACGCTTGACGGCGGCCTCGGCGAGGTCGGGGGTGGTCAGTCCGTGACCGGCGGAGAAGCCGTTGGCGGCGACGAACGCGATATCGGCCCGGATCTCGGCGTACGCGCTCAGCGCCCAGGCGTCCACGGCGGCGCGCGTACGGTGCCGTACGCGCCCCCCGACCAGATGGAGCTGGATGCCGGGGTGGTCCGCGAGGCGGGCCGCGGTGGGAAGGCTGTGGGTGACCACGGTGAGGGAGGCGTCCAGGGGGATGGCCCCGGCCAGCCGGGCGACGGTCGAGCCGGCGTCGAGGATCATCGTGCCCTCGCTCGGCAGCTCGGCGACGGCCGCCTGCGCGATCCGGTCCTTCTCGTCGGCCGCCGTGGACTCCCGCTCCGCGAGGTCGGGCTCGAAGTCCAGGCGTCCGGCGGGTATGGCGCCGCCGTGCACCCGGCGCACCAGGCCGGCGCGGTCCAGGGCCTTGAGGTCGCGGCGGATCGTCTCCGCCGTGACCTGGAACTCCTCGGCCAGCGACATGACGTCCACCCGGCCGCCGTCACGGGCAAGCCGGAGGATCTCCTGCTGCCGCTCCGGTGCGTACATGTCCGTTCGCCTCCGACTGATGCCCGAACGTGTGGTTTCAGGGGGAGGCTACGGCCGCATGTCCGAAAAGTAAACAGGTTCGGGCATCGGAACGGGCACAATCGGGAGGGGCGCCCCTGAAAGGTCCTGACACGTCCGACGCCCGGCGGGCGCGCACGGAACGCGCCCCGCCGGTCCCCAGGGGCCCCGCACTCATTCAGGAGACGAGCACCGGCTCCCCGACGGGCCCCGCGTCCGACTCCTCCTCCGCGCCCTCCACGTGCTGCGCCGGCCGCTTCGGCAGCGCGAACATCAGCAGGAAGATCACCACCAGGACCGCCACGACATAGCCCAGGGCGTGCTGGAAGGCATGCACAAAGGCCGGGCCCACCGCGGCCGGGGCCGGCCGGTCGTCGATCTCGCCGAAGAAGACCACCGACACCAGCCCGAGGCCCAGCGCGTTGCCCATCTGCTGCACCGTGTTGATCAGCCCCGACGCCGAACCGGAGTGCTCCCGCGGCACGTCGGAGAGGACCGCGTCCGTCAGCGGCGCCACGATCAGCCCCATGCCCGCGCCCATGACCACCAGCGGCAGCGCCATCTGCCAGGAGGCGATGGACAGGCCGTACCGACGGGCCTCGGCGATGTAGATGAGCACACCCGCCGCCATCAGCAGCGCGCCCGCCTGCAGCACCTTGCGGCCGAAGCGCGGGACCAGCTTCTGCACCGACATCCCGGCCGCCGTCGAGACCGCGAGCGAGAACGGCACACCCGTCAGACCGGCCCGCAGGGCGCTCCACCCCAGACCCACCTGCATGTACAGCGTCCAGACCAGGAAGAAGACGCCGAGGCCGATCCCGAACACCGTCTGCACCGCGATACCCGCGGCGAAGCTCTTCACCCGGAACAGCGACAGCTCGACGAGCGGGGAGCCGTCGCGGGCGGCCTTGTGCCGCTCGTACGCCACCAGCACCCCGAAGACCACCAGCGCGCCCGTCATCGACGCGTACCCCCACAGCGGCCAGCCCAGCTCCCGGCCGCGCGTGAGCGGGTAGAGGAGCATCAGCAGACCCAGCGTCACCAGGGCCACCCCGACGAGGTCGAGGCGCAGGGCCCGGGGGGCCTTCGACTCCGTGATGAAGCGCCGGCCGAGCAGATACGCCACGATGCCGACCGGCAGGTTGATCAGGAAGATGGGGCGCCATTCCAGCCCGAACAGGTTCCACTCGGTGAGCAGCGCGCCGAGCAGCGGCCCCGAGACGGCTCCCAGCCCCACGACGGCGCCGAAGAGGCCGAAGACCTTGCCCCGCTCGTGGGCCGGGAAGGTGGCGTGCACGATCGACAGCACCTGCGGGACCATCATCGCGGCCATCGCGCCCTGCAGAATCCGCGAGGCGACGAGCATCTCGGGGTTGGCCGCGAAGCCGCAGAGCGCGGACGCGAGCGTGAAGCCGCCGATGCCGATCAGGAAGAGGCGCTTGCGGCCGTGAATGTCGCCGAGCCGGCCACCGGTGATCAGTCCGGCGGCGAAGGCGAGCGCATATCCCGCGGTGATCCACTGGATCTGGCTGAAGGAGGCGCCCTCGTCGCGCTGGATGGAGGGGATCGCGATGTTGACGATCGTGACGTCGACCAGGTCCATGAAGGCCGCGGTCATCACGATCGCGAGCGCGAACCAGCGGCGCCGGTCGCTCGCGCCGGCCGGGAGCCCGTCGGCCGCGTCGGTACTGAGTGTGCTGTCGGTGGAGGTCATGCTCCGAAGGTAGAGGGCCAATAGGTCAGATCATGTCCTCATCCTCATGCATTCTCGACGTATGACGACCGACACCCCGGCCCGGCTCCTCCAGCTGCTGTCCCTGCTGCAGACCCCCCGTGAGTGGCCCGGCGGCGAGCTCGCCGAGCGGCTCGGGGTGTCCCGGCGCACCGTCCGACGCGACATCGACCGGCTGCGCGAGCTGGGCTACCCGGTCCAGGCCAGCAGAGGGGCCGACGGCGGGTACCGGCTGGTCGCCGGGAAGGCCATGCCGCCGCTGGTGCTCGACGACGAGGAGGCCGTGGCGATCGCGGTGGGGCTGCGCGCGGGTGCGGGGCACGCGGTGGAGGGTGTGGAGGAGGCGTCCGTGCGGGCCCTGGCCAAGCTGGAACAGGTGCTGCCGGGTCGGCTGCGTCATCGCGTCGCCACGCTCCAGGCCGCCACCACCGCGCTGACCAGCGGCGACGGGGCGAGCATCGCGCCGGAGACGCTGACCGTGATCGCCTCGACGATCGCGGGCGGGGAGCGGCTGCGGTTCGCCTACCGCGCCAAGGACGGCACGGGGTCACGGCGCCTGGCCGAGCCGTACCGGCTGGTGTCGACGGGACGCCGCTGGTACCTCGTCGCCTACGACCTCGAACGCGACGACTGGCGCACGTTCCGGGTCGACCGGGTCAGCGCGCCCTTCGCGACAGGCGTGCGGTTCACACCGCGCGAGCTGCCGGCGAAAAGCGCGGCGGAGTATCTGCGGCGGTCGATGTACCGGCGCCAGGAGACCTACGAGTTCGACGCGACCTTCGCCGCGCCCGCGGACTTCGTGGCGGCGCGCCTGCCCCGGTGGTTCGACGAACCCGAGCCCCTCGACGAGCACAGCTGCCGGCTGCGCGGTACGGCGAACGACTCGGTGGAGTGGCTGGCGATACGGCTGGCCCTGGTGGACTGCCCGTTCACCGTCCACGAACCCCCGGAACTGGTCGCTCGCACCCGGGAGTTGGGGGAACGGCTGAGCCGGGCGGCGGACGACAGGCCCTAGTGACCTGAGTCAGAGATTCGTCGTTGGTTTGGTGTGAACCGTCGTGGACCGAAGATCCCGCCGTTGTCGGTAACGGATGCCAAGCGGGCCGTGCTTGAGGGGTGGTTGCGTCGTCGGTCGACGGCTCAGGCTCTGGCCTTGCGGTCTCGGATTGTCCTGGAGTGCGCCGAGGGGCATTCGATCATGGAGGTGTCACGGCGGCTGAAGGTCGCTCCGGACACGGTCCGCACCTGGCGAAGGCGCTTCCTCGACCGCGGCCTGGACGGCCTGTCCGACGAGCCACGGCCCGGTGTCCCGAGGAAGATCACCGATGCCGATGTGGAGCGGGTCATCGTCAAGACGCTGGAGGAGAAACCGCCGAACGCCACGCACTGGTCGACCCGGTCCATGGCCGCCGCGACCGGAATGTCCCAGTCCGCCGTCTCCAGGATCTGGCGTGCCTTCGCCCTGGCCCCGCACCGCTCCGAGACGTTCAAGCTGTCCACGGACCCGCTGTTCATCGACAAGGTCCGCGACGTGGTCGGCCTCTACCTCGACCCGCCCGAAAAGGCCCTGGTGCTGTGTGTGGACGAGAAGTCGCAGATCCAGGCACTCGACCGGTCCCAGCCCGTCCTGCCGATGATGCCCGGCGTCCCCGAGCGCCGCAGCCACGACTACGTCCGCGCCGGCACCACCACTCTGTTCGCCGCCTTGGAGGTCGCCACCGGCAAGGTGATCGGCTCCCTGCACCGGCGCCACCGAGCCGTGGAGTTCAAGAAGTTCCTGGCCAGGCTCGACAAGGAAGTCCCCGCCGGTCTCGACGTTCACCTCATCCTCGACAACTACGTCACCCACAAGACACCCGCCATCAAGAAGTGGCTGCAGACACACCCACGGTTCCACCTGCACTTCACACCGACGAGTTCTTCCTGGCTCAACCTGGTGGAGCGGTGGTTCGCCGAGCTCACGCAGAAGAAGCTCAAGCGCGGCGTCCACCGCTCCGTCCAAGCCCTCGAACGAGACATCCGACCCTGGCTCACCGACTGGAACGAGCACCCCAGGCCTTTCGCCTGGACCAAGACCGCCGACGAGATTCTCGACAAAGTAGCCGCCTACTGCCGACGAATCTCTGACTCAGGTCACTAGGGGGTGTCTGACGATTCGCGTCACTAGGGGGTGTCTGACGATTCGCGCCGGATCAGCGCGCGGCGTCCGGCGCAGGGGGCACCTCCCGGCGGTAGCCGGGGGAGCATCGCAAGGCGGAGGAGCATCCGCGTACCGGACGCACTCGGGTGATCCGACAACGCGGCGAGGCGCCGTGCCTGGGGCATCTCCCAGCCGCCAGGCCGGGGGAGTCGCGCGCCCGCGGGAATTGTCAGGCACCCCCTAGGTGGAGGAGACGGTCCGACTCGAACCCGTCCGCCCCTTCAGCCGCTCCCCCACGCGAACTCCCCGAGGGCCTCCAGATTGCGTACGGCGTAGGCGGCGGGCCCGTCGGGGCCGTCGGCCGGGCGGTCGCCCGCGGCCCAGGTCTCCACGGCCACCCGGACGGCGGCACCGGCGATGGCGGCCGCGAAACGCAGGGCAGGCGTGACGGCCGCTGACGCCTCGTCACCCCCCTGTGTCCGCTCCGCGAGCGCGTCTGCCAGCTCCCGCTCCGTGGCCTGGCAGATCTCGGCCCAGACCTTGGTGAGCGCGGGGTTGGTGCCGATGAGGCACAGCAGGGCGCGGACCCATTCCAGGGAGGTCGCGGACACACCGACGCCCGGGGTCAGGGTGTGCACCGCCGCATGGCGCAGGGCCTCGGCGACGGTCAGCCCGGCCGGGGCCTCACGGACCGCTTGCACCCACCGGTGGGCGCCCTCGGAGAACAGCGGCGCGAGCGCCTCCTCCTTGGTCCCGAAGTAGCGGTAGAAGGTGCGCGGGGCCACTCCGGCGGCCCGGGCGATGTCCTCGGCACGGGTGGCGCGCAGTCCGTTCGCCATGAACAGCCCTGCGGCGGCCCGGGCGATCTCCATACGCGTCGCCGCCTTACGGCGCTCGATCAGCGACTCACCCTTGTCACGCTGCACAGGCTCGTCATGCAAGGGAGCAAGCCCGTCCGCGGACACGCCCCCGGGTTCTTGCGACGTACGGCGGGACGAGGCCCCGCTCGTACGGTTGGTACCGGTCACAACGGCAGGTTATGCCGCTGTGGCACAATCTGCCATCCGGGCCGCCCCGGGGTTCAGGTCCGGGGCGGCCCGGTCGGCCTGTCCCTGTCCCGGCAACAGGGGAGAGCCGGGCTCCGGCGCCAGGGGGGAGTGGCGCCGGAGCCCGGCTCCGGAGGAGTCCCGCCGCCGGGGGGAGTGCGTCGGGACTCGGCTCAGGGGGGCGCGGACCGCCAGGGCCTGTCGTCAAACTCCCGCCTGCCCCGCGACGCCATGCACGCACCTGACGCCGCAGGGCCGCCCTCGGGCGACGACGCGAGTTTGACGACACCCCCTAGGTCCGGCCCGTGCGCGGGAGGGCCCGGAGGTCTTGTGCCCCGGACCCGGCGGGTTGAAGCGATGCAACAGCGCCAAGTCGCACGACCCGGCGCGGCGGGACCGGTGTGCGCGCCGGTCCCGCGGACACCGTCACGCCGCGGCGTCGAACCCGGTGTCCCGGGCCAGCTTCTTCAGCTCCAGCAGCGCGTGCTTCTCGATCTGACGGATGCGCTCACGCGTCAGGCCGTGCTCCTTGCCGACCTCCGTCAGGGTGCGCTCCCGGCCGTCCTCGATGCCGTACCGCATCTTGATGATCGACGCCGTGCGGTCGTCGAGCCGGCCGATGAGGTCGTCCAGCTCCTCGCTGCGCAGCAGCGTGAGGACCGACTGCTCCGGCGACACCGCGGAGGTGTCCTCCAGCAGATCGCCGAACTGGGTCTCGCCCTCGTCGTCCACCGACATGTTCAGCGACACCGGGTCGCGGGCCCAGTCCAGGACGTCGCTGATGCGCTCCGCCGTCGTGTCCAGCTCGGTCGCGATCTCGGCGGGCTCGGGGTCCCGGCCGTGCTCACGGTTGAACTCGCGCTGCACCCGGCGGATCCGGCCGAGCTCCTCGACCAGGTGCACGGGCAGCCGGATGGTCCGGGACTGGTCGGCGATCGACCGGGTGATGGCCTGACGGATCCACCAGGTCGCGTACGTCGAGAACTTGAAGCCCTTGCGGTAGTCGAACTTCTCGACCGCGCGCACCAGACCGGCGTTGCCCTCCTGGATCAGGTCGAGCAGCGGCAGGCCACTGCGCGGATAACGTCGCGCGACGGCCACGACGAGGCGCAGGTTGGAGCGTATGAAGACGTCCTTGGCCCGCTCGCCCTCGGCGACCAGGGCCGCCAACTCCTCACGGGTGGCATCCGCCTTGGCCTCCTCCTCACCGTCGAGGATCTGCCGCGCGAAGACGCCGGCCTCGATGGTCTGGGACAGCTCGACCTCCTTGGCGGCGTCGAGCAGCGGTGTACGCGCGATCTCGTCGAGGTACATGCCGACCAGGTCGCGATCGGCGATCTCGCCGCCATGGGCGCGAACACTGTTTGCCGCGTCGACGGTCTCGCCTTCGGCGGACTTGCGACGGGCGACGGCACGGGTTGCCATGCGTGCTCCCTTGCGATGGTGGGCTGGCGGATGGTCCTGTTGGCGCTGAGGACACCCATTCGGGTGCCCGGCATCCGAAGGAAACAACGACTGCAATCCGGACAGAATTCCCAACCTGCCCCTCGATTTTTCTGATCATGCAGTACCCTGTGCCGCCACCAGGGAGGCAGGATGGCGTCGGAACGTACAGAGGTGCAGGTCAGGCCAGGAGTCGAGAACGACCTCGGGGCCCTCACGGACATCTACAACCACTACGTACACACGACACCGATCACCTTCGATACCGCGATCTTCACTCCGGAAGAGCGACGTCCTTGGCTGCTCTCCCACCCTGAAGACGGACCGCACCGCCTGATGGTTGCCGTGGACAGCGACTCACAGGAGATCCTGGGGTACGCCACATCCAGCGCCTTTCGCGCCAAGCCCGCGTATGCGACCTCGGTGGAGATGACGGTCTATCTCGCCGCCCACGCCACGGGCCGCGGCGTGGGCGCACGGCTGTACGAGGCCCTCTTCGCGGCGCTCGCCGGCGAGGACCTCCACCGCGCGTACGCGGGCATCGCACAGCCCAACGAAGCGTCCGTGCGTCTGCACGAACGCTTCGGCTTCCGGCATGTGGGCACCTACCGGGAGGTGGGCCGCAAGTTCGGCCGGTACTGGGACGTGGCCTGGTACGAGAAGGAGCTGTGACCGCGTGGCGGTCAGCCGAACTGCACCGACCTCTTCGCCAGCCCCATCCAGAACCCGTCGATCACCGACCGGTGCGCGTCCAGCTCCCCCGCGGCGTCCGCCGCGCCCAGCGTCACGAAGAGCGGGGCGAAGTGCTCCGTGCGCGGGTGGGCGAGCCGGCCCGCCGGCGACTTGCGGGTGAAGTCGAGAAGGGCGTCGACGTCACCGGCCTCCAGCGCACGGTGACCCCAGTCGTCGAACTCCGCCGACCAGCCGGGCACTCCCCCGCCCGCGTGGCGCAGGGCGGCCAGATTGTGGGTGAAGAAACCGGAACCGACGATCAGGACGCCCTCGTCGCGCAGCGGGGCCAGCTTGCGGCCGATGTCGAGGAGCTTCACCGGGTCGAGGGTCGGCAGGGAGACCTGCAGAACCGGGATGTCGGCCTCGGGGAACATCTCCACCAACGGCACATACGCGCCGTGGTCCAGGCCGCGGTCCGGGAAGTCCTGGACCGGGATGCCGGGGGCGCGCAGCAGTTTGCGTACGGAGTCGGCGAGCTTCGGGGCGCCCGGGGCGGCGTAGGTCACCCGGTAGTAGTGCTCGGGGAAGCCCCAGAAGTCGTAGACCAGCGGGATCGTCTCCACCGCGCCGAGGGCGAGCGGGGCCTCCTCCCAGTGGGCGGAGACCATGAGGATCGCACTCGGCCGGGGCAGGCCGGCGGACCAGGCGGCGAGCTGGCCCGGCCAGATCGGGTCGTCGGCCAGCGGAGGCGCGCCGTGACTGAGGTAGAGGGCGGGCATGCGCTCGGGCGTGGTGCGCTCCTCGGCGGCGACGGACATGGCGGCTCCCTCCGACATTTACTTGAAATCTCAACCTCTGAGAGCGTAGCGCGGACTTGTTTAAGTTTCAAGAAGACCCTCGTACAGTGGAGCCCATGAAGACGGCACCCGCTGAGGACACCCGCTGGCTCACCGACGAGGAGCAGCGCACATGGCGTGCGTACATGCACGCCGTCACCCTTCTCGAGGACCACCTGGACCGCCAGCTGCAGCGCGACGCGGGCATGCCGCACGTGTACTACGGACTGCTCGTCCAGCTCGCCGAGGCGCCGCGCCGGCGGATGCGGATGACCGAGCTGGCCATCGGGGCGAAGATCACCCGCTCCCGGCTGTCGCACGCCGTCGCCCGCCTGGAGAAGAACGGCTGGGTGCGCCGCGAGAACTGTCCCTCCGACAAGCGAGGACAGCTCGCGGTCCTCACGGACGAGGGCTATGGGGTGCTGGCCCGCACCGCCCCCGGACATGTGGCGGCCGTGCGCCAGGCCCTGTTCGACCGCCTCACCCCCGAGCAGCAGAAGTCCCTCGGCGAGATCATGTCGGTCATCTCGGAGGGACTTCAGCCCGAGGAGGCGGGGGCGGACCTGCCCTGGCTCCGCTGAGCCGGACTCGTCCGTACACACGGCCGCCCCGGCCCGCCGGAGTGGCGGAGCCGGGGCGGACCGGGGCGTACGGGTGAGGCGTACGGATGGGGCGTGAGGGTCGGCGGACGACGTCACGCGCCCGTGCGCACGGTCAGTGGGCGACCACCGGCACCTGCACCTCGTCCTCGACGCCCTCGCCCGCGCCGGAGGCCTGCCCGGCGCCCGGGCGTCCGGCATTGACGAAGGTCAGGGCGACCGTCGCGGCGAGCACGAGGATGCCGACGGCGACCCAGATGGCGCTCGAGTAGCCGTGCACCATGCCCTGGAGCTGGACCAGCTGCTGCTGCGGCTTGGAGGTCGCCGTGGCGATGTGGTCCTTGATGTAGGACGTGGTCGCCGAGGAGGCGATCGTGTTCAGGAGGGCCGTACCGATCGCGCCGCCCACCTGCTGGGAGGTGTTGACCATCGCGGAGGCGACACCGGCGTCCCGCGGCTGCACGCCGTGCGTGGCCAGGGACATGGCCGGCATGAACGCCGTACCCATGCCGAGGCCCAGCAGCAGCAGGGCCGGCAGCACGAGAGCCGCGTAGGAGGAACCGATCTCCAGCTGCGCGAAGAACAGCATGCCGACGGCGGCCACCAGGAACCCGGGGCCCATCAGCAGCCGCGCGGGCACGCGGGTCATGAGGCGGGTGCCGATCTGGGTCGATCCGGTGATCATGCCCGCCACCATCGGCAGGAACGCGAAACCGGTCTTCACCGGCGAGTAGCCCTTCACGACCTGCAGGTAGTAGGTCAGGAAGAGGAACGTGCCGAACATGGCGATGACCGCGAGGCCGAGGGAGAGGTAGACACCGCCACGGTTGCGGTCGGTGACCACGCGCAGCGGCAGCAGCGGGGCCTTGACCCGGGACTCGGTGAGCGCGAAGGCCACCAGCAGGACGGCCGCCGCGACGAAGAGGCCGACCGTCACGGAGTCGCCCCAGCCGTCGGACTCGGCGCGCGTGAAGCCGTAGACGAGGGAGACCAGGCCGAGGGTGGAGAGGATGACGCCCGGGATGTCGAGCGGCGAACGGTTGCGGCCGCCCTCCGGCTCCCGGATGACGAAGTAGGCACCGGCGGCCGCGACGATGGCGAACGGGATGTTGACGAAGAACGTCCAGCGCCAGTCCAGGTACTCGGTGAGGAAGCCGCCGAGGATCAGACCGACGGCGCCGCCGCCACCGGCGATCGCGCCGTAGATGCCGAACGCCTTGGCGCGCTCCTTGGCGTCGGTGAACATCACCGCGAGCAGGGACAGCGCGGCGGGGGCGAGCAGCGCACCGAAGACGCCCTGGAGGGCGCGGGCGCCGAACATCATCGCGCCGGACTGCGCGGCGCCGCCGAGGGCGGAGGCCGCGGCGAAGCCGGTCAGGCCGACGACGAACGCCCGCTTGCGGCCCCACAGGTCGGCGACACGGCCGCCGAAGAGCAGCAGACCGCCGAAGGCGAGGGCGTACGCGGTGACGACCCACTGGCGGTTGCCGTCGGATATCCCGAGATCCCGCTGGGCGGACGGCAGCGCGATGTTCACGATGGTGGCGTCGAGGACGACCATCAGCTGGGCGAGCGCGATGAAGACGAGCGCTCGCCAGCGATTGTTGTCGGGAGCGGAAGCGCCGGGAACGCTTCGTGCTGGTGCAGACATGGAGGTACCCACTTCGGGACTTCGTGACGGAAAGATCGGGACTCAGGAGACCTAGAAGGACGTGAAAGTCGGAACTAGGAGACCTGAAGGGGCCTAGAAGGGCAGGGAAGGACGGAGAAGGACGTAACGGAACGTAGAAAGGCGTCGAACGGCACGGCTCGTCGGCGGTGACGGCCGGGATGTCTGTCGTGGTCACGTCTGTCGGCGGTGCGGCCTGCTCGCCGCGGACGTCGTCGGTCGGTGCGGACGGTCGTGGGCCGGTGCGGACGTACGTCCTCACCGACGCCCGCCGGCACCGGCGTTCGTCGGTACGGCGTCCGTCGATGCAGACGTCTGCCGGTACAGACGGGTTGAGTTCGCTGAACTAATCGGTATCGGTCGCTGGTGATCGCTACAGGTCGCTCAGGGTCGGCGCAGATCCTCCATGGTCACGGCCGTACCCGGCAGCTCGGAGCGGGCCGGGGCCCGCAGTCCGTCCAGGAACAGCTGGAGATGACGGTGCATGAAGCGGTCGGCGCTCAGACACTCCGTCCCGGCCGGCGGCCTGCTGAGCTGGGCCACGGCGAACGTCAGATCACCGACGCCCACGTCGGGACGGAGCTGTCCGGCCGCCTTGGCCCGCTCCATGATCCCCTCGACGAGCCGCTCGATCCGTTCCAGTGCGGCTTCCAGGTCGGGGTGATTCTGGTCGAACGCGCTGGAGAGCATCGGGCACAGCGCGCTCAGCCGCTCGTCGGCCGCCGCGTGCGCGAAACGCTCCAGCGCCTCGAAGGCGTCGGCGCGCTCGGCGAGCGCCCGCTCGGCGACCTCTGACGTACGGTCGAGGACCGAGCAGACGACCTCCCGGGCGAGTGCGTCGCGATCCGGGAAGTTGCGGTACACCGTGGCATTGCCGACACCGGCCCGGCGGGCGATCTCGTCGAACGGCACATCGGCGCCGAACTCGACGAACATCTCCCGGGCGGCGGTGACGATCCGCTCCCGGTTGCGCAGGGCGTCGGCGCGCGGCCTGGGCGCTCGGCGCTGCACGGGGGTCGCGGTCGCGGTCTGCACGGCGTACTCCTCGGGCTGGTGGAAACGCGATCCGGGGATTCCTTCCCCGGTTCGCCTGGACACAGGGTTAAACGGGGATTCCGTCCCCGGTTATTTCCCCTACGGGCACAACTTCGTGTGATGCGCGCCACATCGCGGCCGGGGGTGGACAGCCGTTCGCCAGCCATTCGTCACAGGCCCGGACCGAGCCCTCCCCCCGCTTCACGCCTCCCCTCCCCCGGCTTCACCCCGTTCGCGCCCGAGAACCCCTCGTTCGGTCTTCTCCAGCGCGCGCCCCCGGGCGGGGCGCCGGAGACCGAGCCCTGCGCCCCGCTTCACGCCTCCCCTCCCCCGGCTTCACCCCGTTCGCGCCCGAGAACCCCTCGTTCGGTCTTCTCCAGCGCGCGCCCCCGGACGGGGGGCCGGAGGGTGATCGCAAGGGTGCAGCCGGAGACCGGCGGCTGCCGTGGGAGCGGAGGGCCACCACATGCAGCCGTCCCATCGCCGGGTACCCCCTCGCCGCGCCGCCTCCCTCGCCTCGGTCACCGCGCTGACCCTGCTGGTCGCCACCGCCGCCGGCACCGGGCAGCTGCTGGGGGGCTCCTCGACGGCGGGCCCCGTAGCCCCGTCCCGTTCCTCGGCGCTGCGCCCCTGCATGATCCACGGCCATCCGAACATCCAGATGCCCGAAGGCATCCCGACCTCCACCGGCTACGCCCACTCCACCGGGACCGTCCACGCCCTGACGCTGATGATCGACTTCTCCGACGCTCCCGGGCAGGGCAGCGCGCTCGACCGGTTCGCGGAGTTCTTCCCGCAGACCCAGCGGTGGTTCACCACCAGTTCCTACGGCCGTCTCGACTACCGTCCCGAGGCCCCCATACGGCGCTGGCTGCGGATGCCCAAGCCGTTCAAGGCGTACGGGCTGGAGCGCGGCGCCCCTTTCGACCCCGGCTACCGTCGGCTCGTCCAGGACATCGTCGCCGCCGCCGACGCCGAGGTGGACTTCCGCCGCTACGACCTGCTGAACGTGCTGGCCACCCCGAACGCCGGCCCCTCCGCCCTGGACACCGTCCTGTCCGTGACCTTCGCGGGCAACGCCGACGCACCCCTCGCGGACGGCGTCCCCGTCGCCAACGCGTCCTTCATCTACAGCCGCCAGGACGACGGCTCGGGCTCCTACTCGGTGACCGGCTACCGGGTCCTGCCCCACGAGAACAGCCACACCTTCGGCCTGCCCGACCTCTACACCCAGGAGGGCGGCACCGCGGTCGGGCACTGGGACATCATGAGCGAGGACTGGGGCGCCGACAACGACATGCTCGGCTGGCACAAGTGGAAACTCGGCTGGCTCGAAGACTCCCAGGTCGACTGCGCCACCACGCGCGGCACCGTCGCGTACACGCTGACCCCGCTGGCCCGGACCGGCGGGCACAAGCTGGTCTTCGTCCCGCTCAGCTCCCGGGCGGGATACGCCATCGAGGTGCGGACCCGAGAGGGCAACGATGCCGCGGTGTGCCGGCCCGGCGTCCTCATCTACCGCGTGGACGCGGACGTCGACACCGGCAACGGGCCCATCACGGTCTACGACTCCCGGCCCAACAGCGGCGGCTGTACCCGCAGCCCCAACGTGCAGGCCGAGTTGTCCGACGCGACGTTCATCCCCGGGCAGTCCTTCCAGGACCTGAGGGCGGGCGTCGTCATCACCGTGGCGGGGAAGGACCAGGGGGGCAACTACCGGGTCCATGTGTCACGCCGCTGACGGATTCCGGCCGGCGCGCTCCGGGCTTCACCGGGGGTCAGCTCGCCTCCGCCCGCCGTCCCGCCGCCACCACGCCCCGCAGGGCCGGAGCCGAGGCTATGCGCGGCAGCAGCAGCGACCAGAAGCGGGTGAGGGTGGTGTGGGAGAGCCAGCGCACATCGCCCTCCCCGAGGGCGGCGAAGCCGACCGTCGCGCCGACCACCGTGGCCACCAGATCGCGCGGCGGCACATCGGAGAGCAGCCCTTCGCGCGAGGCCCGTACGACGGCGTCCTCCACCCACACATGCCACCGCTCGTACAGGTCGCCGCCCCGGCGAACATCCCGCGCCCTGTCGCCCAGTTCGAACCCGGCGCGCAGGACGACGTCGTGGCGCAGGCCCTGCAACAGGGCGTGGCTCGTGTCGACGAGTGCCTGAAGGGAGCCGCCGAGCTGCGGCGGCGGCCGCTCGGCGGAGGCGATCCGGCCGAACCGCCGGGTCGCGGCGTCCCGTACCGCCGCCGCGAGCGCGGCCTTGCTGGGGAAGTGGAAGTGCAGCGCGCCGTTGCTGACCCCCGCCCGGGAGCTGATCGCCGAGAGCGAGACCGACTCGAAGCCGTCCTGGGTGAAGAGTTCGGCGGCGGACTGGATCAAGGCGTTGCGCGTTCGCACCGCACGTTCCTGCTTGGCCATCACACGCTCCGTTGAGGCTGGATCGGGAGCATAACAAACCGCACGTGCGGTTTTCAATTGCGCGAGCAAGCGCCCCGGGAGCATCCGCGCGGCGCACTCGGAAAGGCGGAATCCCATCGCCCGAAAGCACAGGATCCCGCCCGAACCGACAGAGAAAACGGATCAGTTCGGTCGCAGCACGACCGGAAGTGATCCATACCCATTGACGATGAAGGACCGCACCGATTCGACCCCCTCCACCGGAATTACAGACTCCATATCGGGGAAGCGGGCGAAGAGCGCCGACAGCGCGGTGGTGGCCTCAAGCCGGGCCAACGGGGCGCCCACACACCGGTGCACGCCGTACCCGAAGCCGAGGTCGTCCCGTCGGCCGGTCCTCAGCACATCGAAGACACCGACGTCGTCCCCGTACGCCTCCGGATCGGAGACCGCACCGGCGAAGGAGACCAGGATCGGGTCGCCCTTCTCGATCCGCACGCCGTCCAGGTCGATGTCCTCGACGGCGAAGCGCATCGGCGAGTAGGCGGCGGGGCTGCGCGTACGCAGCGTCTCCCCGACCACGTCGGCCCAGTCGGCGCGGCCCTCGCGCACATGCGCGCGCTGTTCCGGATGGGCCAGCAGCGCGGCGATCGTGTTGGTGATGAAGGTGCAGGTGGTCTCCTGACCGGCGGCGATCATCAGATAGAGCGTGCCGAGGAGTTCCTGCTCGGTCAGCCGGCCGTCGGCGCCGTCGCGTGCCTCGATGAGGGCAGTCGTCAGATCGTCACCGGGCTCGGCCCGCTTCCCGGCGACCATGTCGGCCAGCATCCCGAAGACCCGCACCTGTGCCGCGGCCATCTCGTCGCCCGGCACTGCCGTACCGAACACCAGGTCCAGATCCGCGCACAGGGGCTCACGAGCCTCCTCCGCGATGCCGAACAACTCGCAGATCACCCGCATGGGCAACGGATTGGCGAACCAGGCCCGCAGATCGACCGGTTCACCCGGCGGCACCGCGGCCAGCTCGTCGAGCAGTTCCTCGGTGATCTCCTCGACCCGGGGCCGCAGGGCCTGGGTGCGGCGTGCGGTGAAGGCCGCGGCGACCAGCCGGCGCAGCCGCCCGTGCCGCTCCCCGTAGGCGAAGAGCATGTTCTCGTTCGCCACCCACGGATAGAGCGGCCAGTCCGGGCCGATACGACCCTCGATGAAGTCGGGCCAGTGCTGCCGGGCGTCCTTCGACACCCGGGGATCCATGAGGAGTTGTTTGACGTACTTCTGCCGCACGACGGCCCAGGCGCGCACCCCACCGGGCAGCTCCACCTCGACGGCCGGCCCCTGCGCCCGCAACATGGCTGTCTCACCCACCAGGTCACGCCCCGTCACATCAAGGGCGTACGGGCATCGGGTCATCTCCATCCGTGCACTCCGTTCGATCGGTCGGCCCGTTCGACATTCGACGTGATACCGGTACTCGACGTGGTACCGGTACTCGACGTGGTACCGGTACTCGACGTGGTATCGGTACTCGACGTGGTACTGGCACTCGATGTGGCAACTGACACTCGACGCGGTGCCGGCATGCGACGTGGTGCCGCGCGCCGGCATTCGGCGTGGCACACCGCCCGGCGCACCACGGTGGAACTCACTGCACAGAAGAGACACTCACCCCCACATGGGAGCCGCCTGCCTGCGCCCTGCTCCCGGCCCGGCTCCCCCGTCCGAATCCGGCCGCCCTGCTCCCCCTTCGCCCCGCCCGGGCGCCCGACGGTCCGGGCCGACGGCCGGCACCAGGGCCCCCGCCCGGCGGTCACCTCCCGGCGTACTCACCGGACCGACCCGCCGGCCCGGCAGGGCAGTACGCCCCCGGCCACCCCCGTCACGGAGCCTCGCTCGCCGCCTCCGACTGGCGCTGTCTCATGGCGGCCTCGTACACCTTCGGCCCCCGGTCGGGGGAGAAGTCCAGACGGACCAGCACCCCCGGCACGGCGACCGCGGGCATCAGATGCCGGTAGAGATCGGCCACCCGCTCGGCCAGATCCACCCGCTCGGTCATGATCCGTGAAAGGACCTGCACGCCCGTGAAGGCCCCCACGAACAGTTTGGCCAAGGCCGCGACATCGGCGTGCGGGAGGATCTCACCCTGCAGCTTGGCCTCCTCGAAGAGGGACTGCGTGTGCTCGGTCCACGCCTGCATCGGCACCCGCCGGTTGAGGTTGTCCTTCGGCGAACCCTGGTCCACGGTCAGCCGCACACTGCCCTGGACGATCGGGTCACCGGTGTCCTTCCGGAGCAGATAAGCCAGCAGCAGAGCCTCGTCCAGCGACTCCTGAAGCTTCAGTTCCTGCTCCGGGACGCGCGGGAGGGAGGACACCTGCGCGGCCAGGACGGCCTGGGCCAGTTCCTCCTTCGAGGTGAAGTGGAAATAGAGGGCGCCCTTGGTCACCCCCGACCTCTGCAGCACGTCGGAGATCGTCGCCGCCTCGTACCCGACCGCGTCGAACACCTCGGCCGCGGCGAGCAGGATCGCCTGCCGTGTCCGAATGGCCCGCTCCTGCCGTGCCACAAGCACCCTCCGCACCAGCCCGCACCGCGGGGAAAGAGACCGGACGGTCCCTGTCGATGCTTCAGGACAATAAAACCAGCCATTCGGTTTTTCAACCCTGAAACTTCCAGTCCCTGATCAGGCCTATTTCGCCCATAAAATCCCACGCGGGATCGGCGATCTCCAGGAGTCGGCCAAGAAGGCTCTTGAAATAAAAACCGGATGGTACGTATCTTCTGTCCCGCGCTTCACACCTGACCGAACCCACCCAGGGGGAAGCCCGATGGCTGTCACGACCTTCGAAGCCTTGGCTGCGGAGACCACGGAAGACCCGGCGATACGCGAACACACGGCGTCCACCCATGACCTGGCGGTCCGCGAAGCATCGGCCGCCCCCGACGCGCAGGCGCTCCCCGAGGGCAGAAAGACCCCGTCGCACGCGGGCCCCGCCGGACGCCTGGTCGCCGACGAACTCGCGCGTCTCCTCTTCGAGGGCCCGCAACGCGAGCACCGGCACGGCATCTGGCGCAAAACAGTCTCCGGCCCCGCGTTCTCGTACCGGCCCGGACTTCCCCCGGCCGAGCGGGCCGCGCTCTCGTACGACCGGCTGCGCCTCCTCAACGAAGTCCTCGCCGACCCCGACCGGTTCGTGGCCGACCCGCACCGGCTGGCCGCCCTGCACGAGTGGATCGGGCCGGTGGACGGAGGGCTGACCACGCTCGCGAGCATCCACTACAACCTGTTCCTCGGCAGCCTCGTCGACCACGACCACGAGAGCCGCGACCTGTCCGCCTTCACCGCGCTGCACAGCACAGGAACGTTCCTGTGCACCGAGTTGGAGCACGGCAACGACGTGGCGGCGATGGAGACCGTCGCCGTCTACGACCGGGCGAACGACGGCTTCCGTCTGCACAGCCCGACGCCCGGCGCGGGCAAGTTCATGCCCAACACCAGCCTGACCGGCGGCCCCAAGACCGCGGTCGTCGCGGCCCGGCTCCTCGTCGACCACGAGGACCAGGGGGTCTTCCTCTTCCTCACCCCGCTCAGCGACGAGACAGGGCATCTGCCCGGGGTCACGGTCCGCCGGCTGCCGGACCGCACCGGAACGCCCGTCGACCACTGCCTCACCTCCTTCGACCAGGTGTGGCTGCCGCGCGAGGCGCTCCTGCAGGCCGAACACGGCCGGCTGGACCGCGACGGCACGCTCACCAGCAGTCTCGGCAACAAACGCAAGCGGCTCCTGCGTTCCATCAACCGCGTCACCATGGGCAAGCTCTGCATGAGCGCCGGCACCCTGGGCATGGCCCGCGCCGCGCTCACCATCGCGGTCCGCTACGCCCACAGCCGTCTCATCGCCGGACCCCGGGCCGGTGAGCGCATCCCGCTCGCCGCCCATCGCAGCCACCACGACCGGCTGCTCGACGGGCTGGCCACGGCGTATGCGATGACGTTCCTGCACCGTGCGGTGGTCGACCGGTTCGCCGCGCACACCGAGCAGGACCGCGAGGAGGCCCAACGGCTCACGGCCGTCGCCAAGGGCTGGATCACCTGGCAGGCACGGGAGATCGCCACCGAGTGCCGCGAACGCTGCGGCGCCCAGGGCCTGTTCCCCGCCAACGGCATAGCGGACCTGCCCGCGAACATCGAGGGCGGCATCACCGCCGAGGGCGACAACCTGGTGATCTGGGTGAAGGCCGCCTCCGAGATGGTCTTCGGCCACGAGTCCGCGAAGCCGGAGGCACTGCCGGCAGGAGACCTGACCGACCTCCCCTTCCTGCGCGGCCTGCTCGCCCAGGCGGAGGCCATCTGGCAGACCCGGGCCCGCACCGCCCTGCGCGAGGGCCCGTCCGGCGACCCGGTCGGCCGCTGGAACGTCACCTCGTCCGCCGCCCTGGAGATGGTCGCCGCCCATGCCTGCCTGCGGGCCGCGGACGCCCTCGCCGCGGCGGCCGACCAGGCGACGGACCCGAGGTCGGCCGCCCTGCTGCGCTCCCTGTGCCGCCTGTTCCTGCTCCGACGGCTCCGCGAGCACACCGGTGACCTGCTCGCCGAGGGCCATCTCACGCCGGACCAGGTCCGCGCGCTGCCGAAGACCGTGGACACGACGGTCGCCGAACTGGCGCCGCACATGATGACCCTGGTCGACGCGTTCGACTTCCCGTCGGAACTGCTCTCCGCGATCCCGATCGCAAGCGGGGAAACGATCGTACGAACCATGCCGGACGGCCTCCCGCCCTCCGCCTGACGGCGCCGGCCCCCGGGCCACCGACCGAAACCGGACGCAAGAGGCCGCGTCCACTGCCGCCCCGGCGGCCACGGAGCCGCTCATGCTCCGTGCGGACACAGCCTCTGCGACGGCGGCCCGGGCCCTGGCCCCTAAAGCCACCGAAAACAAATGATCAAGACAAGACCCCAGCCTGACCCCCACCGCCCCGCCCCGATCCGCTAACCTGTTGGAACCGCCTCCAGGGGCGGCCACACCTTGCAGAGGCCGAGACGAATACTCACCCAGAGTATTCACCCGGCTTCGCCAGGACCCCGCCTTCGTAGCTCAGGGGATAGAGCACCGCTCTCCTAAAGCGGGTGTCGCAGGTTCGAATCCTGCCGGGGGCACCAGCCAAGAGGCCCCGGACCGATCATGGTCCGGGGCCTTTGACATCTGTTTTTGACATCAACGAGGGTGGTCACTGACGACCGGGGCGCCTCCTGAGCAGGCGGTCCATGTGGCTCATGGCTTCGCGCTGCGTGTCCTGCACGACGTGGGTGTAGACGTCCATGGTGATGCTGTCTGAGAGTGGCCGAGGATCTCCATCACGACGCGTGGCGCGACTCCAGCCGCTGTGAGGAGGGTCGCGGTGCCGTGCCGGGCGTCGTGCAGCCGGATGACGCGGAGACCGGCGGCCTGGGCGATTCGGGTGAAGGAGCGGTAGACGTTCCGCGGCTCGACCGGGCGGCCGGTGCGGGTGGTAAAGACGTACGCGGACTCCTGCCACTTCTCCCCCGCCTTGGCCCGAGCAGCGGCCTGACGCATCCGGTGCCAACGCAGGGGCGCGATGCAGAGGGCGGGGAGCGGCACGGCACGGCGACGGCGGCTCTTCGGGTTCGTCGTACAGGACGCCACGGCGGCGCTTCGTCTGCTTCCGAACATAGAGGACGCGGTTGTCCAGGTCGAGGTCAGACCAGCGCAGGCCGACGCTCTCTCCCCGGCGTAGGCCCATGGCGATGGCGAGCACGAAGGCCGCATAGAGCGGGTCCTTTCGGGCGGCGGCGAGGAAGTCAAGGGTCTCGTCGAGGGTCCAGGGATTCAGCTCCCGGTTGTCGGTCCGGGCGGCTCGACGAGCTTGGCGATGTTGCGCGTGATCAGTTCCTCGCGACAGGCGGAGGACAGAGCCGACCGCAGAACTTGGTGCGACTCTTTGGCCGTTGCAGCCGATCGTGAGCCGACCAGCAACCTCGCGGATCTTCCCCTTGGACTCCGGGGAAGGGTGCGATTTTTCCATCACCCCACCTCATCTCTGGGGCTGCGTCTCGTCACGGTGTGCGACGAGGCGCCCCCCTCTCAGAGATGAGGCCCAGCAAGGTTAGCCCCCGTTTGCGATTGATCACCATCCCAGTTCTCACGGGACTCGGCGTACGAGTCGACCGGTTTCCTCTCGGGGATCACCCCAGCCTTGGCCAGTGCTCGTTTCCATATCTCCCCATGGGGGACGTACGCCATACGTGGCCGCCGCGCGGTCCGGTGAAGATCAGCCACTTGGTCATGGGAGGCCGGACTGCTCCTACTCGGGTGCCATAGACCGGAGCCGGCCACCAACCGTCCCCGCACTGCCCGGCCTCATGAGGGGCTGCCGGGGCGCACGGTGAGGTAGATCCACTGACTCCACACGCTGCCGGTCTGCGCGCCCTTGGCCGGCGGCGTGTAGTGGCCGCGGATTCGGTAGTGGTCGTTGCTGGCGAAGAGCTTCAGAGCCCGGCCGTAGCCGTACCAGTCGTCGGAGTACAAGGGCACGCAACTCTGCGAGGTGACCTGGTGCCAGGCCCCCGAGTGGTAGTGCTCGACGTACACCGACATACAGCCGCCGGACTGATGGGGAGTTACCTGCAGGTTGAAGCCCATGTTGACTTCGGACTTGTAGAAGACCTGGTAGGTGGTGGATCCGATGCGGCTGGTCGAGAGCGGCCACTGCATCTCCGTCCGGACCGTCGGCGTGAGGGTCGCACTGGTGGTCACCGTGCGCGGCGCGTGGCGGTAGTCCCCGGCGAAGGCCGCGCTGAAGACGGTGTTGCGGGTGATCTTGTAGTACGCGACGAGGTTCCCGTGCGCGTCGACCTTGCCGCTCTTGAGCTGCGTCCGCGACTTGCCCGCGGGCTGGTCGTACAGCGTCACGGAGCGGGAGTTGTACGTGGTCCCCAGATGCGCGGTGACCTTGACGGTCGCGCCGGAGTGGTACGACTTCGCGTCGGTCGCCACACTCAGGGTCGGATTGGCTCGGGACACCTGCACCTTCGCCGACTCCGTGACCGGGAGGTAGGAGGTGCCACCGTCGTAAGTGAAGGCGTACGTGTTCGCGCCGCCGACCTGCGGGGTGTCGTGCAAGGCGAAGCTGCCGTCGGCGGCGACGGGCACAGTGCCCAGCGAGTAGCCGGAGGGGTGCGCCAGGTCGGTCTTGACGATGTGGACCGCGCCGGTCGTCACATGCGCATGGGGCCAGGTGAGGTGACCGGTGACGGTCATCGGTGCGGCACGGTCGCCGGCGGAGGGAGCTGTCAGCGTCATGGTGGGCGCGTACTTCGCTACAGGGATGTCGAAGGTCTGGCCAGCCGGGCCGTAGTGGCCGCTTCCGGAGTAGTCGACGCGGAAGCTCAGTGGGCCGGTGAGGGGGACAGTGCCGGCGACGTGGTAGGCGCCGAACCAGTCGGCCGCATTCGCCGGGGTCGTCGTCGGGTCTGGAATGAGCACGCCGTCCGGATCGGCGTCGTCGTAGCGCGTGATCCGTACAGTGCCGGGAATCATGGATTCTCCGGCTCTGAGGCTGAGGGGCGAATCGAACCCCGCCCGGAACGAATAGGCCTCGCCGGGGGCGATCGGCTCTGTCGCGCTTCCGTAGAGCCCGACCGACGCGATTTCCGGGGTTCGAGCGACGTGGAGCGTCGGTGTTCCCCCGGAGGCGTCCACGGCCACGCCATAGAGCCGGCTCTCGTCCGGTGCCCAGGCAACGCCGTGTGCGGCCGGGCTCAGCGGATAGCCGAACTCGTAGTCGTTGTAGTAGCCCACGCCCGTCTCCGGAAACGCCTCGAGCCCGTCGTCGCCGCCCGCTACGGTGCCGTCCGGAGCCACAGCGACAGACCTGGCGGGCACCGCCGTGGCGAAGAATCCGTCAACCGCCAGATCCGAGGTGCGGTACCGGCCGATGCTCGCATTCTGCGATGACGACACCGCCAGGTGCAGCCCGTCCGCAGTGACCGCGAGGTCGCCCAAGTCGGGGAAGGGCAGCGCCCTCGCCGCCTGCCGGGTCAGGGCACCTCCCTCCGCCCGGTACGTGACGAAGGCGGACGTGTCGCCCGTCTGCACCGCGGCCGCGAGTACGCCGGAGGGCGTCGGGGTCGTCGCCAGCAGCGGCGGCCCTGCCCAACTGTCTGAATCTCCGGCCAAATTGACCGTACCGGCTCCGTCGACGGATCCGATGCCGCCAACGCCTGCTGTGCCGTACCCGAACCAGAGGGTGCCCCCGGCGACGGCCAGCGAGTCCGGATGGGTGCCCGCCCCCGTGCCGTAACGAGCCGACTCGGTCAGGTTCTCCGTGTTGATCGCTGCGATCGCGTCCTGGTCGGGAAGAGCCGCGTACAGCGCGGATCCGTCGTCGGAGAGGGCGAGACCGGTGGCACCCGGCTCACCACTGATCATCGTCGGGTTCCCGCCGTCGAGGTCGGTGACGAGAATGCCGTCGGTGCTGGCGCCGCCACTGATGAACAGGTGTCCGTGCGGAGCGTCCACGACCATGTGCGAGAAGTGCACGATCGGCAGCGGTATGTCCGACGCCGCGTACGAGTCGACCGCGCCGGGACCGATGACAGTCGTCAGTCCCACGAGCAACGCTGCGGCGGTCGGCGGCGAGAATCGCGCCAGCTTCATGAAAGGCCCCCACATAGCTTTCACGATCAAGGGGCGCAACCTAGCACAGGGAAGGTCGGGCCCCGAGAGCAGGTAGGGCGGAGGTCAGGAGCCGGTTCGCGGCACAAGTGCCGTCGCTTCCCCAGCTGATGGTGCCCTCGGCTGAGAGACCGTCCATTGCGCCTACCTTGCCTGTTCTACCGGCAATGCCAGCCTGTCAGTGCGGTGTGAGAGCCTCCGGGCATGAGCTAGGACTTGGCTGTGTGGGAGGGCGCGCGCCAAGCGGACGACAGGGCGGACGGGCACACTTTCACAGACCTCTATGACCGCTACCTGCCCTATGAACCCCTGCGAACGCCCCCGGACGGCCGCGCGGACAGTTGGAAAAGCGTGCACCTGTCCAGCATGCAGTGAAGATACGGCGCGGGCGACGGTCACGCACCGTGTCCACTGGCCACGACCCCAGCGGTATCTGCGTCTCGTCTCCCGATCCGTCATCTGTCATCTGCCTGTGGGAGGTTGGTGGCTTCTTCGAACTTTAACTAGGCGCGGGTGACGCTGACGCCGCCAACCAGGCCCCAGGCGTCGATCCGGACCGTCGGGCCACCCGGCTCACTCGGGCCATCGTCCTTCACTCCGCCCAGGCGCAGCCCGTGGACCTCCACCCGGACATCGCGGCGGACCTTGAGGCTGACGCCGCCGATCAGGCTCAACTTGGTGATGCGCAGCTCGGTGCCGTCCGGGATGTCCATGTCCGTCAGATCGACGTCGGCACCACCGATGAGGGAAGTGGTGACGGTCCTCTCGTGGAGGGTGGCTCCTGCCAGGCGATGACCGCCGATCAGGCTCATCTTGATGTCGGTCTTCTGTGGGCTTTCCCCGTTGCTCTTCGTCATGGGAAGTACCGTACGGACGTCCACCCGGGAGCCCCAGTACTCTGCGTCCGGTATTGCATATGACAGGTGTCATGCCTGAGCCGACACCGAACCTGAGTGGAACGCGGCGGGCGTTCCTGGCCGAAGCGGCAGCAACCGGCCCCTCCAGCAGCATGGGCCTGGGTGGGGGGAACGGTCACATCGCGAAAATGGCCCGAGCAGCTCCCACGTTCCCTCAAACGTCGGTGGCTACCCACTGACGCACACCGTGGTCGTTCGTGCCGTACCAGTAGTGGGGCAGGCCCTTGATGCTGCTGGTGCGGAACGGGTGGCCGTGGTCGTCGATGCGGACCGTGCCGGTGCGGCCCTGGGATGACCAGTCCAGTTCCAGGTACCACTTGCAGTCGTAGGCCTCGGTCGTCGCGGTGACCTGCAGCACCTCCGGGTCCTCGGCGGAGACGCGATAGGGGAACTGAACCGCGGGGACGGGCTTTCCGCTGTCGTTGCCGGGGCGCGCGTGGGCGATCGGGCGGTCGACGTCCAGGTTCACGGAGAAGTTGCGGGGCGGCAGATCACTGCCGCAGCCCTGGCCCATGGCGTACGCGTTGCCGGTGACCGGGGTGCCGCGGCTGACGATACGGACCCGGAGGGCCGCGAGGACCACGGCCGTGGACGACTTCCCCTGCACCGAGATCTGCACCATCGTCTGCCGCCCAGGTACCGCCTGCTGCGTCGCTGCCCACACTCCGGCGTCCTGCTCTACCGGCGGCGGGGGCACCTGGGCCGGCTCCTTGCCGATGACGTAGTCGTGTCCGCAACCGCCGTCCCAGATCTGCGAGTCGGCGGTCCACGCGAGCGGCACACCGGTTGGCACGGGGGCGTCGCTCTTCGTCTCCGCCGACGATCCGCCCTTCGACTCGGGGCTCCCTGAAGCCCGTGCTCCTGTGGAGGGCGAGGCCGAAGAACGGCTGCGGGAGGGGCTGGCCGCAGTGGCCGAGGGGTGGTGTGACGTACCGCTTCCTGTCGTACGGGACTGACCGGGGGCCTTGGCGGAGTTGTCGTGAGACCGGTCGGCCGACAGCGCCGACATACTGCCCAGCGTCACCAGCAGTACGGTCGCCGTGGCTGCGCTGACGACGGTACGGCGACGGCGGTACCAGGGCCGTCCAGTTGAGCGGACCGCATCCCACTGGGCCGTCGACTCGCAACTGCCCGGTCCGGGAGCGTCGGGAGTAGCCAGTGCGGCGTCGGGGGCGCCCGCATCGAGTCGCGGTGGTGAACCGCTCGTGCCGCCCCCGTCACCACCGATGCCGTCGGCGCCACCACCCACACTGCACGTGCTGCCACCCGCACGCCCCGCCGTCCGGCTGTCCGGACCCGAAGCCCGCTCGTCCCCTGTCGGCTTCAGTGCTCCTTCGGTCTTTGTCGGCTCCGCTGCCTCCTCACCCGCCCTCGGCCTCTGTCGTGCCGTCACCGCGAGCAGCCACAGGCGGTGCAGATCGAGGCGTTCCTCCGGTGTTGCTCCGCAGAAGGCAGCCAACCGCTCCACCGGGGCGTAGTCCTGCGGGACCGTCTCGCCCGCGCAGTAGCGGTGCAGCGTGGAGGTGTTCATGCCGAGACGGCGGGCCAGGGAGCCGTAGCTCCGGTCCGTGCGGTCCTTCAGCCGGCGCAGCAGCGCCGCGAACTGCTCGACGTCGTCCTCGGTCGACACCGCTCCCCCAATCTCCCACGTGTCCCCGTATCTCAGGCGGTCCATATACCTGCACGTCAGATGGGCTGGGATGGTTCCACCCTCGCCAGGCGGGCGTCCGGCGTTGCGCGGAGCCGTCGTGACGGCTGAAGCTCTTGGTGTCGCACCGACCAGGACCGGACCGACCAGTCGGCGGCGGGCGACAAACGACACTCATGCACTCATTCACGGGGGACACCCATGCACCAGCGCACCCGAGCAGGCCCGCCCCTCGCACTCGCCGTCACGGGCTCGCCCTCGGCACGACGCTCACCACACTGGCAAACGTCGCGGCCAAGGCGTCGGCTTCCTCACGGCAGCCCAACTCCCGTCGTATCCAATCTCGTCCCCGTCCTGAACGGTCGGCAAGGTCGCCGCCTGCGTACCGGAGGCGGTGGAACAGGACCGCTGTCTACGCATGGCGCCGGGCGGCGACAGCCCGGACCTGGTACCGGGAGCTCCGCATCGAACTCGACAGGAGCGACCGTCCGTCAGGTCAGGGTGCAGTTGTCCAGGACGGCTGTGACGAAGGGGCGCTTCTCGCGGCCGAGCAACGACATCAAGTCCTTGTGCGCACGCATCGAGAAGGCCGGCTCGGAGACCGAGGCCACGCTGAAGGACTACGGCACGCTGCCTGTCGAGGCGAGCGGGCACGGCTACGGCCTGCACACGGTGACCTCCTGGGGCCGTCTTTGACACCCGTCTGGCGACTTCGGGCATGGCGCCGGTGAGGGCCTTCAAACGGCCGTCACGGGCCGTGGACAAGCTCCGCTGACCGCATGACCGGGGCCGCCCTCCGCCACGGGGGTGGGGAGGGCGGCCAATCGACCGCTGACAGGGTCATTCGGCGCGATTCAGCAGGACTTGGTGTCGTCGATCGCGCCCCGAGCCGCGGTAGGGAGGAGGGGAATGGGTCCGCGCAGCAGCAGATGTTCATGACTCTGGGGCAGCGCTCGCCGACCCGAAAAGGCGATAGCCACACGACGGCCCCGGCACGAAGACACCGGGCCGTGAGCAACCACATATGGACCAGAAAAGGAAGATGCACATGAACAGGAAGTCCCCCGCACACCGCCGTCCGGGCCGCCGCGCGGCCGTCGCCGCCGGCCTCGTCCTGGCTGTCGGACTCGGTGTGTCGACACAGGTGTCGGCACAGGCATCCGTCCATGCCCCCGCAAAGTCGTCCGCCGCCGCACCGCAGTCGGTCAGCGGCACGAGCGGCCAAGTGGTGACCCGGGTCGCCGACTTCTACGGCGCGTACATCGACGCGATCGGCGACTACACGGACCCGGACGCCACGCTGGAAACGGTGCTCCGCAAGCACTACCTGACGCCCGACTTCGCCAAGCGACTGGCGGACTGGGAGAAGAAGCACGGGGCGGACGGTGTCCTGCGTGCCCAAAACGTCCCGCGGGAGTGGACGGTGACCGACAACGGCGCCGTGGGTAACGGCCATGAGGTCATCGTCACCCTGACCTTCGGCAGCGGGGAGACGACGCAGAAGATCAAGCTTTTCGTGCTGGTGGAGCGGTACAACCACATCGTCGACATCGGCACCACGAGCAACCGCTGACAGCGGATCCGCTCCGCCCGGTCTGTCATGGTCAATCTCACGACGGACGAGAACACACCCATCTGGCGAGTAACCTACTGGTATGTAGGGGACGATATCTTCACTTCAAACGCCTTCACCATCCTTGCCAGCGTGGGCGGCGTCCTGGCGATCACGTCAGGCATAGCGGCTGCGTTGCAACCACTGTTCGGTGGTTGGTGACAGAGCTAGCTGACATCCACGTCTGACATCAACGGCAGCAGACGTAGGCACCCCGTGGAGACCTTTCGTGGCCTGCCCCCACATGAGCCGCCAGTAACTCCCTACCTGGTGATCGAACTCCTAAAGCGGGCGTCGCAGGTTCGAATCCTGCCGGGGCACAGAGAGAAGGGCCAGCTCGGGAAGGGTTTCCTCCCGGGCTGGCCCTTCGGCGTTTCAGGCGTCGTGCCACACGCGTGCCACTACGGGTCCGCGGGGTCCTTCTCGGAGGGGCCCGGAGCCGCTCCCCCCACCACCCCTGATCACGGCGCCGAGCCGATCGGCGATGGCCCGGTCACGGTCGCTGGTCATGTGCTGGTAGATCAGCGCGGCCCGCGAGCTGCTGTGGCCCATCCGCGTCATCAGCTCCCGCGTGCTGGCCCCGGCCGTGGAGGCCAGCGTGTTTCCCGTGTGCCGCAGATCGTGAAAGTGCAGCTCGGCCGTGACGCCCGCGGTCGTGACATCAGCGGTGACGCCAACAGCCGCGAACACGTTCGGATTCCGGCGTACTTTAGCGGCCGGCGTCAAGCCGCTTCCTTAGCAAGATGCAGGGCCTGGAAGACACCGTGATCGATCTGATGAGGATGAGGCCAGACCGCAAAATGTGGAACTCCACGTAATTCCCCGTCGGCAGCGCCAGCATCCCTGCCCATACATTCGAGCCCGACGCCTTCGCAGTGCATCGGGCTCCATGCGGTTACGTCAGTCCCACCAGCCGTCGCCAGCGTGCCAGCGCTGCACCCACTCCAGGAAGCCGAGCGCTTCCGGCATCGGATACGGATAGGCGCCGACGTCCGTGACAAGCCATACCTTGCCTCGCTGGGGACCGGTCACGACGAGGACCCAGAAAGATGAGGGTCCGTCTTCGGTGCCGAGCACGATGGAGCCGTGGTTGTAGACATCGGCGACGCGCTCGTGGTGGTCTTCGGCCAGGGGCTCGCCTTCCCAGGCCCAAGTCTCCTGGAGCGGGAACAGAGCAGAGGGATTCCGATCCCCCTGGCAGGGATAGTCCGGTGGGAGCCAGCCCAAGGGCAGGAGGCCGCCGTCTTCCGGTGGCCCAAAGGATGACCCGTTGGCGATCTCGGCAACCAGGCTCCGGTACGGCTCCGGGAGGACGACCCCGTTCTCGGATTCCCACGCCGAGACGGCTTCGTATCCCAGTGCCGGCTCGCGCCACTCCGGCTCGAATGCGGAGCAGAGGAACTCCAGGGTGGCCTCGTCCGGGCGCTGATCGGGTGATGTGACTGTCACGGCAGCATGCTGGCAGAAGGCACTGACAGAGCCGCCACGAGGGCACCACGCTAAAAGGTCGACCAGTACGCCAAGGCAGGCATCGGCTTCCACTGGCGGATCGAGCAGGCCGCGACGGGCGTCCCCCCTTGTGTACACCTACGTTCTCGACCGCGCGACGAAGACCGGGACGGAGACCTGTTCACCGGCATCCTCAAGGTAGTGGCCCCCTTCCCGGTGAAGATCGACCTCGGCCAGATCTGACCCATGCGCCGCTCAGCAGCGGCAGCGCGTGAGCGATGCGTGAGCGGACAGCCCGATACAGGGCGGCATGAGCCGGATCAAGTGGCTCGCCGTGCGGTTCTGACCAGGAGAGACAGCACCGAGCGGCAGCGCCAGGCACCACCTGGCAGGGATTCGATCCCACTCCTCAAGCGAGTGCCACAGGTTCGAATCCTGCCGGAGGCACGATCCAATGACACTCTGACCCGCGTCGGAGCATCAGAAAGGCCCCTCGGAGCAGGTCTCCGAGGAGCCTTTCGGCCTTCCATGGAGACGGATGGGACCGCGCCGTCAGGCAGACCTCGTCAAACCCCGGCGGGTGATGTGCGGCCGGTAGTGCCGGGCATCACCCGCCGGGGTTCGGCTCAGCCCTTGGCGACCGCCGAGGCCCAGTCGAGGTTCACGCCCATCTGGGCGAACATGTCCGTGTACCCGACATAGCAGTTGAACTTCTCGACCTTGCCGTTGTGCAGGTACCAGAAGTCGGCGGTCGGCACGTCGACCCTCGCGCCGGTCGGCTTCACGGTGCCCGCCGGCGTCTGCAGCGGCCCCTCGAACGTGCCCTGGATCGACAGCTCGATGCTCACCACGTCGCCGTTCACAGTGATGCGCTTGAGCTCACGGTGGACATCGGGGAAGAGGCCGGCCATGTTGTTCAGAACGTCACCGAGCGCCTTGCCCTGATAGGTCTTGCCGGCGACGACGTCGTTGAAGACGCCGTCCTTGGCGAAGCCGTTGACGAACGCGTCGACGTCCAGGCTGTTGCCCTCCGCCACGTGGTACTCGCGCAGGACGACTGCGAGATTGGCTATCTCACGCTTGGTCAGGTGGCGGTTCGTGAGCGGCAGCGCCGCCAGCTCGCGCGGGCTCAGGTCCGCGCGGGCCTCCGAGCCGGCGACGGTGTGAACCCGCGTGCTGCCGGCGACGGGACTCGCGGCCTGTGTCGGCGCAGCGGCAATGGCGAGACTGCCCAGGCTCGCGACCGCGGCCGCGGCGATCATCGTCTTCCACTTGAGCGACTTCATGTCGTGTTCCTCCAGGCTGGTTCTCAGAGTCCGAGATCCGCCGCACAGATCTCTCGCCACGTGCGGCGGGTGGTGGGTGCCGTTGCCCGTCGGTGTGCGAGCCGGGCGGCCCTCCCTCACGTGGATGACTTTAACATTCAAGTCATGGTCTTACGCAAGGGGGCGGATGCATGCACTTAAATGTCCAGTCCTACGCTGTACCTAACTTGAATGATCAATTGAGGTGATGGTAGTGCGGTGGCTGCGATGCCCTCAACGGGCCCGTCGGGCCGAGCCGAGCGCGGACATGGGACACCGCTCAGCGGCCCCGCGCGGCGGTGGCCCGCCCCCGGGGAGTGAACGATCTCGGACCGTTTCTGCTGCCGCCTCGCGTCGGCGCCGACGCCGGCAAGAACGCACTCCGCTGATGTCACACGCCAAGGACCGGATGCCCGACCTGACCGGTCAGGCGCGGGAGCGGCGAGAGAACTCGCACCACCGGTTGTCGCTGGGGTCGCCGAGTACGGCGCGGAGGGCGATCGAGTCCCCCTTGCGGACCTGGTCCAGGTCGTAGAACTCCTCGCCGAACTTCAGGTCGAAAGTCTGCGGGGTGGCCCCCTTGGCCCCGGCGTAGAGGTACCCGTGGCCGGCTGCCAGGCGCTTCACCGCTCCGGAGCCCAGCGCGAAGCCGACTGGGAGATCCCGGACGGTGAAGGTACGGTCCGGCTCGACCGTGAGAGTCGATCCGCAGTCGCTTGTCCAGTGACCCAGGACGTCCGCCGCCGTCACGTGCGGCAGCGCCTTCGGAGCACCACCGCAGGCGCCCGCCGGCAGGGCGACCGCCACGGCACACAGGGCGCTCGCCGCTCGAACTCTCGCCGCATCCCACTTCCCGTACGGACACTGAGTGTCCAGGGCGCGACCGCTGCCGCCGTCAACAGCGGGTCAGTCGGACAAGCATGCACTTCCCACGCGAGGCTCTGTCAGCCTGCCGGCGATGATCAAGGTCACCGCACGCTCGACCCAACCATGCGGTGACGCCGCCGGGCTGCGCTCGGATCGAACTCCTGAAGCGGCTGTCGCAGGTTCGATCCTGCCGGGGGCACACGGACCGGCCCTCTCCTTCGCATGATTGCGGCGTGCCACGTGTGCGGGCGCTTCATGCAGAGCCGGTCAGCTCTCGGCGCTGTGGTAGTAGACCGTAAGGGACGGCCAGGGGCCGTCCCCGGTGAACTCCGTGTGCAGGACGAGGTCCTGCACCTCAACCGGGCCGAGGCTCTCGACGGAGTCCGCGACCCTGCGGAGAAGCGCGGGCACGTCGTTCTGTCCGGCTCCCGCCGGGTTGGCCTGAGAGAAGTGTTTGATCGTCCACGATTCCATGCGTCCATGATCGGGGCAGGGCCGGGCGGTGAGGCCGTGGGGCGGCGCCGTCGTCAGGTCCGTCCCACGGCCGTCAGGTCCACGTCCTTCGTCTCCCGGTACCGGACGAACGACACGGTGCTGAGCAGGCAGAGAGCCGCCACGTACCAGCGGTACCAGTCGGCGTGACCGTGTGTGGCGAGGTACTCGTTCAGGTAGGGCGCCGTTCCGCCGAACAGGGCCACCGTCAGCGCGTACGGCAGTCCGACGCCACTGGAGCGCAGGGCCGTGGGGAACATCTCGAGCGTCGCCGTCGGCGCGGCTGCGGCGTAGCAGCCGAACAGCAGCAGCGCCGCCGTCATCACCGCGAACAGCCGTACGGCCGAGCCCGACAGGACCCCCAGGAACAGCGGGGACAGGCAGGCGAACCCGCAGCCGAACACCAGCAGCAGCGGACGGCGGCCGAACCGATCGGCGGCCATGCCGAGCACGGGCAGCGCGAGCATGAACACCACCTGCGCGGCGACGGCGGCCCACAGCGCGGCGTTCGCCGGCATCCCGTAGCGGAGCTGCGCGTACAGGGGCAGGTAGGAGGCGAAGGTGTAGTAGACGACGGTCGCTCCCAGGGTGAAGCCGACCACGCGAACCGCGGCGCGCGGGTGGGTGCGGACCGCCTGCCAGGCAGGGTTGCGCGGTCGCTCGCGCACTGTGTCGAAGACGGGCGTCTCGTCCATCCGCCCGCGCAGGTACCAGCCGTACAGGGCCAGCAGCGCGCCGGCCGCGAAGGGAACGCGCCAGCCCCAGCTGCCCAGCTCCGCGGGGGTGAGCGTGCTGTGCAGCAGCAGTGCGATCAGCGTCGCCGCGAGCGTGCCGAGCGTGGTGCTGATGTAGATGGCGCTGGAGTACAGGGCGCGGCGCCCGGTCGGGGCCGTCTCGTTGACGTACGTGCTCATCGCCGCGCTCTCGCCGCCCGCTGACAGTCCCTGCAACGCCCGGGCCACCACCAGCAGCACCGGGGCCAGGACGCCGACCGTCCGGTGGGGCGGGATGAGCGCGATCAGGAGGCTGCCGCCCGCCATCATCAGCAGGGACAGCCGCAGGGCGGCGCTACGGCCGCGGCGGTCGCAGTACGCGCCGATCAGCGCCCCACCGAGGGGCCGGAACAGGAACCCGACGGCGAACACCGACAGCGTCCTCAGGACGTTCGTGGTGGCGTCGCCGGCCGGTTGGAGCTGGGCGCCGAGCAGCGCGGCGAACGTCACGAACGCGCCCCAGTCGAACCACTCCATGGCGTTGCCGATCGAGGCGACGGCGACCCGGCGCAGTCCGCCCTGCCTCGTCCTTGCCGAACTCGCTGTCATCACAAGGCTGTTCACGATGTCGTCCCGGCCTTCCCGGTCGTCCTGGTGTCCTGTGGTGACGCTGCCGGGTCGGCGTGGAGCCGGGCCCGTACGTCGTCCGCCTCCGCGGCGCAGATCTCGGTGAACGCCGTCAGGGCCCGGGTCCAGTACGCGCGCGCCGGCGCGTCGTCGCCGGCGAGCGCGGCCACGGTGCCCAGGACGTGTTCGGCCCTGGCGACGTTCAGGCGCTGCGCGGTCGGCTGGGACAGGGCGAGCGCCAGCTGCGCGCACTCCTCGGCACGGTCCGGATCTCCCAGGCTCACGTACAGCGGGGCCAGTTCCAGCAGGACCTTGCTGCGGGCGACACGGTTCGCGCTCGACTCGGCCAGGGAGCGGGCCGACTCGGCGTGTGCCGCGGCCCCCTCCCCGTCCATGAGCCGGTCGACGACGGCGAGGCGCGCCAGCGCGTACGCCTCACCGTCGACGTAACGGATCTGCCGGGCTCCGTCGAGCGCCATGCGCGCATAGCCGGCCGACTCCGGCAACGCGCCGAGCTTCGCGCTGATGGCCGACAGCAGGCACAACGTCTCCACCTCGTAGGTGCGGTCGCCGCACTCCTGGAACGAGCTCAGGGCGCGCTGTGCCGACTCCTGGGCACTCTCGTGCCGGCCGAGATCCAGGTCGACCAGGGCGAGCCCGTACAGCGAGATGCTCCTGTCGTAGGAGGAGTCGATGGACTCGGAGGCCTTCAGCGCGCGGGTGAAGCAGGACCGCGCCTCGGACAGCTCCCCGGTGGCCTGACGCACCAGGCCCAGGTTGCGCAGGCTGTAGGAACTGATGTGGTGCAGGCCGAGAGTGTCGGCGACGGCCAGCGACGCCGTGAGGAACTCGTCGGCACGCGTCATGTCGCCCTGCGTCCAGTGGATGAACCCCAGCAGGCCCTGGGTGGTGGCCTCCAGACGGGGCGACCGGATGCTGCGCGCGGTGTCGAGCGCTTGCCGCGCCGCCTTCTCGGCCTGCTCGCCCCGGCCCAGGCTGAGGTGGGCGAGGCTCATGTTGTTGAGCATGGCCGCGACCTCCTCGGCCATGCCGAGCCGGTCGTGCAGCGCGAGACTCTTCTCCTGGTGCGCGATGGCCCGTTCGTAGTCGCCCAGCGTGTTGTGCAGGTTGGCGAGGCTGCGGTGCATGGCCGCGATGCCGGGCTCGTCGCCCAGGGACTCGGCGGCGGACAGGCCGATGCGGGTCGTCTCGTCCCACTCGGTGCGGTACTTGCCCGTCCAGAAGAAGCCGCGCAGCGCGTCGGCCAGGTGCCAGGACAGATGGTGCGGGCCGTGCGTGCCGAAGTGGCGCACACAGGCCATCAGGTTGCGCCGCTCGGCCAGCAGCCAGGCCATCGCGTGGCTCTCGTCCCGGAACCGCGGCGAGTCGAACGTCGCGTGCGGCCGGGCCGGTTCGGCGAGCCGGACGAACTCCGAGTACAGCACATCGGCGGCGGCGCACGCGCCCGCGAGGTACCACCCGCCGAGCCTTTCCAGCGCCTCGGCCCGCGCCTGCGCGGAGTGCTCCTCGATCGCACGGTCCTGCGCGTACTCGCGCAACAGGTCGTGGAACTGGTAGCGGCCGGGCGCGATCTGATGCAGCAGGCTGGCGGTCTCCAGCCGGCTCAGTCCGGTCCGCGCCTGCGCCTCGCTGATGTCGGCGAGCACCGAGACGGCCGCCGGAGTGAAGTCGGAGCCGGGGAACAGCCCGGTGAGCCGGAAGACGGCGCGGTCGTCCGGCGTCATCGCGTCGTACGACAGGGCGATGGCCGTGGAGACGGCGGAGGTCGTGTCGCCGTCGACGGAGAGGGCGGCAAGGCGGTTGCCGCGCCGCAGACTCTCCAGATAGGCCTCGGTCTGCCCGCCCGGGGCGCTGATCAGGTTGGCCGCGGCGATCCGCAGGGCGAGCGGTAGGTACGAGCACAGCTCGGCCACTTCGCGCACCACCTCCGGGTCCATCGCCACCCCGGCCTGGCGCATCATGCCGGTGACCAGTTCGGCGGACTCCTGCGGGCTGAGTGTGCCGACGCCGATCACCTGGGCGCCGTGCGTGACCGCGAGGGAGCGCAACTGGTGCCTGCTGGTGATCAGTACGGAACATCCCGCGTCCCCCGGGACGAGCGGGAGCACCTGCTCGACGCTGGAGGCGTTGTCCAGCACCACCAGGACGTTCTTCCCGGTCAGCTTGGACCGGTAGAGGTTCGCCTGCTCCACCGGGTCGACCGGGATCTGGTCCGCCGGCACGCCGAGGCTGCGCAGGAACTGCGAGAGCACCTGGTCCGGCGGGAGCGGCGCATACGCCCCGCCCCGCTCGTAGCCGCGCAGGTTCACATAGAGCTGTCCGTCCGGGAACGCGGCGCGCATCCGTCTGCCGAGGCACACCGCCAGTGCCGTCTTGCCGACGCCGGGCGGTCCGGACAGGACCACGACGGGGACCCCGGTACGGCCTCGCACCGGAGGAAGGACCGCCTCGACCCGGCCGACGATGTCGTCGCGCCCGACGAACCCGAGCGCCAGCGGCGGGAGTTGGGCAGGTACCGTGACGACCCTGTCCACGCCGGGACGAGGCCCGTCCGGGGCCGCCAGTGCGGGGTCCGATTCGAGGATCCCGGTGTGCAGCGCGCGCAGCCGCTCGCCGGGCTCGATGCCGAGCTGCTCGACCAGTTCGCGGCGGGCCTGCTGGTAGACGTCCAGTGCCTCCGCCTGCCGCCCCGAGCGGTACAGGGCGAGCATCAGCAGGCTCCAGAAGTTCTCCCGCAGCGGATTGTCCATCGCGGCCGTGCGCAGTTCCTTGACCAGCTGCGCGTGCCTGCCGAGGTGGAGCTCGGTCTCGAAGTACGCCTCCAGCGCGCCGAGTCGCTCGTCCTCCAGTGCCGGGGACTCGTCGCGGCGCAACGAGTCGGACGGAACGTCCGCGAGCGGCGCCCCGCGCCAGACGCTCAGCGCCTCGGCCAGAAGCCGCGCGCGCTCCTCCGGCGTCTCCGTCCGCTGTGCGGTCAGGACCAGGCGGCGGAACCGCGTCAGGTCCAGCTCGTCCTCGTCCACGTCGATCCGGTAGCCGCCGGCGGCGGTCGCCACCAGGTCCGCGTCGCCGAGCAGGAGCCGCAGTCGGCGTACGTACGTGTGCAGCGTCCCGCGCGGGTTCGACGGCTGGCGCTCGTCCCACAACCAGTCCGCGAGACGGTCGTTTTCGACCACTGATCCGGCCCGCAGCAGCAGCGCGGCCAGGAGTACCCGGAGCTTTCCGGAATCTATGATCTTTTCATTACCGGAGATTGACGCAGAGAGTGTTCCCAAAATTCCGAAGTTGTTTCCGGCGCTGTGCGCGGCGGCACGCGGCGACGGGACGAATTCCGTTCGTACCATGCGGTTGTTGCCTTCCCCCGTAGGCGTGTGCACAGCCGCCCCCCGCTCAGCGCACCGCGCCATTGCCAGAATGCGCACACGGGGGTCTGTCGGGCCGTGCACTTGCCAGAATAGGGGACGAAAAATATCGATGCGGTGACGGCGCGTTGTTCGGTAGGTCACACGGCAAATCCCTTAAGATTTCAACGAGTTGAGGTGACTCGGATCAGCGACACGCCGGTCATGCCGTACCGGTGAACCAGCAGATCGCCGTCGTCACCGGGTCCGACGCAGCCGGGTCGTCGAGGGGGTGGAGGGGACGCGGGCTGCGCAGCGCTCGCAGGAAGTCCCTCCGCATGTCGCTCTGGGGTGCGGGCGCGTCCTCCGGCGGCGGGACGACACCGGACGCAGGCGGGTACGGGACACCGTCCCCCGGAGCGGGACCCGGACCGCGCGGCGGCGTTGTGTGTCTGCCCCTGCCGTACGGGAGGCAGCTGCCCGACGCCGCGCCCACCCGTGCTCTCGGCTGCGGGTGCGCGGAAGCGGTCCGGACCGTCAGGTGACGACGCATCACAGTCTCCTTCGTACGCGATTCAGGTCCGGCGCACGCGCCGGGTGGCGAGATCCGACGGGTGCGACCGGCGGAGGTGGTCGACGATCAGGTCCCGGATCGTCGACGACCAGTGCGGGGGAAAGATGTGCCCCATGCCGGCGATGCGCCACAGACGCGCGCGGGGAATCACCCGGCGCAGCTCCTCACCGTGATCCGGCGGGAAGACCGGATCCTGCTCGCCGTGCACGACGAGCGTCGGCACGTCGAGGGCGGGGAGCCGGTCGGTGAGCGGGGGCGTGCGGTCCAGGGCCGTCAGATGGCGCCCGGACGTGTCGGGCAGCACCCCGTGGGCCATCACCCGCCGGACCAGGTCCTCCCAGTAGGCCCGGTCGAACGGCACGAGGGGCCCTACGAGCACCCGCCAGCCGTCGACCGCGGCGGCGAGGGACTCCTCGGGACCGCACGGCGGCGACGCGGTGAGCCTGGCGACCCGCTCCAGCATCGGCGGGCGTGGACCGGACAGACCGGTGCGCGGCGGCTGCCACACGTCGCCGTTCGCGTCCGGGGAGCTGGACAACAGCACCAGCGACCGTACGAGTTCGGGCCGGTCGAGCGCGAGCAACTGGGCCACCATGCCGCCGAACGACTGGCCCACCACGTGCGCCCGGCCCAGCCCGAGCCCGACGATCACCTCGGCGGCGTCCGAGGCCGGCACCGACAGGTCGTACTCGTCGTCGGACTTCCCCGACCTGCCGGTGTCCCGGTGGTCGTAACGCACCACGAAGTAGCCGTCCGCGGCGAGCAGTCGGCACAGTTCGTCCGGCCACACGAGGCCGGGCACCGAACCGCCCATCACCAGCAGCAGCGCCGGGTCACGGCGGCTGCCGAACGTCTCCGTCCACAGCCGCAGTCCGTCCCGCGTCGTGATTGGCCTCTCCACTGGGCTGTTTGTCCCCTTGGTAGTGTGCCGACGACCGCCGATCATCCGTCCCTGGGGGAACACATGACCCGCGCCCGCACGGCACTTGTCCTGATTGATCTGCAGCGGTGGATCGTCGACATGCCGTGGCAGCCGGTCAGCGGCGACGCCGTCGTCGACGCATGCGGAAGGCTGCGCGAGCACTTCGCGCACACCGGCTCCTCGACCGTCGTTCTCGTCCGGTACGTACGCGCCGACGGCGCCGACGGCGGCATCGGCGCCGCGCCCAACCAGCTGGTCCCCGCGTGCGCACCGCGCGCCGGCGACCACCTGGTGACCAAGAACGGTCTCGACGCCTTCGAGGGCACCGAGCTGCACGACGTCCTGCGCCGCGAGCAGGTCACCGAGCTGGTGGTCGCCGGACTGTCGACCGCACACGGCGTCGCGGCCACGGCCACGACGGCGGTGCGCCTGGGCTACGACGTGGTGGTCGTCTCCGACGCCACCGCGAGCGTGGACGAGGCGCAGCACCGCGAGGCGCTCGACCGGCTCACCGCGCTCGGCGCGCGCACCGCACCGGTCGCGGACCTCCTGCCCGCTCAGACCGCCGGGAACTGACCCGGCGGCCTGCGGCCGGGCGGCTACTGGTAGCTGACCGACGTGGGCTTGACGACGTACACGATCCGGTGCTCGGCGTCCGGCGGCGGACCGTCCAGCTTCATGCCGTACCGCTCGGCGAGCTGCGCGAAGAACTCGGCGGAGGAGTCGTCGTCGATGCGGACCACCTCGCCGCGGATCTCCAGATAGCGGTAGGGCTGCTCCGGGTCGTTGACCGACACCGCGACCTGGGGGTTCGCCGTGATGTTCTTGTACTTGTAGCGGATCGTCGTGTTGGTGAAGCGGATGTACTCGCCGTCCCAGGAGAACCACATCGGGTTCACCTGGGGTCCGCCCGCCCGGCGGATCGTGGCCAGGTGGCCGAAGAGCGGCCGCTCCAGCAGATCCCGGTGGCTGTCCGGAATAAGACTCATGCCGTGTGTGCCTTCGCTTTCTCTTGTTCCTCCTGCCGGGCCCCGAGCAGGGGCCGGAACAGGTCGGTCAGTCGTGCCCGCATCTCGGGGGCGTCCCTGCTGATCCCGTCCACGTGGCCGTCCGGCCGGGCGAGCACCAGCGTCGATCGGCCGCGGCGTGCCACGGTACGGACATCGAGTACCACGCCGAGCCGTTCCGCGCACCACCGCCTCAGCTCCCGCACCTCCTCGTCCGGCCGCCCGACGAGGATCAACGTGTGCCGCAGGTCGTCGAGTTGACCGCGCAGCGGCTGCGGCACCAGCGCGCCGGCCACGAAGCCCGCGACCCTGCCGCCGGCCGGCGCATCGGTCCGGTACCTGGTCCGCAGGCCTGCGAGCCAGGGAATGTAGGCGACGTCGAACAGGCGCAGGCCGGAGGCGACCCGCAGGGCGTTGTCCCGCAGGACGACCTGGTGCCGCTTGCCCAGCAGCCACAGCCTGGTCTGCACGTCGGCCTGGCGCACCACCGCGCGCGCCACCTCCCCGCGCTCGCCGGCATACGTGTCCAGCAGCCGTTCCGCGCTGCGCCCGTGCCAGACGAGGGCGAGCTTCCACGCCAGGTTGTGGGCGTCGTTGACCCCGGTGTTGAGGCCCTGACCGCCCGCCGGGCTGTGGATGTGCGCGGCGTCCCCGATCAGGAAGACCCGGCCGACCCGGGTCGACTCGGCGTGCCGTGCGTGCACGTTGAAGACGCTGATCCAGTCGGGGTCGCGCAGCCGGATGCCGCCCGGTCCGCGCTCGTCGACCAGGCGCTGCACCGCCGCCAGGTCGATGTCCTCCTGGGTGACCCCGGGAGGTGCCGAGGTGAACACGCGCCAGCGCCCGTCCGGCAGGCCGCAGGCCACCAGAATGCCCCGCGGCGAGCAGAAGTAGTGCGTCATGCGGTGGTCGAAACGCGTGTCGACCATCACGTCGGCCACCACGAACCGCAGTTCGTACGTGGAGCCCTCGAAGCCGACGCCCAGGTGTCCACGGACGGTGCTGCTCGCCCCGTCGGCCCCCACCAGGTACGCGAACTCCTCCTCGTGCTCGGTGCCGTCCGGGCCGCGCAGCCTGGCCCGCACCCGGTCGCCGAGCTGCTCGAAGCCGAGCAGCTCGGTCGCCCACTCCACGGCACCCCCGACGGTGGCGAGGTTGGCCCGCAGGACCTCCTCGATGTCCGGCTGCGGACAGATCAGCGGCCGCGTCGCGGGGCGGTAGCGGAGGTTGGCGATGACCTTCCCGTCGGAGTAGTACCGCATCTGGGACTGGGGCAGCGCGCGGGTGGCGAGGAGGTCCCGCCCGCCGACCCGGTGGATCAGCTCGACGGTCCGCGGCCACAGGCCCAGCGCCTTGGACAGGGTGCTGGGGCCCTCGGCCCTGTCCACGCAGCGGACCGGTACGCCACGCCGGACGAGTTCGGTCGCCGCGGTCAGCCCGGCCGGTCCCGCGCCCGTGACGAGGACGGGCAGCACGCTCGCGGGGGTGCTCATACGGCGGCCTTCTCGGCGGCGGGCGCGGCCTGCTGGGCGGGCTCGCGGAGCATCACGCCCACCAGCACGGCGCTCGCGGCGCAGATCGCGACGACCACCCACAGCACGAGGTGCAGACCGTCGGTGTAGCTGCCGGTCAGCAGGTCGTGGAAGGCGGAGCGGGCGGAGCCTGCGACGGTACCGGCCGCTCCGGCCAGATCGCCGCTGATCACGCGGTCGGCCAGGGCGCCCGCGTCGGCACCCTTCGTCCCCGGTACGCCGGCCAGACCGTCGGTGATGTGCGCGCGCGTCGAGTTGAGCAGCACGGCGCTCATCACGGCGATGGCGAACGCCTCACCGGCCAGACGCATCGTGTTGAACATGCCCGCGGCGGCACCCGCCTGGGCGGGCTCCACGGAGGTGATCGCCACGCCGTCGACCAGACCGGCCGTCATGCCCATGGAGATGCCGAGCAGCAGCAGCGGGCCGGCCAGCGCGGCCACCGACACGTCCGGTGCGATCAGGGTGAGCCAGCCGGCGCCCACCGCGGCGACCACGAGGCTCAGGGTGAGCACGAGCCGGGTGGAGACCCCGTTCTTGACCAGCTTGCTGACGACCAGCGGCACCACCAGGACGGGCAGGGTGAGCAGCATCATCGTGGCGCCCGAGGCGTTGATGCTCATCCCCGCCACCGAGGTGAAGTACGTGGGCAGGAGCACCAGCAGGCACACGAAGCTGAAGGACAGCGCGACGGGGATCAGTGAAACCGCCATGAAGCGGCCCTGCCCCAGCAGCGAGAGCTGGAACATGGGCTGCCGCTGGCGCAGTTCGGCGACGACGAACAGTGCCATCAGCACGGCCGCGGAGGCGAACAGCAGCAGCGTCGTACCACTGGCCCAGCCCTGCTGCGGGCCCTGGACGACGGCGAACATCAGGCAGAACAGCGACAGCGTGAAGGTCGTGGTGCCGGCCCAGTCGACCTTGGTCGCGGCGGGGTTCCTCGACTCCGGCATCTTCGGCACCGCGGCCAGTACGATCACCGCGACGACCAGGTGCGACAGGAACACCGCACGCCAGCCGAAGGCGTTGACGAGCACACCCGCGGTCGACGGACCGAGCGCCAGACCGGCACCGGCCGACGAGCCGAGAATCGCGAAGGCGCGGGCCTGCGCGGCACCCTCGAACGTCGTGGCGAGCGTCGCGGCACCCGCCGTCATCACCGCGGCGGCCCCGAGTCCGGCGAGCGCACGGGCCACGTCGAGCACGGCGATGCTCGACGTCACCGCACTGGCCAGGCTGGACAGGGCGAACAGCACGGTGCCGGCGGCGAACATCCGCCGCCGCCCCAGGATGTCCGCGAGCGAGCCGCAGCCCAGCATGAAGCAGGCGAAGGCGAGGTTGTAGGCGTTGACCACCCACTGCAGCGGGGCAAGCCCCACGTGGAGCGTGGAGCTGATGTCCGGCAGCGCGACGGAGGTACCGGTCAGCGAGGCGGGCAGAACCAGGACGGCGAGGCACACCGCGGCGAGAGTCAGCGTCGGATTGCCGCGTGCGGTGTCCGGACGGACCGTACTCATGAAACGTTCCCTTTCAGGGGGTGATGGGGGGGTGTGGGGAGAGAGGTGGGTCAGCGGACGGGCCGGGCGACGACCGCGCAGGTGAAGCCGAAACCGCCGCCCGCGGAGATCGCGACGGCGATCTCGCCCGGCGCGAGCAGCTCCTGCTCCCGGACGGCCGTCAGGTTCGCCGCCATGTCGCCGGCGCCCAAGTGCCCGGTACGGTCGCCCAGTTCGACGATGCGCGCCTTGGTCAGGCCCTCGACCGCCGGGTGGTAGGTCTCGCGGCGGACCTTGATGCCCACCCGGGGCAGGGCGAGGACGCGGATGCGCGGGTCGTCCGGATCGATGCCGGCCTCTGCCAGCGCCGTCGTGACGATGGTGCGCAGCGCGGTGTGCACCCCGCTGTAGAAGCCGTCGAGGCCGACGTCGGTGATGTACGCCTTCTTCGTGCGCCTGACGTCGACCCGGTCGCTGATCCACCGGCTCACCGGGGAGAACTCGTCCCGGCCGCGATGCAGCCCCTCGGCCGCCGAGACCGCGGCACTGGACAGTCCCAGCAGCGTGAACTCGTCGACGGTGTCGTCGCGTTCGTGCAGCAGCAGAGCCGTGGCGCCGTCGCCGTAGAAGACGCCGTAGTCGCCCGCCCAGCGGTCGAACCCCTCGTCGGGGAACCGGTCGCCGGTGGTGACGAGTGCGGAGCCCGTGGCGGGGTCGGCCAGCAGCCGGGACGCGGCCGCCTCCAGGGCGGTTCCGCCGCCGTTGCACATCACCTGGATGCCCAGCGGCACCCCGCGCACCGCGCCGACGCGGTGCGCCACATAATGCGCGGGCGACCAGAAGTCATGCCCCTGGTGGTGGATCCAGGCGTGTGTGGTGAAGCCGAGGCCGGACCCGTCCCAGCCCGCGGCGGCGAGCGCGTCGCGGGCCGCCGCCACCGCCATGTCCGGCGCCGAGACCGTGTCCGCCACGGGGACCTCGGTGACGCCGGTGTTCCTCAGGTCCTCGTCGCTGATCCTGCCGCGTGCGAGGGCGTCCTGGGCGGTTTCGACGGCCCGCGGCAGCCAGGTCGTGACGGCCCGGACACCCAGCCCGTTACCGAGTCGCATCTGAGACTTCCTCCGTGCTCGACGTGGATGGAGCGGATGGGGTTGGCGGGGTGGAGGGCGCCCGCGAGGCAGGCGGGGCGAGGGCCGGGTCCGCAGCGGCGGTCCCCTGTGCTGTCGCTGCGGACCCGACGGCTGAGGGGAGCCTCGTCCAGCCGAGACGGTCGGCGTGCTCCACGAGGACCGGGTCGTCGCCGACGACCCCCGCCCGGCCCACGCAGGCCAGGAGCGGCAGGTCGGAGGCGTGGTCGCCGTAGGCCACGCACGCCTCGGGGCGGGCTCCCGACCGGTCCATCAGGGCCCGGGCGGCCGCGGCCTTTCCTTCGCCGATCACGGTGCTGAGCACCTCGCCCGTGTAACGGCCCGCGACCACCTCGGGCTCGCTGCACAGCACGTGGTCCGCACCGAGGTGCTCCGCGATCGGGTCGAGGCAGGCCCGGAACGACCCGGAGACCAGGGCGACGCGGTGTCCCTCGGCCTGGAGCCGGCGCAGCTCGCCCACGGCTTCCCGGTGGAAGAACCCGGCGCGCCGACGCTCTCCGGCGAACCAGCGCCGCCCGCTCTCGGCGACCGCCGCCCGCTCCATCCCCGCGTAGTTGCGGTAGTAGGCGCGGTTGGTCTCCTCGCGGGGCACGCCGGCCCGAGCCGCGCGGGTCAGCGCGTCCGCGGCCGCCCGGTAGCGATCGGGATCGGCGAGGTGGAACTCCAGGAAGGAGAACATGCTCTTGACGTCGATGAGCGTCTCGTCGACGTCGAAGAAGGCGATCCGGACCGGTCGCACGCCGCCGCTCGTCTGCTCGCTGCCGGTGTGTCGGGTGTGGCCGCTCATGCGCTCAGTACCTGTGTCCCTGGGCCGCGGGCAGCGCGTCCAGATCGGCCAGGTCCTCCTGGCTGAGGTGGACCTCCGCCGCGGCCAGGTTCTCCCGCAGATAGCGGGAGTTCTTCGTGCCGGGGATCGGCACCACCCGTTCGCCCTGCGCGAGCGTCCAGGCGATGGCGACCTGGGCGGGCGTGACCGCACGGCGGTCGGCCACCTCCCGGATCACATCCACGATGCGCTGGTTGGCCTCCATCGCGGCGCGGTGGAAACGCGGGTTGGCGGCGCGGAAGTCGCTGTCCTCGAACTGGCCGGCGTGCAGCGTGCCGGTGAGGAAGCCGCGGCCCAGCGGAGCGAACGGGACGAAGCTCGCCCCCACGCTCTCGCACCAGCCGACCATCCCGCCCGGCTCGCCCTCCAGGGCATCGCGCGTCCACAGCGACAGCTCGGACTGGACGGCGGTCACCGGGTGGATCGCGTGCGCCTCCCGGGCCTGTGCGACGGTCGCCTCGGACAGGCCGAGCCAGCGCACCTTGCCCTGTTCGACGAGTTCGGCCATCGCGCCCCACGTCTCCGCCAGCGGCACCGCCGGGTCGATGCGGTGGACGTAGTACAGGTCGATGACGTCGATGTCCAGCCGCCGCAGGCTGCCCTCGACCGCCGTGCGCAGATAGGCCGGCGAGTTGTCGCGATGGGCCGCCCGCTGCTTCAGGTCGTCCAGGACGATGCCGAACTTCGTCGCCACGACGGCCTCCTCACGGCGGCCCGCGATGGCTCTGCCCAGCAGCGTCTCGTTGTGGCCCGCCCCGTAGAGGTCGGCCGTGTCCAGCAGGTTCCCGCCCAGGTCGAGTGCTTCGTTGACGACCCGGACGGACCGTTCGTCGTCGCGGGCGGACTCCTGGTACAGCCAGCTCATGCCCATGCACCCGAGGCCGACGCTGCCGATCTTGATTCCCGTGTTGCCCAGATTCCTCAGGCGCACTTTTCCTCCCTTTCCTCTCAGGCGGCCGCGAGTACGAGCGCGGCGTTGTGGCCGCCGAAACCGAGTGATGTGCTCACCGCGACCTCCACATCCGCCTTGGCCGCCGTGCCCGTCGGAATGTCGAGGTCGATCTCGGGATCGAGCTCGGTGAGGTTGGCCGTCGGCGGGACCACCCGGTGGTGCAGTGCCAGCGCGGTGAAGGCGGCCTCGATGGCGCCGGCTGCCGCCAGCGCGTGCCCGGTGACGCCCTTGGTCGACGTGACCAGCGGGCGCTCGCCCAGGACCCGGCGCAGCACGCGTCCCTCGGTGACGTCGTTGAGCGGAGTGGACGTGCCGTGCGCGTTCACGTGGTCCACCTCGCCCTCGCCGACCCCCGCGTCGGCGAGGGCGGCGCGCAGGGCACGTTCCATGCCCGCGCCGCTCGGGTCGGGGGCGGTGGCGTGGTGTGCGTCGGACGACCAGCCGAAGCCCACGACATCGGCGTAGACCGGGACACCGCGCGCCCGCGCGTCCTCGGGCCGCTCCAGGACGAGGATCCCCGCGCCCTCCGCGGCGACGAAGCCGTCGCGCGCCACGTCGAACGGCCGGGACGCGGCGGCCGGGTCCTCGCGCCGCCTCGACAGTCCGCCCATCCGCGTCAGGCCGGTGACGGTCGCGGGCGTCAGCGCGGACTCGGCCCCTCCGGCGAGCACCACGTCGCAGGTGCCGGACCGCAGCAGATCCCGGGCCAGGCCGATCGCGTTGCTCCCGGACGCGCAGGCAGTGGCCGTGACCATGCTCGGCCCGTACGCCTTGACGTCGATGGCCAGATGGCCCGCGACCATGTTCGGCATCCCCATGGGAATCAACAGCGGGGAGACGCTCTTCGGCCCGTCCTGGAGGAACCGGCGGTGCTGCTCCTCCCAGGTCGCCGTGCCACCCAGGGAGTTGCCGACGATGACACCGACCCGGGTGCCGTCCCAGCTCTGCGGGTCGAGGCCCGCGTCGGCCACCGCCTGGCGGGCGGCGACGATCGCCAGCTGGGTGAAACGGTCCAGCCGCCAGGCGCTGCCCGGCCCGAGCAGGGCCCCTGCGTCGAAGCCGGGCACGCGGCAGGAGAAGTCGACCGGGAGACCGGCGAGTTCGGGATCGGGGGCGGCCGTCGGCCGGCCGGAGCACACCCGCTCCCAGCTCGTCCGCGCGTCCAGGCCGGCCGCGGTCACGAGTCCCAGACCCGTGATCGCCACGGCCCCCTTCGACGGGATGTTCACGCCCGCACGCCCTGGGACTCGATGAGTTCGACGGTGTCGGCGATGGTCGTCTCGCCCTGCAGGAGGTCGTCGTCGAGCTCGATCCCCAGTTCCTTGTTGAGAAGCATGGTGAGCTCGATCAGTGCGAGCGAGTCGAGGGCGAGGTCCTTGTAGGAGATGTCCGCTTCGATCTTCCCGGCGGGCACGCCGAGCTGGGTGACGAGCAGACCGGTCAGCTTTTCCTGTATCGCGCTCATGGTTTCGCCTTCTTCTCAGTGCGTTGTCTCTACGTGGGTGGATCGCCCGGCGTACGCGGGCCCTCGGCCCGGGTCTGCTACCTCGCGCGGGCGGGCTCGAGCTCGGCCGGCGCCGCGGGACACGGCAGCGGCTCGACGGACAGTTCGGGGAACTCCAGGGCCGCGGCCCCCCAGGTGAGGCCGCCGCCGAAGCCGCACAGCAGCACCCGGTGGCCGGGGGCGATGGAGCCCGTGTGCACGGCGTCCGTCAGTGCCAGCGGGATGGAGGCGGCGACGGTGTTGCCGACCCGGTCGAGGTTGACGATCACCTTCTCCTCGGGCAGCCCGAGGTCCGCGCCGACGGCCGTCAGGATGCGGATGTTCGCCTGGTGGGCGACGAGCCGGTCGATCGAGTCGAGCGGCCAGTCGAGGCGTTTCGCCAGCCGCCGCGACGACTCGCTCATCCGCGTCACGGCGTTGCGGAACACCGAACGGCCCTGCATGGCGAAGAACGAGTCGCCCGGCTCGGCGAGCCCCTTCGAGCGGTACTCGGAACCGCCTCCGGGCACGGTGATCAGGTCGGCCTGTGAACCGTCACTGGCCAGGTCGAACCCGAGCAGCACACCGCGTTCCCACGGGTGACCGGCGCGCAGGACCACGGCCCCCGCGCCGTCCCCGAAAATCGCCCTGGTCGTACGGTCCTCGGGGGCGAGGATCGTGGAGAAGGTGTCGGCGCCGATCACCAGCGCGCTGTCGGCCACCCCCGCACTGATCATGCTCGACGCGGTGGCCAGCGCGTACACGAACCCCGTGCACACGGCGGCCACGTCGAACGCGGGGATCTCGCCGAGCCCGAGCCGGCCGGCCACCTCCGGCGCGGTGGCCGGGCACGGGTGATCCGGGGTGCTGGTGGCGAGGACGAGGAGGTCCACCCGGTCCGTGCCCGCCGAGGCCAGCGCCCGCGCGCCCGCCTCGACCGCCACCCCGGAGGTGGACAGGCCCGGCGGGACGACGAACCGCTGCCGGATGCCGGTCCGCGTGGTGATCCACTCGTCGCTGGTGTCGAGTTCCCGGGCGAGGTCGTCGTTGGTGATCCGCGTCGGCGGCAGCCAGCCGCCGAGCCCGGCCAGCACCGCCGCCCGTGCGTTCATCGGGTCCTCCGGTGCGAGGCGGGCACGGCCGCGGTGTCCACGGTGCCGGACGCGATCTCCTCACCGTCCTGCCGGAAGACGACCCGGAAGGTCCGGATCCCGTCGCTCTCGCCGTCGGGGACCGCGCTGACCGTGGTCGGCGCGTCGAGTTCGGCGAACCTGGTGAACCCGAGGTCGAAGCCGACCAACGTGGTTCCGTCCGCCGGCTGCCCGAGGAGCCGGGCGCCGGAGAGCAGGGCTGCCTGCCGTGCGGCCTCCGTGAGCACCATGCCCGGCAGGTGGTCCTGCGCGTGGTCGAACATGCTCGGGTTGTCACTGGGGATCCGTACGCCGGCGGTGATGCCCTCGCCGTCCCGCACCGGGTCGACCAGCAGGGCGTTCACCGGGTCGGCGCGCCCGACGTCCCGCGCGTCGACCGTCGCCGGGACGGCCGCGACATCGTCGGACGACACGGGCGGGCTGCCGCGTCGCTTCGACCGGATGAAGGAGTACGTAGTCGACGACAGGTAGCCGACCGCCATGCGCACCTCGCCGACCTCCTGGCCGGAGAGCAGGAAGCGCATGGCGTACGTGACCGAACGCGCGGCTGCGCCCGCCGCGGCGGGACGGTCCGTGGTGACCTCCATGACCAGCTCCGCCGGGTCGCCGGAACAGCCGGCGAACAGGCCGGGCAGCCGCATCGACCACGACTGGAGCACGAACTTCGTCTCGTCGTCGACGCCGAGGTGGCGGTGGGCGCCGCAGGTCTCGGCCTGACGGGCGCACTCCAGGAGGAGGATCGGGTCGACGACCGTGTGGCCGACATGGTCGGTGAAGTAGGCGTGGGAGGAAGGGAGTTGTGCGCCCGCGAGGAAGCGCTGATCGTCCACCGCCGAGGTGTCGGTCAGGAACACTTCCGACAGGGCCCGGCGGTGGAGCAGGCGCCGGTCGACGGACCGGACGAACTCGAGCTCTCGAAGACCGGGGGCGAAGGCACTTGTGGACACCGTCATCGGCGGGTAACCCCTCTCTCAAGAACGCGGCGTTCCCCTCACCGGCGCTCTCGGAATCTCGTGGTGGTGCACCGGTGGACGAACGCGTCCGCGGCTGATGCAGAGGAAACTAGCCACGGCCTCTTTCGCCCCACTGTCGGAGCGTGTAAGGGCCCTGACGCCCCAGGTCGGACCGCCCGTGCGGAGCCTGAACACGGCGCTGCGCGCCGGAGACCGGGATCGGCCGCTTCGACGACGGTCGCCAACTTGGCTGGTGAAACGCGCCCCGATCACCTTTCCCGGCGGGCCGGCACCATCCGGCACGGCGGCCCAGCAGATCGATGGTGAGGGTCCGGTGATGGCGACGTGTCTCCCGTGCGCTACGGTGGCTCGCTTTTGTCGCGCACCTATGGGGGGTTTGATGCGGCGAACCACCGCAGTCGCGAGTGCCGTCACCGTGCTCGTGCCGCTTCTTCTGACCGGCGCCTCGACGGCGTCGGCCACGGCCAAGGGGTCTCTCACCGTCACGACGTTGGACCGGAGCGGCAAGCCCGTCCACGCCCAGGTGGCGGTCTACAACACCAGAACCAACGACTTCCGCTACATCGACAGCAACAAGGCGACGTCACTGCCCAACGGCAGCTACGAACTCGCCACATCCTTCGACGACGCCCGGGGCGACGGTGCCACCGTCGGCGGCCACAGTGTGACGGTGTCCGGGTCCACGAAGACCACGTTCGACGCCCGGAAGGGACGCCCGGTCAATGTCTCGCTCAGCCCGAGCCCGGGCAGCGGATACGACCACATGGTCAGCGCGTATGTCTGCGCCGCCGACAACGGCCCTGCCCAGATGGGGATTTCGGCCGAGGCGGGTGATCTGTATGTCATCCCGTCGAGCAGCAAGGCGTACGAGCTGTCCTACGGCACCACGTACCAGCCGCGAGCGGCGGCAGGCGGGGACTTCTGGCAGGCGACCGCCACGCACCGGGGCGGCCTGCCGTCCGGGTTGTCCGCGAAGCTCAAGCGGTCCGGGCTGACGTCCGTCAAGGTGTCCGCCCGTTCAGGCCCCGACAGCGGACTGGCGCAGTTCTCGTTCGGCTACCAGTCGACGGGCGGCGACGGCTGCTCGATGTCCACGAACTCGCTCCAGTTCCAGCGTGAGCTGCCCGACTCCTTCGCCGTCCACCTTCCGCCCGGCCAGTGGAACGTGAGCCAGCAGAGCAACGACCTCATCTACGCCGGGGCACACAACTACGCGGCCGGCAAGACGGCCTCGCTGACTCTCGGTCACGCGGTCTGGGGGCCCGGCGGGCGGCTGCCCAACACCTGGTACCACCAGCTGTACTTCGGGTCCGTCAACCCGTTCGCCGACCCGACCCTCCCGGACGGCGGGACGCTGGCGGACGGGAGCGTGAAGCTGACCCACGCGGGCAAGACGCTCTACTCGCACAACTACAGCCCCTCGGCCGAGATCGACGCGCATCCACGGATCCCCGAGGCGGGCTGGTACACGTTCACTGAAACCGGCCGACGCAGCGCACTGCCGTCGGGGTCGCTGTCGACGTCCTCCAGCCTCTCCCTGCACTTCTACGCCAACCCCGGCAAGAACGAGCAGATCCGGGACTACATCACCCGGTTCTGGCCAGACGCGCTGAACGCCAGGAACCAGGCGGCCCCCGGGTCGACCACGACCATCGCCCTGGGTATGCAGCGCAACGGCACGGACGACAGCTCGGTGCGCCAGCTGTCGGACAGTGTGAAGTCCGTGCGGGCCTGGTACACCACCGACAACGGCACCACCTGGCACACCGCCACCGCGAAGCTGTCCGGCGGCAAGTGGACCATGGCCGTCCACAATCCGGCCTCCGGCCGAGTCGGCCTGCGCTCGACGGTCACCGACACCCACGGCGACAGCTCGACCACCACGGTGTACAACGCGTATGCCGTGAGCTGAGGTCGACCGGACAGGGCGAGCTCGAACTCCTGAAGCGGGAGTCGCGGGTTCGAATCCCGTCGGGGGAACAGGGAGAAGGGCCGGCTCGGGAGGGTTTTCCTCCTGAGCCGGCCCTTGGCCGATTCGGGTGCCGTGCGCCTCAGCGGTTGGTCCGGCCGAGGGCGGAAGGGGTGCCCTTCCCCGACAGCGGAAGGGCACCCCGAGGGCGGTCAGCGGTGGCCGTAGTAGCCCTGGCCCCCGTGGTGGCGGTTGCCCCAGCCGTGGTTGCCCCAGCCGTGGTTACCCCAGCCGTGGTTGCCCCAGCCGTTGCCCCAGCCGTGGTTGTGCCGGTGGTGGTTGCCCCAGCGGTGGTTGCCCCAGAAGCCGTCGTGGTCACCACGCCCGTAGCCGGCGTGGTCACCACGCCCGTAGCCGTCGTGGTCACCACGCCCGTAGCCGTCGTGGTCACCACGGTCGTGCGTGGCGTGGGAGGCCGCCGAGGGTGCAGACGTTGCAGCGCTGGCACCTGTGGCGCCGCCCAGCAGGACGGCGGCCGCGACGCCCAGCGCAGCGGCAGAACGGAAAGCCCGCATTCCGTGCTCCTTTCATGGCAGGTGCCTGATGCGCCTGCCTGGTCGGACGCATCAATGTTTACAGCCGGAATGTCCGATGGAGTCGCTATTCCAATCAAAGACACCTTTTGTGATGGTCTACGTTGGGTCAGGAACCGGCGCCAGGCGTGTCGGCGTCACGCGCGCGCGTGCGCGTGCGCGAAAATGCGGCCACTCCCCTGTCCAACGGGGTGAATTCGCTCGAGGTCGCCCTGTGCGGTCGCCGGGCGGAGAAGAACCGAGCCCCTCCGATTCACCCCTGGGTGCCGGGCGTGAAGGTGGCTGTGACGATGCCGAAGACGTACGGGGCCTCGGCGCCCTCCAGGCCCGTGGGGTTGATCGAGTACACCACCCGGCGGGCGAGATCACGTGTGGCGAACACACCGCTGGTGTAGCCGGGGCGCGAGCCGGTCTTGCCCCAGATCTCGGTGCCGTCCTCGGAGACGTAGCGCATCAGCCCCATGCTGAAGCAGGCGTGCCCGGCGGTGGGGCCCAGTTCGCAGTTCTTGTTGTGGTGATTGGGCACGTCCGGAACGGTGAAAAGCAGCCGCTGCTGGGCGGGCGGCAGCAGCCGGCCACGGAACAGTGCGGTGAAGAAGCGGTCCAGATCGGTGGCGCTGGAGACCATCCCGCCCTCGGCCCAGGGCCAGGCGGCCTGCTCGGTCACGTCGGCCGGCCGTGTGGTGCCGCTCGCATCGGTGACCGTCAGATAGCCGTGGGAGTGCGGACCGGGCAGCCGGGGGTCGTCCACCGCGGGAACGGAGGTGGCGTGCAGGCCGAGCGGCCGGATGATGCAGTCGCGCACCTCCTGGGCGAAGGAACGGCCGCTGACCTGCTCGACGATCAGTCCTGCGACAAAGGTGTTGAGGCCGTTGTACTCCTGCGCGCTACCGGGCGCGAAGTCCATCGACTGGCCCGCGACCAGGCCCTCCACCACCTGGCGGGGCGTCCAGCTGTCGAAGCGGTGGTCGACGAACCACTGGTTGGTGCCGTCGCCCCAGAAGTCGGCTCCGCCACCGCCGGGCAGCCCGCTGGTGTGGTCGAGCAGCTCTCCCACCGTGACCGGCGGGTAGTCGGCGGGCAGCAGCCCGGGCAGGTACTGCTGGACGGTGCCGTTCAGATCGAGTCGGTGCTCGGCGGCCAGTTGCAGCACGACTGCGGCGGTGAAGACCTTGGAGATGCTGCCGATGCGGAAGCGGGCATCCGCCGGCACCGGCCGTCCGGTGGTGAGGTCGGCCGTGCCGGAGGTACCCGACCAACGGCCCGCGCTGCCGGTCACCCGGACCAGCGCGCCGGTGACATCCGCGTTGGGCAGCCCGGCGACGGCCTTCCGCAGGGCGGCCGGACTCAGCGGAGGCAGGGGCGTGGGCACGGCGCTCGGCATGGTCACGGCGGTCGGCGTGGGCGCGGTTGTCATCGGGACCGCGGCGGACGCCGGGACGGCCGTGCCCGCCGCGAAGGCGGCGAGCAGTGCGGTGGTGGCGGCCACGGTGGTCCAGCGGGCTCGGCGCGGGGTGGTGGGCACAGTCGGTCTCCCTAGCGATGTGGCGTCATATCCCGTGTCTCCGGGGCGACTTCGACTCTGCCCTCACCGTGATGCGCGGTCATCGGGGACGATCCCTCAAGATCCCCTGAGGCGTGCGTCAGGGTTTCCCCCGAGACCGGACCGGCGCCCCGGTAGCCGATGTCCTCCGCATGGCTGCGGCGCGGCTCGGCTCAGTCGTGTGGTGCGCTGGTTAGCTAAGGACTGGTCAGGTCTTCGGCGGAGCGAGGCGGACATGAACGACGTGAATGAGGTCAACAAGAAGGTCATCAGTCAGTTCAGGGCGCAGGGCGGAGTCGTGGGGGGCCTCTTCGAGGGCAAGCATCTGCTGCTTCTGCACACGGTCGGCCGCCGTACCGGCCAGGCGCGCATCAACCCCCTGGTGTATGCGGCCGACGGGGACAATCTGCTGGTCTGCGGCTCCGCGCGGGGCGCGGAGAAGGATCCGGTGTGGGTGGGCAACGTCGCCGTCATGCCCGAGGTGACCGTCGAGGTGGGCAGTCGGATCCTGAGGGCCACGCCGACCGTCGTGACGCCCGGGTCACCCGAGTGGGAGCGCCTCTACGGGATCTGGTCGGCGTACTGGCCCGCCAGCATGGAGTACGAGACGAAGACGGCCCGCAGGTTCCCCATCGTGAAACTGGAGCCCGTCACCTCGGAGACGGCTTCCGTCGGTGAGCCCGCGGCGGCCGAGGCCGCCGGCCGCCAGAGCGACTGAGGCCGGCGCGCCGAAGGTCGGACGGGGAGCGCGAGGTGGACGCGCACCGGATCTGGGTTCTCGGGGCCACCGGCCGGACCGGTCGGGCGATCGCCGCTCGGCTGGCGGCCGATCGGGTGCCGCCGGTCCTGGTGGGACGCGATCCCGGGCGGCTGCGCACGCTGGCCGGGACGCTCGGCGATGACGTGCGGATCGTGGTGGCCGGGTCGGTCGATGCCGTCGTGACGCAGATCGGCCGACAGGCGCCGGCGGTGGTGGTCAATACGATCGGCCCCTTCACCGAGACCGCGGCGCCGATCGCCCGCGGGGGGCCGCCCGGCACACACTACGTCGATCTCGCCAACGAGCTGACCGCCGTCACCGGGCTGCTGGGACTGTGTGACGAGGCGGTAGCGACCGGGCGGTGTCTGGTGACCGGCGCCGGATTCGGCGTGCTCGCGACCGAGAGTGTCGTACTGAGGCTGTGCGCGGACCGGCCCCCGGCGACGCGTGTGCGGGTCGACGCGGTGCCGAGGGCCGGGGCCGGGGCGGAGCCGGCCGGCCCGGTCCTGGCGGCGAGCATCGTCGAGGGCCTCGCGCTCGGCGGACGGCGCTATGAGCACGGCCGGCTGGTGCGCACCCGGCTCGGGGCCGACGTCGAACGCCTCGCCCTGCCCGACGGGACGACGGTGCACACCGTCGGTGGTCCGAGCGGTGAGCTGGAGGCGGCCCGGCGGGCCGGCGGCGCACCCTTCGTGGTCGCCGCGTCGAGCATGGTGCCGGCCGGGTGGGCGGCGCGGCCCGCCCTGCCGGTGGCGGCGGTGCTGCTGGCGCGTCCGCTGCTCGGCCGCGCCGCCAAGCGATGGCTCGCCGGTGTCCGGATCACGCAGGGCGAGCGGGGCGGGGAGTTCTCCTGGGCGCGGGCCCGCGTTCAGGACGCCGACGGCACTATCCGGGTGGGCTGGCTGCGCGCGGGCCGGTCCGGGGAGTTCACCGCGGCGGTGGCGGCCGAGGTCGCCCGCCGTCTCGCCCGAGGCGAGGGCCGGCCGGGCGCCCACACACCCGGCTCGCTCTTCGGCCCGGAGCTCGCCGTGAAGGCGGGCGGGCGCTTCCTCCTCGACGGAGACGGAACGATGGCCTGATCACAACGCCCGCGACGGCTCGTGCCGGATTCGGCGGCGGACCCACGCCCTGGATCCGCGACGGCCCCATGGCTTGCGGCAGGCTCATGGCCTGCGGCGAACCCGCGGTCGACGGCGGGACCGTGATCGACGACGGCAGACCTGTACTGCCCGGCCGACGGCGGCTCGAACGGCGCCGACGAGGGGTGCTCACCGGCCATCGGCCGCGGGAGCGGCGGCGGGCCCTCGGCGTCCTGGCCGCGGCGCCTGCTGCGGGGTGTGCGCTGCGGCCACCACAGGACGTAGGCGGCGGAGCCGACCGCGAACGCCAGCCGGATCAGCCCCCGGGCGGAGTCGGAGGGAACCACCAGCGCACTGCCGTACAGCGAGATCAACGCGATCCAGCTCACCCAGGGCACCAGCCGCCGCTGTCCGATCGAGTCCCAGATCAGCGTGCCGAGCAGGACCGAGGCGTTGTAGTACGTGTACACGCTCGGGTCCAGCACGATACGCGCGTCGGCGGCGAGCAGGACCACCGCCGCCCAGCGGTGCCGGAGCACCGCCACTACGCCCAGGCCGATACCGAGGGCCATCTGCGCGGGCCGGTCCCACCAGGGGGTGGCCGGGTCGGTCACGCCGAACCAGCGCAGCGACGACGCCGATTGGTTGGGGATGGTGAAGCGGGCGGCGGCCAGGGTCTCCATATGGGTGAGGTAGAACGGCAGCCAGGCGGCGGCCACCAGGCCGACGACCCAGGCGGCGGAGCGCAGCCGCGCGGGCCGGGGCAGCACCAGCAGCAGCGGCAGAAAGCCCACCGCCCACGGTTTGGAGTCCACGGCCAGCGCCAGGAAGAGACCGACGGCGAAGGCGTTGCCGCGCACCAGCGCGCGTACCGCGAAGGTGGTGAAGAACAGCGCCAGTACGTCGTCGAGATGCGCGAACCGTACCGAGACCTCCACCCACATGGGGATGAAGGCGGCTCCGGCCACCAGCACCCGCTGCTGGAGGCGCCGGTGGTTCAGCCCGGTGCCCAGGTTGTGCTCGGCGGCCGCACGGCCGACGAGGACCAGCATGTACAGGCCCAGCCCCGACATGAACGCCTCGGCCAGGTTCTCGCCCACCGGGGCGGGGAGCGGTGCGAACAGCCCGGCGACCAGGAAGCTGACCGGTCCTATCTGGAGTTCGGGATGGTTGGCGTAGAGGGCGAGACCGCCGCCGGGTACCTGACTGAACAGCAGCTCCTCACCGGTCTTCAGATAGTGCCATGACACGGCTCCATGGCGTTCGGCGATGAAGAACCAGACCATCGTCCACAGGGTGAGCAGCGCGTGGTGCCACCGCAGCGGATAGGGGCCGATCCGGCCGATCCGCGTCCTGTCCCTGGACACGGCATCCGCCGTCTCCGCGTTCCGCACGTTCCGTCCTTCCCCTCTGCCCGCCTCCGGCGCGGGAACGGCCGTGGACGCGGCCGCCGTGCGTCGCCGTAGCTCGGCAGGGAGTGGGCCCGCCCGCGTCCGTGACGACCGCCCGATCCGCAGGAGTGGTGATGCCGTACGGCACCCTCCCTTATAAGGACGGTCCGTTGGGCCTTCCCGTGCCGGGAATCGATCGCCGGAGCATCGGGGTGCCGTGGCGGATCGTCGGAAGCATACCGAGACGCTTGCTGGTTTGCGCAACTATAGGGTGAACTCTGGTCGCGGACGAACCGCGTACTGACCGGACATGTCAAAACGCGCCACGCCGCGGCCACGCCCACCGCCCGGAGCAGGACCGTTGGACGATAATCCGGGGCATGCCCGCACCGCCCCCGCTCCCCGTCGTCGCACCGTACCGGGACGGGCGCCCCACGACCGCCGTCCGGGTCGCGCAACACCGGAACCGAACCGTCCATGGCCTCACGGCGCACCCCGTGAGCCTCCCCCTGCCCCGCCCAATGAACCTGCCCGAACCGCACCGGCGCCTGCTCGCCGACGTCCTCGCCGTGGGCGCCCCGTACCCGCTGGCCGTCGCCGGTGGCTACGCGCTGCTGGGGCACGGCTTGGTGGACCGGCCCAGCCGGGGCGTGGACGTCGCCACCCAGAGCCCGGAGCGGATGGCGGACATCGCCGCCGCCGTCCGCGCGGGCCTGACGGAACGGGGCTGGCTCGTCCGGTCCCTGGAGGCGGACCCGCTCTCGGCCCGGCTGATCGTCGGCGACCCCGCCGGGGACGAGGAGACGGAGCCGACGGAACTGAACGTCCTGAAGGAAGTGCTGTGGCGTCCACCGGTTCCCACCGAGCTGGGCCTCACCGTCTCCCTCGAGGACGCCGTGGGGACCAAGGTGCGGGCCCTGGCCGACCGCGGCTTCGCCCGGGACCTCGTCGACGTGCACGCCGCCTCGGACCGCTGGAGCCGCGCGGAGTTGGAGGAACTCGGCCGCCGTCACGCCCGCGACGTCTTCGATCTGACGGATCTGCAGGCCCGGCTGACGGGTGTGGAGTGGGTCGACGACAGGGAGTTCGCGGCCTACGGGGTCGGCGCGGACACCCTCGCCGAACTCCGGCGGTGGGCGCAGGAATGGGCGGACGACATCGCGGAGCGGCTCGCGGAGGAGGAACCTCCCGAGGAGTGACATACGTCCGTTCCGATTCTTGACGAACTCCTGACGCGACGACCGCATCCGGTGATCCGGCCCGTGGTGTCACCTTGGGTGTCACTCATCAACACCCTGTGAGGGAAGTGAAGTGCCATGGAAGGCACCGTCGTCGCCGTCGTGCTGGTGGCCGTGCTGGCTCTGCTCGTGCTGCGCAGTGGGATGCGGGTGGTCAACCAGGTCGAGCGTGGAGTCGTGTTCCGCTGGGGGAAGGCACTGCCGCACCACCGGCAGCCTGGCGTCACGTTCCTGATCCCGTTCGCCGACCGGATGCGAAAGGTGAACGTGCAGATCGTGACCATGCCGGTGCCGACGCAGGAGGGCATCACCAAGGACAACGTCTCCGTCAAGGTCGACGCTGTCGTCTACTTCCGGGTGACCGACCCGCTGCGGGCCGCGATCGAGGTCCAGGACTACGTCTTCGCGGTCGGCCAGGTCGCCCAGTCCTCGCTGCGGTCCATCATCGGCAAGAGCGACCTGGACGATCTACTGTCCGACCGTGAGCGGCTGCACGAGGGGCTCGCCCTGATGATCGACAGCCCGGCCGCCGGGTGGGGCGTCCACATCGACCGGGTCGAGATCAAGGACGTACAGCTGCCGGAGTCCCTGAAGCGGTCCATGTCCCGGCAGGCCGAGGCGGAGCGTGAGCGGCGCGCCCGTGTCATCACCGCGGACGGCGAGTTCCAGGCGGCCCAGCAGCTCGCCAACGCCTCCCGGATCATGTCCGACACTCCCGAGGCCATGCAGCTGCGACTGCTCCAGACGGTCGTGGAGGTCGCGGCCGAGAAGAACTCGACCCTTGTGATGCCCTTCCCGGTGGAACTGCTGCGGTACTTCGACCGGGCGGCTCGTCAGTTCGGTGACGAGAGCGGCCCCACGAGCGGGGCCAAGGAGGCCGTGGACGCACAGCCGGCCACGAACGGACAGCCGGCCTTCGACGTACCGCCGACCGGCGACGGCCTGCCCACCGGTGACGGCCTGCCGACCGGCGACGGTCAGCCGGCGGGTCATGGGCACTCGGCCGGGAGCAAGAGCCCCCAGCCCGTCGATCCGCGCCTGCCGACGGCCGTCCCCGCCCCCGCCCCGACGAACGAGACGCACGGCACCGGCGCCTGAACCCAGGCCGGACCTCGGCCGAACCCCTCGTGGTCCCGGACCTGCGCGGCCCGGGACCACGAGAAGCGTCTCAGTCCTGCCGGGCGGCCCGGCCGGGCTCCCGGACAGGCCGCGCAATCGACCCGGCGGCCGTCCGCGCCGTGTCCGCCGCCCCTCCCCCCACCGTCAAGGCCAAGGTCGCCAGCAGCGACGCCGCGGCCATCGACGTCATCGCCGGGCCGGGCGAGGTGAATTGGGCCAGTGACCCCGCCAGGGCCGCGCTCACGCCCTGCATCGTGAGCATGCCCGCCGAGTGCAGACCGAGGGCGTGACCGCTCAGCTCCTGCGGGGTCAGACTCATCAGACGCTCCTGCTGGACGAGACTCGCGGCGAAGCCCACCGAGGCGAGGCCCGCGCAGACGGCCGCCACGGGCACCGCGGGGCGCAGCACGAAGAACAGGTACGGCGTCGCCAGAAGCACCAGGAACGGGATGCCCATGCGGCGGCGCAGACTCGGCGGCAGAAGACGGCCCGTGGTGACGTCCCCGACGAACATGCCGAGCGCGGCGCACGCGAACAGCGCGCCCGCGCGGTCGGGCGCGTAGGAGACGTAGAGCGACTCACAGCCGACGACCAGGCCGTTCGGGACCCACAGCAGAAGATAGGTCGTCCGGCGTGGTCGGGACGACCACAGCAGCGCGTTGGTGCGCCAGGTCTGCGCGATCGACGGACGGCCGGCCGCACGCGGGGCGCGGCGGGTCAGACCGAGCCCGGCGGCCACGGCCGCCGCCAGGTACAGCGCGGACGCGATCAGCAGGGCCGTACGCGGGGACAGGACCGTCACCAGGACGCCGCCCGTCGCGTAGCCGCCGATCTGCATGATGCCGCTCATCATGTTGAAGGTCGAACGGCCCAGCAGATAGCCGTCCTTGGACAGGATGTCGTTGAGCAGCCCCCAGCGGACCCCGCCGCCGACGGACTGCACCAGCCCCAGCAACAGGATCAACGCGAAGACCGCGCCCAGCGGCAGGCCGGGCGTCGCCATCGCCGCCGTACCCGCCGCGAACACACAGGCGATGCCCGTCGTCGTGGCGCGCGGCGGCAGTCGATCCGCCGCCGACAGCAGCGTCGTGGCGCCCACGACCTGCGCAAGCTGCGGCCCGAACATGCTCACCGCGGAGAGCAGGGGCGAGTCGGTGGCCCGGTACACGAGGGTGCCGAGCGCCAGGCCGCCGAGCGTGGCGGCGGCCGTCTGGAGAGCGGAGGTCAGAAAGAGCGGGGTGAACTCCCGGGTGCGGAAGAGGTCGGTGTAGCTGCGCATGGCCGGAGTCTGAGCGGATTCCGCGGGCCGTCGTTAATCTTTCGCGTACGCGCGAAAGGTCACCGCAGGTACGCACGAATCGTCACCGCAGGCCCGCACAAGGGGGGAGGGCATACGCGTCATGGGTCTCTGGTACGTCAACGCCGACACCCTCGCCCGCAGCCGGTTCGTGCTCTCGCCGCTCGCGGAGACCTTCGCGAGCCTCAAGGTGCTGCACGCGGGCACGCCCACCCACCCCGGCGAACGCGCCTGGCTGGAGACCCATCTGCCCGGCTACCGCCGGCGGCTGGCCGCCGATCCCGTCACCGCGCTGCTCGTTCGCAGCGGCCTCGGCATGGAGTGGATCGCCGACTTCCTCACCCCGACCCCGAGGGACGGCGAGACCTTCGAGGAAGGTGTCGCCCGGGTCCGTGCCGTGCCATCGGCCGACGCTCGCGCCCACCTCACCGTCTCTCTTCGGGGCCCGCTCCCCGCCCTCCTGGACCGCGACGACCTGCCCGAACGCGCCGCCGAGCTGCTGGCCTACGTATGGACGCAGGCCGTGCTGCCCTCCTGGGACCGGCGGCGCCACGTCCTGGAGGCGGATGTGGTGGCCCGGACGGCGCGGCTCGGCCGGGACGGCTGGGCGGCCGCGGTGGACACCCTGCGGCCGGGCCGGACCCGCTGGCTCGGCGGGAACCGGCTCCAGATCAACCTCCACGCGTACCCGCCCCGGGAGATCTCCGGCGCACAGCTGGTGTTCGTCCCCGTCACCCCGCAGACCGGCTGGGTCTCCTGGGAGGACCCCGACCGGTACGCCGTCGTCTACCCGTGCGCGGGCGTGCTGGCCGGGGGACCGCCCCCGGCGGTGCCGACGAGCCTCGCCGCGCTGCTCGGTCCGGCCCGGGCCCGGGTCCTCGTGCTCCTCGACTCGCCCATGAGCACCAGCCAGCTGGTCGCCGTGACCGGGCAGGGGCTCGGCTCGGTCGGGCGGCATCTCAAGGTGCTGCTGGACGCGCGGCTGGTGGAGCGGCGGCCCGCGGGGCGGTCGGTGCTGTACTCACGGACGGCAGCGGGTGAGGTGCTGGTCACAACGCAGCGCGGCTGACGGGGATGTCATGGGACGGAGTTAGCATCCGCAGCATGACGACTACTGACAACACCGCCGGATCCGTCCTCGACGTGGAGATCGACGCGCTGCAGGGCGGCTCCGCGCAGCTGTCCCAGTACGCGGGCAAGGCCGTGCTCGTGGTGAACGTGGCCTCCAAGTGCGGACTGACCCCGCAGTACGCGGGCCTGGAGCGGCTGCAGGAGCGGTACGCGCCGCTGGGCTTCACCGTGCTCGGCGTGCCCTGCAACCAGTTCCTCGGGCAGGAGCCGGGCAGCGCCGACGAGATCGCGGAGTTCTGCTCGGCGACGTACGGCGTGACCTTCCCGATGACCGAGAAGATCGAGGTGAACGGCGAGGGGCGGCACACGCTGTACGACCGGCTGGTGGGCTTCGCGGACGGCGAGGGACACACCGGGGACATCCGCTGGAACTTCGAGAAGTTCCTGATCGGCAGGGACGGCCGGATCGCCGCCCGGTTCTCCCCGCAGACCGAGCCGGAGTCGGCGGAGGTGCTGACGGCCGTGGAGAAGGCCCTCGCCTGAGCCACCCGCGCGAGGCCGGCCACCTCGCTTGACCTTGCCCCCGGGGCAGACACGAACGTCCTCGTCACCGGGCGGACAGCGCCCGGTGACGGAGGGCGACGGGATGACGGGGTGCCAGGGTGACCGACGATCTGCTCGCCATCGGCGCGTTCGCCGCGCGCTCGCGGCTGTCGCCGAAGGCACTGCGGCTGTACGACCGGCTGGGGCTGCTCGCGCCCGCGTACGTCGACGAGACGACCGGCTACCGCTACTAACGCGCCGACCAGGTCGAGCGCGCCCGCACGGTGGCCCTGCTGCGCCGGCTCGACATGCCGCTCACCCGGATCGCCGAGGTGGTGGCGGCGGGCGAGGGTACGGGCCTCCGTCGGGGCCGAGGCCGGGGCGTAGGGCCGAGCGCGGGCCGGGGTCGCGCCCCGGCCCGCCGTCAGCGCAGCTCCGGCGGGCACGGCGTCCCTCGCGGCAGCTGGTACGGCGCCGCCAGACGGTAGGTGCCCGCGCGCGGGGCCACGAGTTCCGTCCACTTGTCGCCCGAGGCGTCCTCGGCCGTCTCCATCAGACAGCCGTTGACGTTGTCGTACGCCTTCGGCATGCCGTCCGGGCGGTGCTTGGACTCCTCCGTCTCCTGCGGGGGCTTGACCCCCTTGCCCTCCGTGTCGACCAGGCCCAGCCACGGCGAGTACGGGATCCGGATGAGCACCCGGCCCGCGTTCTTCACCTCGATCGTGAGCTCGCCCTGGTCCGCGCGGTCGACCACCGCCGGGGGGTCCGCCAGCGGGACGGGATCGGTCACCGCGAACAGCTGCCAGTTGGCGTCGCCCCAGATCTGCCGCAGATACGGCATGCCCCGCTGGACGAGCTGCCGTTCGCGTTCGCCGCCGTTCCCGTCGGGTTCGTCCTTCGGCAGGACCACGTAGTGCACCGCCCAGCGCTGGAGCCAGGCGTGATAGTTCGCGGAGTTCAGCGTGGCGTCGTAGAAGAGCGGGTTGCGCTCCATGTCGGCCTGCCGGTTCCAGCCGCGGGCCAGGTTCACATAGGGCGCCAGCGCCGACGCCTCCCGGTGCGAGCGCGCCGGGACCACCTCCACACGGCCCTTCTCCGCACCCACCACCTGGAGCTGGTTCACCAGCGGGGCCAGCTCGTGCGCCCAGGACGCCGCCGGGGTGGTGTGGATGATGTCGTCGACCGTCTTGACGCCGATCCAGGTGGTGAAGCCGGCGAAGGCGACGACGATGACGTACCACTTGCGGCTGCGCGGCACCGTGAACGGCAGCGCCGCGACCAGCGCCACCCCGGCGAACAGCATCGCCAGCCGGGTGATGTTCGAGCCGATCTGGGAGCTGATCACCCACACGAGAACCACGGACAGCCCGTACACCGCCGCCGTGATCCGTACGGTGTGCCAGTCCTTCGGGACGAGCACGAAGACCAGGACCGCGCAGACGAACGGCAGGAGCATCGACGCCCACGTCATCGGCTGCGTACCGGAGAAAGGGAACAGCCAGGCCGACAGGGCCACCACCACGGTCGGGGCGAGGCCGAGGGCCCAGGCGCCCGGGCGGCGCTTCTGCAGGAACAGCGCCGCGGCGACCAGGCCGACGAACAGGCCCGCCACCGGGGACGCCATCGTGGCCAGAGCGGCCAGCGGGGCGGCGCACAGGGCCTTCGCCCAGCGTTTGTAGCGCCAGCGGTACGGCCAGCAGAAGACGCACGCCGTCGCGCCCAGGGCGAACATCGTGCCGAGACCGAAGGTCACCCGGCCCGAGATGGCGTTGCACAGCAGCGCGAACACCCCGGCCAGGGCGGGCCACCACGGCTCGCGGACCGCACGGCTGCGGATGAGGATCAGCGTCAGCAGCCCCGCCGAGATCGTGCCCGCGATCATCATCGTCGTACGGACGCCGAGCACCGACATCAGATACGGCGACACCACGCTGTACGACACCGGGTGCATGCCGCCGTACCAGGCGAGGTTGTACGCCGAGTCGGGGTGCCGCCCCACGAACTCCGCCCAGGCGTCCTGCGCGGCGAGGTCGCCGCCACTGTTCGCGAAAGTGAAGAACCACACGAGGTGCAGCAGCCCGGCGAGGGCCGTGACCACGAGCACGGGGTGCCTGCGGGCCAGGTCCGCGCCGTGCGAGGACCGGAGCCGGGTGAGCAGGGTGCGCGGCCGGGAAGCGGCGTTCCCGGGAACTGCGCCGGGGCCGTCCTCGGGGGGTGCGGGTGTGTCGGGGTGCATGGTCGTGTCAGCGGCGGGCCCGGCCGGTGGTATTCGCGGGCCCGAGGGCCGGTCCGGCCGACGGCTCGGATCGGCGTCGTCGGCGTGTGTCCGCTCCACTGTGGCCACCTGAAGGCACTCCCCGTGTCCCGTTTCTGTTCTCGCCCCGTATCCGGTTCCGTTCCCGCCCCGCGCCCGGACATCCCAAGAGTTCCGCCACCGTTCCATGGAGGTTCCCTCAGGGGCCCGCCCCGGGCCAGGTTGTGCGGCTCGCGGGTCCGCCCCCGCCTCGCGACGCTAGCACGCACCCCGCCGGCGGGCTCCCGGGTGGGGCCGCCGACGGGGTGCGCCGTGTCGTGTCCGTCTCAGAGGCGGAAGGGCGGATCAGCCCAGTCGGGTGAACCTCGCGCCGTATCCCGGCTCGCCGAGGTCCTTCTGCAGGGCGACCGGAATCATCACGGCGTGGCTGGAGCCGTCGCCGACGGTCAGCCTGCCGACGACCGTGCCGGCCTTCGCCTCGTGCGGGACCGCCTTGCCGTCGCCACCGATGGAGAGCTTCGTCCGCAGGCCCGGCCAGCCGACCGCCGTCATGTTCCGGGTGGCGACCAGCGGCGTCCGGCCGCCCATCTGGTCGTCCACGTACCCGACGACCTCACCCTTCTTCACCACGGTGGCGGAGGTCAGGCCGTGCTGGATCTTGTCGATCAGCTTCTGGCTGTTGGTGATCGCCAGCTGGAGGCTGTCCCAGACGCGGCCCGTGTGCGCGTCCTGGTTGAGGACCGCACCGTAGATCGTCTGCGTCCTGCCGTCGACGACCTTCGTGGCCGCCCACACCAGGTTGCCGCCGGCCGGGGTCGACGAGCCCGTCTTCAGGCCGATCACGCCGACCTGCTTCACCAGCAGGTCGTTGTTGTTGTAGATCGTCCCGGTAGGTGCGGGGAGGTCCGCCTTGGCCATGCCGACGATGCTGCGGAACACCGGGTTCTGCATGACCGTCTTCGCCAGCTTCAGCTGGTCGACGGCGGTGCTCACCGTCGACTTCTCCAGGCCGCTCGGATCGGTGTACGTGGTGTTCGTCATGCCGAGCTGCTTGGCGGCGGCGTTCATCTTGCCGACGAAGGTCTTGCTGTCCGAGTCCCAGCGGGCCAGCAGCCGCGCCGCGTTGTTCCCGGACGGGATCATCAGCATCTGGAGCATCTGCCGCTCGGTGAACACCTGGCCCTTCTTCATGGACGCCGTCGACTCGTCCCCGATCTTGGACTCGTCCTCGGCCTGCTGGTCCGCCGTGATCTTCGGGCCGTCGTCGTTCCCCTTGAGCGGGTGCTCCTGAAGGGTGACGTACGCCGTCATGATCTTGGTGACGCTCGCGATCGGCTGCGGGGCCTGCTTGCCCTCGACACCGACCATGCCGACGCCCTCGACCTCGATCGCCGACTGCCCCTGCCCCGGCCAGGGCAGGGCGAGATTGCCGCCGCCGAACGTGTAGGTCTCGTCGGCGGACAGCCCGAGGGTCGGGTCCGGCAGCGGACGCACCGCCTGCACGATCGCAAAGATGATCACGAGCAGTACGGCGAGCGGGGTCCAGATCTTGATCCGCCGCAGCGCGGTGCGCACCGGGGTCTCCGGCGGCGGCGGCGTGTTCGTCAGCTCGGCGAGCAGGTCCAGCGGAGGCTTCGGCGGCAGCGGCTGCTGCGCGGTGCGCTCGGGACCGACCCGGGGCAGCGCGGCGGTGGCGTCGGCGGGCGCGGACCGCACCGGCTTGGGCTGCGCGGTCTTCGGCTGCGTGGACCTGGGCTCGTCGAGCGGCTTCAGCGCTATGAACGTACTGGTGCGCTCGGAGTCGCCCTCGGGCTTGGAGTCGGAGTCGGCCTCGGGCTTGGGCTCGGCGGACGTCGACGCGGAGGACTTGGCCGCCCAGGAGGGGGCGGACTTCTCGTCCTTACCGGACTTCTCGGACGAGTCCGATGTCTTGGACGCCTCGGACGCCTTGGCCGCCTTGGCGCCACCGCCGAGCTTGAGCATGGTCGTCGGCTGGTCGACGGCGGGCTTGTCCGTGGACTCGTCGGAGCTGTCGGACTTACCAGACTTCTCAGACTTCTCGGACGGCTTGGTGCTGCCGCCGAGCTTGAGCATGGTCGTCGGCTGATCGACGGCGGGCTTGTCCGTGGACTCGTCGGAGCTGTCGGACTTACCAGACTTCTCAGACTTCTCAGACTTCTCGGACGGCTTGGTGCTGCCGCCGAGCTTGAGCATCGTCGTGGGCTGGTCCACGGGGGGCCGGCGCGGGGTCTTGAAGACGGCGGTGGGCTGATCCACGGCCGGCTTGTCCCCGGCGTCGTCCGCGCCGTTCTCCGAGCCCTCGGCGTCCGCATCGGCGCCGGCGGACGCCGCGGCCTCCGCAACGTCGTCCGATGGCTCGTCAGCCGCCACCTCCTCCTCGGAGGTTGCCGCGCTCGCGGGCGCGCCCTCGGAGGCGTCGGCGGCCCCCTTCGGCTCCTCCTCCGAGACGTCCTCGCCCTTCACCTTCGAGACGCCCTCGGGCTCTTCCTCGACCTCGCCCTCGGACCCCTCGCCCGACGAGCCGGCCGCCTCCCCGGCACCCGCGTCCCCCGCGTCATCGGACTCGGCGCCGCCGGACTCGGCGCCACCCGACCCCGAATCGCCGGACTCGGCCTCATCGGGCGCCGAACCCCCGGCCTCCTCGCCGCCGGAACGGTCCCGCTCCGTTGTCGACTCGGCCGCGGCACCCCCGGCCCCGGACTCCGCCTCCGAAGCGGCCTCAGCGTCAGCCTCAGCCCCCGACGCGCCCTCGCCCTCAGCCTCGCCCTCAGCCTCGCCCTCAGTCTCGCCCTCGGCCCCGGCCTCCGTCTCGACCTCGTCCGCGCTCCGCACCCAGGACGCCAGCGAAGCCTCCTGCCGCGCACCGCCCTTGGCGTCCTTGCCGCCCTTGGTGTCCTCGCCGCCCTTGGCGTCCTCGGCGGCCGTGGAGGACCCCTCGGTCCCCGGAGCGGCCTCGTCCGCCGCCGCGCCGGAGGAGTCCCGCAACTCGCGCGTGGACAAGACCGTCGTCGCCTGATCGACCCTCGCCGTCTTGCCGGCCATCGCCAGCCGGGGGTCGCGGTCGCCCGCGGCCGGCCCCGGAACCGGATCCCCGCTCCCCGACGTCGTTTCCGTCGACGACTCGTGCTGCCTCGACCTGTCGGGGGACTCGCCCGCCACCGATGCCTCCTCCTTGCGCCACGCACCCGCTCGCGCGCCTTGCCGAACCGTGAACCGCCACCCGGACATCACTGCCCGAACCATGTACCAGTGTCCTGTGTGAGGACTTGACCCCTGGGCTAGACGAGAACGACATACCTATCGGTTCCACTACATTCCGGTCACGCACCCTCGACAGACCAATGTGAGAGGGGTCACCCTGTCATTCATCCACGCGGGGAGGCATGGATGGGCAGGAGCCGCAGAACAATTCCGGAGGAGCTTCTGCTGCTGGCACTGGACCCGACCACGGGTACCACTGCACAGCCGCAGTCGCTCGACCTCGGTCTGGCCGGAGCACAGCTAGTGGAGCTGGCGCTGGCCGGACGGATAGCCCCAGACGGGGATCGTATCGCCGTGGTGGTACCACGGCCGACTGGAGATCCAACTCTGGACTGTGCGTTGGAGTTGCTGCGCAGGCGCGGCGCTCCGGTACGGGCCGTCCACTGGATCGGCGGGCCACGTCTCGGACTGCGCCAGATCTATCTGTCACATCTGGAGCGGTGCGGCATGGTCCATGCCGTGCCGGGCCAGATGTGCGGGGTGCTGCCGACGACGCGCTACCAGGCGACGGACACGGCCATCAGCCGGGAGATCAGGGCCCGGCTGGACACAGCGATCCGCACCGGCGTTCCGCCGGACCCGCGGACCGCTGCGCTTGCCGCGCTGGCCCATGCGGTCGGTCTCGGCAAGCACCTGTATCCGGGCAACGAGGGACGCTCGTCCCGCTCCCGGCTGCGGGATCTGATCAGGCACGACCCCATGGGCGGCCTCGTGGCGCACGCCGTGATGGACGTCCAGAACGGCGCGGCCGCACAGCCACGCCGTGCCCCGGCCCCGGCCGGCCGCCAGGCCGCCGCGGGCAGGACAGCACCGGAACCCGCCCGCGGTGTTCCGATGCAGCCGCGTCGCGGATCCATGGCGCGCGTCGTGGCCCACTGAGCCGTCGGCCCGCGCGGGGCGAGGGGACCGTACGTCCGTCGGGACGGCACGGTCTCCTCGCCCCGCGCGGCCGTGTGTCGACGCCGGCCCGGGCCGGCGTCGGCACACATATACGGCCACTACAACCGACTCACGGCCGAGGAAGGCCCAAAGAGGGCCCAAGTCGCGCGTACGCAGCGCATATCCGCTGTTTCCCAGCGGTAGTAAGCACCTTGGTGGCAATCTGCTCAGCAGCAGATACGCAAAGTAGAGGCAGTAGCCGGAGGTGCACGTCCGTGGCGTCGAATGTCAATCCCACCGTCCGGCGGCGCCGACTGGGTCAGGAGCTTCGCAAGCTCCGTGAACTCAAGGGCATGACCGCCGAAGAGGTCGCCGAGCGCCTGCTCGTCTCCCAGTCGAAGATCAGCCGACTGGAGAACGGCCGCCGCAGCATCAGCCAGCGCGACGTACGCGACCTCTGCGGCGTGTACGAGGTGGAGGACCAGCGCGTCGTCGACTCGCTGATGGAGATGGCGCGCGATTCGCGGCAGCAAGGCTGGTGGCACGCGTTCGGGGACATCCCCTACAGCGTCTACATCGGCCTGGAGACGGACGCGGAGTCGCTGCGGGTCTACGAGCCCCAGGTCATCACCGGTCTGTTGCAGACCCGCTCCTACGCCGAGGCGCTCATCCAGGGCGCGCTGCCGGAGACGTCGGCCACGGACATCGAGAAGCGGGTACAGGTGCGGATGCGACGCCAGGACCGCATCGCCGCCGAGAACAACCCGCTGCGTCTGTGGGTCGTGCTGGACGAGGCCTCGCTGCGCCGGGTCGTCGGCAACAACCATGTGATGCGGGAGCAGTTGGAGCACCTCGGCGAGCTGTCCCACCTTCCGCATGTGACCGTTCAGGTGCTGCCGTTCGAGGCCGGCGCGCATCCCGGCCTGAACGGGCAGTACGCGATCCTGGAGTTCTCCGACGCGGCCGACTCCAGCGTCGTGTACCTGGAGGGCGTCACCAGTGACCTGTATCTGGAAAAGGCCAACGACGTGCAGAAGTACGCCGTGATGTACGAGCATCTGCGGGCGCAGGCGCTCAGTGTGGAAAAGTCCCGCCAGTTCATCGCGGATGTGGCCAAGAGGTACGCGGATTCCACGTGAGAGCCCGTCCCGGGCCTCCGTACGAGCGGGCGGCGGACTTTACACCAGTGAAACCTTCAAGCGGAAGGCCCCACTGGAATATGCCATCCGGTCGAGTGAATGGCCGCTCCGGGCAGAGATGTTGCCGAGTAGCTTCGATCACGCCATCAGCCAAACAAGTTGGCGTGATTCGGGTCGCGCGCACCGACAGAGCACGCGACCCGATGACAGCACCACTGCAACTCAGCAACTCAGCAACTCGCTACGGAGTGAACATGGCCGTTCTTCAGGGGGCCACGGAAACGTGGACCAAGTCGTCGTATTCGACGGGCAACGGCGCCTGCGTCGAGGTCAAATCTCCCATCGTGGCGGCGCTCGCCGTGCGCGACTCCAAGGTTCCCGAGGGGCCCGTCCTGGCTTTCCCGGCCGACGCCTGGAACGCCTTCGTGACGTCGATCAAGTAGCACCGACCGCCACAATTCCATAGCAGGCAGCAGCGACAGAGCCCTCTCGACTGGCCCGCCGTCCCGGCCGAGGGGGCACGTCCGTCTCGTGGGGTGAGTGAGCCGGGACGCCGCAGGCCTCAGCGGAGGTCGCTCACATACCGATCCGTCCCCGGCAGCGTGGGAAGAAACGGCGCCACCAGTTCCACCCTCCCCAGGCCCGTTTCCGTCACCGCGGTGCCCAGGGTCGTGAAGTGTGGCTCCCAGCACCGCCTCGGATCCGTCTCCAGGAACCACAGCAGGGTGAGGCGGGTGTCCACCCCCTCCACCTGTTTCACATACGTCATCCGGTCGCCGGGCAGCGGGGTCGGGCGGAAGACCGTGACCATGGCGGCGGGGGAGCCCGTGAGGCGGTTGGGGAGATGGCGGGCACGGAGCCACTTGAGCAGTTCGGCCCGCTGCTCCGGCCCTTCCGCGTCGACGACCTCCAGGACCAGGCCCGCGTACGGGTGGTCCAGCGCGTGCACGTCCCGGGGGCCCGCCGCGCCGTCCCGGTACACCGTGGTCTCGTGGTCCTGGAAGGCCGTGAAGACATGGGTGCGGTCCCGGTAGACGCGGGCGTCGCGGTTGAGGCGCTTGTTGATGGCGACCGTCCAGCGCATGTGGTCGTCGTAGCGGCCGTCCGTGATCCAGTACGTGGAGAGATAGCAGCCCGCCGTGACCGGCTGCGCCACCGCCGACTTCGCCGGGTAGCGCAGGAGTTGCAGATCCCGGGTGGCGACCCAGCGGCGGCCCGCGAACATCCACGGCATGGCCATGGCGCCGGCGTAGTAGTGGTCGTCCTCGTACCAGCGGTTGTACGCGTACTCGTGCCCCGGGTGCGGTTCCACCATGGTGATCAGGGCATGGCCCGGGCGGACGCCGTAGGGCCCCACGGCGGCCAGTTCCGCGTACACCGCGCTGCGCGTGTCCTCACCCATCGCCGTTCCCCTTTCCCTTCCCTCCTCCGCCGGAGCCACCTACTCTGACGGTCCGTCAGGAAATCCGCCATATCCGGGAGGACCGATGTCACTGCTCCGGAGCAAGACGGTCGTGGTGTCGGGGGTCGGCGCCGGGCTCGGTCACCAGGTCGCGGCGGCCGTGGTGCGGGACGGCGGCAACGCGGTGCTCGGCGCCCGTACGGAGGAGAACCTCGCCAAGTCCGCCGCGACCCTCGATCCGGAGGGCACGCACACGGCCTACCGGGCGACGGACATCACCGACGAGGCGCAGTGCGAGGCGCTCGCGGCGCTGGCGCTGGAACGGTTCGGGGGGATCGACGCGGTGGTCCATGTCGCCGCGTGGGACAGCCACTTCGGCGGCCTCCAGGACGCGGATTTCGCCACCTGGCACGCGGTCATCGACGTGAACCTGATGGGCACCCTGCGGATGACACGGGCCTGCCTGCCGGGGCTCAAGGAGGGCGGCGGCTCGGTGGTCCTCATCGGCACCCAGTCCTCGGTGGCCGCGCCGTCCCAGGTGCGGCAGGCGGCCTACGCGGCGTCGAAGGGGGCGCTCACCAGCGCCATGTACTCGCTCGCCCGAGAGCTCGGCCCCTCGCGGATCCGGGTCAACACCGTGCTGCCCGGCTGGATGTGGGGCCCGCCCGTCCAGGCCTACGTCCGGTTCACCGCCCACACCGAGGGCGTACCGGAGGGGGAGGTGATCCGGCGCCTGACGGACCGGATGGCGCTGCCGGAGCCGGCCACCGATGGCGACGTGGCGGACGCGGTCGTCTTCCTGGCCTCCGACCGGGCACGGGCGATCACGGGTCAGTCCCTGCTCGTGAACGCAGGCGAACTGATGCGCTGACGACCCCCGACCCGTCACATCGGCAGTTCCTCGCCTCGGCGTGACGCCGTCGAATGCCTCGCGCCTCCCTTCCGGGCCGTACGGGACCCGCATCCCGTGCGCCCTGTCCGTCGCGCCTGATCCATCCGATCCACCCGGTCCATCGGGTGTCTGTCGACTGACGAAGTGCCCGCTCATGGTGTGGTCCGCGTCACGCGCGCGACAACCGGCGAACAGGTCAAGAGAACGTAAAATCGTTCGACTTACTGACTTCCGTTCATATCCGTGACCGAGAAAAGTCTTGACCATCCGTCTGACCGGCGGTTCAATCCCCGAAGTCCCCGCTCCCGCACGGGGGCGCCGCCCGTGTGTGCGTACTGGCGAAGTGCCGTCCGGTAAGTGCAGGTTCACAAGGCGGACCCCTGGAGGGGGCACATGAACGGTCTCGACTGGGCCGTCCTGATCGCGTACTTCGGCGTGATGACCGCGATCGGTGTCTGGTCCCACAAACGCGTCGACAACGTCAGCGACTTCTTCACCGCGGGCGGCAGGATGCCCTGGTGGCTGTCGGGCATCTCGCACCACATGTCGGGCTACAGCGCGGTGATGTTCACGGGCTACGCCGGCATCGCCTACACCTACGGCGTCACGTCCTACGTCACCTGGGCGCTGCCCATCGCCATCGGCGTGCTGATCGGCGCGAAGCTGTTCGCGCCACGGCTGAACCGGCTGCGTTCACGGCTGCACGTGGCCTCGCCGCTGGAGTATCTGAAGGACCGCTACAACGTGTCCACCCAGCAGGCCCTGGCCTGGTCCGGGATCCTGCTGAAGATCGTCGACGTGGGCGCGAAATGGGCGGCGATCGCGACCCTGCTCAGCGTCTTCACCGGGGTCACCCTCACCCAGGGCATCCTCATCACCGGTGGCATCACGGCCGTGTACTGCACGATCGGCGGCCTGTGGGCGGACGCGCTGACCGAACTGGGTCAGTTCATCATCCAGTTGCTCGCGGGCCTTGCCATGCTGATCATCGCGCTGCACAAGATCTCCGGCCAGGGCGGTCTGTCCAAGGCGCTGGACTCGCCGAAGCTGGCCGGTCACGAGCACGGTTTCGCGGGCCCGTACATGACGGTCTTCTTCATCGCGTATCTGTTCATCAAGCTCTTCGAGTACAACGGCGGCATGTGGAACCAGGCCCAGCGCTACATGGCCACGGGCAGCCCCCGGCAGGCGACGCGGTCCGCCCTGCTGTCGGCGGGCCTGTGGTTCGTCTGGCCGGTCATCCTCTTCATCCCGATGTGGCTGTCCCCGCTCCTGGTCACGGCGAAGAAGCCGGACGGCACGGACGCGTACGGCCTGATGTCCGAACAGCTGCTGCCGCACGGGCTGCTGGGTCTGGTGGTCGTCGGCTTCTTCTCGCACACGATGGCCATGTGCTCCTCCGACGCGAACGCGATCGCGGCCGTGTTCACCCGCGACGTGGTGCCGGTGTTCTCGAGGGCGGCCCGGACGTGGAACGCCCGGGCCGGTCTGATCGCGGGCCGGGTCACCACGGTCGCCTTCCTCGGCCTGTCGATGGCGGTGGCGACCCAGGTCAACTCCCCCACCTTCAAGGACATCATCACGGTGGTCATCAAGTGGGTGGCCGGCCTGATGGGTCCGATCGCGATCCCGTTCATCCTCGGTCTGCTGCGCCCGTTCCGCCGCTCGGGCCCGACGGCGGCGCTCGTCAGCTGGGGGGCCGGTCTGCTGGCGTTCTTCTTCGTCAACTACCACCTGGACTTCTCCCAGCGCTCGGACGTGAAGCTGGAGTACCAGGTGGCGCTGCCCATGGTGATCTCGCTGGTGCTGTACATCGTGATCGGCCTGATCAAGCCGGAGGACACCCCGGAGCGGGACGCGGTCATCGAGACGCTGAACACGGACGACGACGGCACGGCGGTCACCGTCCCGGCCCCGGGCACGCCCGGTACGACGGACCCGACCGGCACCACGACGAGCCCTTCGGGCGTGTAGCCGAGGCCCCGGGCCGCACCCGGAGCCCTCGGGTACGGCCTCTACGCCCGCGGATACCGCACGAGCCACCCCGGGGACGATCCGCCCGGCCCGTGCAGCGCGGGACTCTGCGTCATCTCCATGGCGAAGTCGTCCGCCAGCACCAGCATCGTGGGACGGCCCTCCAGTTCGGCCAGCCAGGCCGGCGGGAGGGCCGTCTCGCCGTGCAGCGCCCCGAGCAGTCCGCCCGTCAGCGCCCCCGTGGCCGCCGAGGGCCCGCCGTGGTTCACCGCGAGGCACAACGCGTGCCGTACGTCCTCCCCCACGAGCGCGCAGTACACGGCGACCGCGAGCGCCCCGTCCGCCGTACCGGCGCCGGCCAGCTCCTCGATCCGGGCGGGCGTGGGCATGCCCTGCCGCACGGCGCCCAGGGCGCGCTGCAGTGCGTCCCCGACCGGCTGGTGTCCCGGCCGCGGGGCCAGCAGCGCGAGTGCGCGCTGTACGGCCGAGTCCAGGATCTCCCCGCGGGCCAGCGCGTGCACGATCACGGCGTACGCGCCCGCGGCGAAGTACGCGGTCGGATGCCCGTGGGTCTGTGCCGCACACTCGATCGCCAGTTGCAGCACCAGCTGCGGCTCCCAGCCGACGAGCAGCCCGAAGGGCGCGGAGCGGGCCGCCGCGTCGGGGCCCGGCTCGCCGGGGTTCTTGGGCGCGTCCAGCGTGCCCATGGTGCCGTCGCCGAGTCCGAGCAGACAGGCCCGGGACGGGGAGCGGCGGGCGTACAGCCACTCCTCGCGGGCCAGCCAGCCGTCCTCCGTGCGGCGCTCGTCGGGCCCCCAGTCGTGCTGGGTGACCGCCCAGCGCAGGTACGCCCGGTGCAGATCGGTCGGCGGATGCCAGGCGCCCGTGTCCCGGCGGACCTGGGCGCGGACGAGCCCGTCGAAGGAGAACAGGGTGAGCTGGGTGTGCCGGCTGATCGCGCCGCGCCCGCCGGGTCCGGAGGTGAGGTCGGCGAGCCCCTCGGGCCCGTGCGCCTCCCGGATCTGCTCCAGGGACAGCCCGTCGACCGGAGCGCCCAGCGCGTCGCCGACGGCCGCGCCGAGCAGCGTGCCGCGCACACGGCTGCGGAAGTCCTGCTGCTCGGTGCGACCCCAGACGGCACCGGATGTCGCACCCACCCCAGGCCTCCTCTTGGCACCGCCCGTACGTCCGACGCGCAGCACTGTAATCGAACGGAGACGATCGGTCGGGAGCGCCTGGCCGTCATGCACACCACACTTCGGTGTGCGCCCGAAAATGATCTAGGAGCGGCCGGAAGCCCTCTCCATAGTGGGACCATGGCCGAAACCAGAACCTCCCGTCCCCTGCCCGCACTTCGTGTCGCCGCCACCTCCCTCGTCGGCACCGTCGCCCTCTACATCGCACTCGTCGCGTTCGGGAACATCACCGACTTCGGGACCAACCAGCAGTTCGTCCGCCATGTTCTAGCCATGGACACCACGTTCAAGGACGACGATCTGATGTGGCACGCGATCACCTCGCACGCCCTGCAGGACTCCGCCTACGTCGCGATCATCGTCTGGGAGACGGCGGCGGCGCTGCTCCTGATCGCCGCGACCTGGCTGTGGGCCCGGCGCCACCCGAGCGCCCGTCGGCTGTCCACCGTCGGCCTGTCGATGCTTCTGCTGCTGTTCGGCGCGGGCTTCATCGCGATAGGCGGGGAGTGGTTCGCGATGTGGCAGTCCAAGACATGGAACGGTCTGGACGCGGCCACCCGCATCATCGTCCTGACCGGGGTGGTCCTCCTGGTGACCAACCTGCCGGGAGCAGCCGCTGAGGACAGCTGACCCCGCCGGGACCCGCACCGACGAAACCACGGATCCCCGCCGGCCCGGACCCCACCGTACGCCTCCCCCGTCGGCTGCCCGACAGGAGCACGGTGAGGTGACCGGGCCGGCCTCGCCCTCAGTCCAGCACCGGCAGCAGTTCCGGCAGATGCCCGTCCGACGCCGCCGCCGCGCGCCGGCGCTCCTCCGGGACCTCGCCGTAGAGCGTCGTACGGGGCTTCGCCGGGCGGCCCGCCGCCTCGGCCACCGCGACCAGCTCCCTGACCGACTTGTACGAGCCGTACGAGGAGCCCGCCATGCGGGAGATGGTCTCCTCCATCAGCGTGCCGCCCAGGTCGTTGGCGCCGGAGCGGAGCATCTCCGCCGCGCCCTCCGCCCCCAGTTTCACCCAGCTGGTCTGGATGTTGGGGATATGGGGATGGAGCAGCAGCCTCGCCATCGCCGTCACCGCGCGGTTGTCCCGCAGGGTCGGGCCGGGGCGCGCGATGCCCGCCAGATAGACGGGGGCGTTGGTGTGGATGAAGGGGAGGGTGACGAACTCCGTGAAGCCGCCCGTCTGCTGCTGGATGCGGGAGAGGGTGCGGAAGTGGCCGAGCCAGTGGCGGGGCTGGTCCACATGGCCGTACATCATCGTCGAGGAGGACCGGATGCCCAGCTCATGGGCGGTCGAGACGACCTCGATCCAGGTCGCCGTCGGCAGCTTGCCCTTGGTGAGCACCCAGCGGACCTCGTCGTCCAGGATCTCCGCCGCCGTGCCGGGGATCGTGTCGAGGCCCGCCTCCTTCGCCGCCGTCAGCCACTCGCGGATCGACAGTCCGGTGCGGGTGGCGCCGTTCACCACCTCCATCGGGGAGAAGGCGTGCACATGCATGCCGGGGACCCGGGACTTCACCGCCTTGACGATGTCGAAGTACGCCGTTCCGGGCAGGTCGGGATGGATGCCTCCCTGCATGCACACCTCCACCGCGCCCACCTCCCACGCCTGCTGGGCCCGGTCGGCGACCTGCTCCAGTGACAGCGTGTAGGCGTCGGCGTCCGTGCGGCGCTGGGCGAACGCGCAGAAGCGGCACCCGGTGTAGCAGACGTTGGTGAAGTTGATGTTCCGGGTGACGATGTAGGTGACGTCGTCACCCACTGCCGACGTGCGTACGTCGTCCGCGATCCGGCACAGCGCGTCGAGGGCGGGACCGTCCGCGTGCAGCAGGGCCAGCGCCTCGGCGTCCGTCAGCCGCGTGGGGTCGTCGGCCGCCGTGCGCAGGGCCGCCCGTACGTCCGCGTCGATGCGCTCGGGCGCCATGCCCGGCGCGGCCGCCTCCCGCAGCGCCTCCCAGTCGCCGTAGACCTCGTCGAAGTCGTCCCGGCGGTCGCCCGTACGGCCGTCGGTGTCGATCGTGCGGTGCAGATCGGTGCGCCCGGCGGAGGTGAACACCTCCTCCGGTTCCTGCCACGGATGCCCCTCGACCACCGCGTCCGCCCGGGCCAGTCCCGTCTCGGGGTCGGCGAGGGCGTCCACGTGCGGCCGCAGCCGCGGGTCCAGCCAGGGTTCCCCGCGCCGCACGAACTCCGGGTAGACACAGAGGCGTTCACGCAGCTCGAAGCCGGCCGCCGCGGAACGCTCCCGCAGCTGCTCGATCTGCGGCCACGGCCGCTCCGGGTTCACATGGTCGATGGTCAGCGGGGACACCCCGCCCCAGTCGTCGATGCCGGCGCCGATGAGCCGCTCGTACTCGCCGTCCACCAGGTTCGGCGGCGCCTGCAGGCAGGCACTCGGGCCCATGATGTGCCGGGCCACCGCCACCGTGGCGACCAGTTCGTCGAGTTCCGCGTCCGGCATTCCGCGCATCGCCGTGTCCGGCTTGGCGCGGAAGTTCTGGATGATCAGCTCCTGCACGCCGTGGTACGCCCGCGCCACCTTCCGCAGCGCGAACAGCGACTCGGCGCGCTCCTCGTAGGTCTCGCCGATCCCGATCAGGAGCCCGGAGGTGAAGGGCACCGAGGAGCGGCCCGCGTCCTGAAGGACCCGAAGCCGCACCGCGGGTTCCTTGTCCGGGGAGCCGTAGTGGGGTCCGCCCGGCTCGGACCACAGCCGCCGGGCCGTCGTCTCCAGCATCATCCCCATCGACGGCGCCACCGGCTTCAGCCGCTGGAAGTCCGTCCACGACATGACGCCCGGGTTGAGGTGGGGCAGCAGGCCCGTCTCCTCCAGGATCCGGATCGAGATGGCCCGTACATAGGCGATCGTGTCGTCGTAGCCGTGCGCGTCCAGCCACTCGCGGGCCTCGGGCCAGCGGTCCTCCGGCTTGTCGCCCAGGGTGATCAGGGCCTCCTTGCAGCCCAGGGCCGCGCCCTTGCGGGCGATGTCGAGGACCTCGTCCGGAGACATGAACATCCCGTGCCCGGCCCGGCGCAGCCTGCCGGGGACCGTGACGAAGGTGCAGTAGTGGCACTTGTCCCGGCACAGTCGGGTCAGCGGGACGAAGACGCTCTTCGAGTAGGTGATGACACCCGGCCGGCCCGCGGCCGCGAGGCCCGCGTCCCGCACCCGGGCGGCGGACGCGGCGAGGTCGTCCAGGTCGGCGCCGCGTGCCTGGAGCAGCACCGCGGCCTCGGTGACGTCGAGTGCGACACCCTCTCGGGCACGTTTGAGGGCGCGACGCAGGGAGTTCTCGGTGGGGCCGGTTCCGGAGGTCGCGGAAGTCGTCATCCTCCGAGCATACGTTTGCCGTGATCAGCCCAGCGGGGCGGACGGGCAACGGTAGGGCGGCCGGACACCACGGGTGTCAGCGCTCGCACGGGCACCGGATGTTCCGCCGACACGCGGCGGGCGATCGGCTTCCTGTGCGCCGGAGTTCACGGCCGAAGGAGACAGTGTCAGGTGCGACCCCTGCCCACCCCCTGTCATCCGACACGTTGGGAGCAGCTGCATGTGCGAGGACGACCACGGCATCGGCAGACGCGCACTGTTCGTGACGAGCGCGGCCGTCGCCCTTACGTTGGGAACCGTGAGCTTCTCCGACGGTCCCGCGGCCGAGGCGGCCGACAACCAGGAGACGAGGACGGTGCGCGGCACCCTGCCGCCCGGCTCCCCCGACTTCGTCTACCTCCCCGTCGACGTCCCCGCGGGCGTCCGGGAGATCAAGGTCGCCTACACCTACGAAAAGCCGTCCGTCCCGGCCGGCACCCAGGGCAACGCCCTCGACATCGGCCTCTTCGACGAGCGCGGCACCGAGCTGGGCGGCACGGGCTTCCGCGGCTGGTCCGGCGGCGCGCGCTCCGAGTTCTTCGTCCGCGCGGACGACGCGACCCCCGGCTATCTGCCCGGCCCGGTGCACCCCGGCACCTGGCACATCGCGCTAGGCCCCTACACGGTGGCCCCGCAGGGTCTGGCCTACGAGATCACCATCACCCTCACCTACGGCGAGCAGGGCGTCACCCCGACGCCGGTGTACCCGCCGTCCCGGGCCAAGGGGCGGGGCCGCGCCTGGTACCGCGGCGACTGCCATATGCACTCCTGGTACTCCGACGGCCGCCGCACGCCCGCCGAGATCGCGGCGCTGGCCCGGGCGGCGGGCCTGGACTTCATCAACACCTCCGAACACAACACGAACTCCTCGCACGCCCACTGGGCCGACCAGGCGGGCGACGACCTGCTGATCATGCTGGGCGAGGAGGTGACGACCCGGAACGGCCATGTGCTCGCGCTGGGCACCGACCCGGGCACCTTCGTCGACTGGCGCTACCGGGCGCGTGACAACCGCTGGGCCCGGTTCGCCCGGGAGATCCACCGGGCGGGCGGACTGGTCGTGCCCGCCCATCCGCACGCCACCTGTGTCGGCTGCGGCTGGAAGTTCGGCTTCGCCGAGGCGGACGCGGTGGAGGTGTGGAACGGCCCGTTCACCCCGGACGACGAGGCGACGCTGGCGGAGTGGGACAACACGCTGGTGGCGTCGGTCCGGGAGGGACACGGCCACTGGCTCCCGGCGATGGGCAACAGCGACGCGCACCGCGACCCCGACGCGATCGGCACCCCGCAGACGGTGGTCCTCGCGGACGACCTGACCAGGGAGGCCGTCCAGGAGGGGATCCGCGCGGGCCGCTCGTACGTCGCCGAGTCGAAGAACGTCTCGCTGACCTTCGGCGTCTCGGGCGGCCACGGCGAGCACGCGGGGATCGGCGAGCGGCTGCGGGTGGACCGCGACACCCCGGTCACGGTCCGGCTGGCGGCGCAGGGCGCGCCCCGCTGCACGGTCCGCTTCGTCACCGACCAGGGCACGCTGTTCACGAGCGATCCGCTGCCGGTGTCGGGGTCGGGCACGGTGGAGTGGCACACGACCCCGTCGTACGCGGCCTATGTCCGGGCGGAGCTGCGGCACGAGGCGGCGGCGGGTCCGGTGCCGGGGGTCCTGGCCGCGTTCACGAACCCGATCTTCCTGGGCCGGTCGTAGCGCCCTGGGCCACCGGCCGGCCACCGGGGGCGCGGCGGTCCTCCTCTCGGGGCGCGCGGTCTTTTCCGCGCGCCCGGCTGAGCCGTCTGCCAGACTGCGCGGAGGGTCTCGCTCTTCACGTCGTCAGGGGGAACACACGACCATGCCGGGCTTCACCGACCTCAAATACCGCGCGGTCACGGCGCTCCAGCGCCATGTCGTCAATCCGGTACAGCGCCGTATGCCGCTCCAGACGCTCCTGGAGACCACGGGCCGCGTCTCGGGCCTGCCGCGCCGGACACCCCTCGGCGGGCGCCGCATCGGCGACTCCTTCTGGCTGGTGTCCGAGCACGGCGAGAAGTCCCAGTACATCCGCAACATCCAGGCCGATCCCCGGGTGCGGGTCCGCATCGGGGGACGCTGGTACCCGGGCACGGCCCATCCGCTCCCCGACGACGACGCCCGGGCCCGGCTGCGGACGCTGCCCCGCCTCAACAGCACGGCGGTACAGGCGCTCGGCACGCAACTGCTCACGGTCCGGGTGGACCTGGACGCCTGAGGCGGTCCCCGGCCGGTCCGCTCACCCCGGCCACACGATCGCCTGCAGCTCGCTGTACGCGTGCAGGGCGTACGCGCCGACGTCCCGGCCCACCCCGCTCCTCTTGAAGCCGCCGAACGGGGCCTCCATGTTGCGGCCGACGGTGTTGACGCCCACCTGGCCGGCCCGCAGCCGGCGGGCGACCCGGAACGCACGGGCCACGTCCCGGGACCAGACGTAGTCGATGAGGCCGTAGTCGGTGGCGTCGGCCAGGGCGATGCCCTCCTCCTCGTCCTCGAACGGCATCACCACGACCACCGGGCCGAAGATCTCCTCCCGGACCACCCGCATGTCGGGCGTGCAGTCCGAGAGGAGCGTGGGCGCCACATAGAAGCCCCGGTCGTACGGCGGGCGTTCGCCCCCGACGACCAGCCGCGCGCCGTCCTTGCGGCCCGACTCCACATACGCCTCCACGCGGTCCCGGTGCGCCGCCGAGATCACCGGACCCACCACCGTGCCCGGCGCGCGCGGATCCCCGACCGTCAGCCGCCGGGCGTGGGCGGCCAGTTCGGACACCAGCCGGTCGTGGACGCCCCGCTGGGCGATCACCCGGGTGGGTGCCGTGCAGATCTGGCCGCTGTAGAAGGAGAACGTCGTCCCGATCCCGGCCACCGCCGCGTCCAGGTCCGCGTCGTCGAAGACCAGCGCCGCGCCCTTGCCGCCCAGCTCCATCAGCTGCCGCTTCATGGACCGGCCGCACACCTCGGCGATCCGCTGCCCCACGGCCGTGGACCCGGTGAAGCTCACCATGTCCACCTCAGGGCAGTCGACGGCCGCCTCGCCGACCTCCGGCCGTGAACCGCTCACCACGTTCACGACACCCGGCGGCGCGCCCGCCTCCTGGAGGGCCTCGGCCATGCGGTACACGGACAGCGGATCCTGCGGAGCCGGCTTGACCACCACCGTGTTGCCCATGGCCAGGGCGGGCGCGACCTTGCCCGCCGGGTTCGCCCACGGGTTGTTGTACGAGGTGATGCAGGTGACCACGCCGACCGGGCGGCGCTCCGCGACCGCGCCGACGACCGCCGCCGGACCGAACGGGCCCGCCTCGTTGATCTGCGGCGGCAGCGGCTGCTCCACGGGCTCCACGCGCGCGTACCGCCGGAACCGGGCTGCCGCGACACCCACCTGCATCCCGCGCGCGGTACGGGTCGTGGCGCCGCTCTCGGCCTGCGCCAGCTCCGCGTACGGCACGAGGTTGCGCCGTATCACCTCCGCCGCCCGCGCCAGCACCGCCGCCCGCTCCTCCGGCGCCGTCCGCGACCAGGGCCCGAACGCCTCGCGGGCCGCCGCGCAGGCCGCGTGCACCTGGTCCCGCGAGGCCTCCGGAGCCCAGCCGGCGATCCCCTCGGTCGCCGGGTCGACGACCGGGTGGTGCCCGTCCTCGGGTTCGACCCAGGCGCCGCCGATGAACAGCCGCTGCCGCTCGGTCACGTGGTGCTCACCGTCCTGGTGTCCCGTCCGGAGCGCAGCACCCGGCCCGGCACGGCCCCGGTCACCACGTCGTCCCGGATCGCCTCGACGCCGTTGACCCAGACCGCGTTCACCCCGATCGCCCGGGAGTCCAGACGCGGGCTCTCCCCCGGCAGGTCGTGCACCAGGGTGGCGTGACCGGCGTCGACGCGCTCCGGGTCGAACAGGACCAGGTCCGCGTGGAAGCCCGCCCGCACCCGGCCCCGCTCCCGCAGCCCGAACAGCTGCGCGGGATCGTCGGTCAGCATCCTCACGGCCCGCTCCAGCGGCACCAGCCGCCGGCCGCGCAGACAGTCCCCGAGGAACCGGGTGGTGTACGGCGCCCCGCACATCCGGTCCAGATGGGCCCCCGCGTCGGAGCCGCCGAGCAGGACGTCCTGGTGGCGCCAGGTCTCGGCGCGCAGCGCCCAGGAGTCCGGGTCGTTGTCGGTGGGCATGGGCCACAGGACCGTGCGCAGGTCGTCGTCGGCACAGATCTCGACCAGGCAGGTGAAGGTGTCCTGGCCGCGCTCGGCCGCGATGTCCCGCACCACCCGCCCGGTCAGGCCCTCGTTGCGCGGGCTGTAGGTGTCCCCGATGACGTACCGTCCGAAGTCGGCGAGGCGCCGGAAGACGCCCGCCTCCTTGGAGCCGGCCCGCCGCAGCAGCTCGGCCCGGACCTGCGGGTCCCGGAGCCTCGCGATCCGCTCGGGCACCGGAAGGCTCAGCACCGGACCCCAGCCGGGGATCAGGTTGAGGGCGCAGAAGGTGCCGAGCGACATGTTCATCGGGGTGAGGATCGGCATGGTGAGGGCGACCACCCGGCCGCCCGCTTTCCGGGCGCGCTCGCTCGCGAGCAACTGACGCGGCACCCGCTCGGGGACGGCGGCGTCGATCGTGAGCACGTTCCAGTTCAGGGGCCGTCCCGCCGTCGCGCTCATCTCCACCAGCAGGTCGATCTCGGCGTCGCTGAACCGGTCGAGGCAGCCTGCCACGATCGCCTCGATCTGGGTGCCCTCGTGCTCGCCCACGGCCCGGGACAGGGCCAGCAGCTCGGCCGGACGGGCGTGGCGGGAGGCGACGGGGGCGCCGTCGCCGTCGAAGTGCGTGGACGACTGGGTGGTGGACAGGCCCCAGGCCCCCGCGTCCATGGCCTCGTGGAACAGCCGGACCATGGCGTCCAGTTGCTCGGGGGTGGGCTGTCCGCCGACCGCGTCCCGGCCCATCACATGGCGGCGCAGCGCGCAGTGCCCCGCCATGAAGCCCGCATTGACGGCGATCCTGCCTTCGAGGGCGTCGAGGTACTCCCCGAACCCGTGCCAGTTCCAGGGCGCCCCCTCCTCCAGGGCGACCAGGGACATCCCCTCCACCTTGGACATCATCCGGCGGGTGTAGTCGGCGTCGGCGGGCCGCGCGGGGTTGAGCGGGGCGAGGGTGAAGCCGCAGTTGCCGGCGGCGACCGTGGTGACGCCGTGGTTCAGGGAGGGGGTCGCGTACGGGTCCCAGAAGAGCTGGGCGTCGTAGTGGGTGTGCGGGTCGACGAAGCCGGGGGCGAGCACCAGGCCGGTGGCGTCCTCACTGCCCCGGGCCGCCTCGGTGATCCGCCCTACGGCGGCGATACGGCCGTCCCGTATCCCGACGTCGGCGCTGTAGCCGGGCGCGCCGGTCCCGTCCACGACGGTCGCGCCCCTGATGACGTGGTCGAGCATGCGGGGCACCCCCTCAGACGGCCTGACGGAACCGGGTCGTGCGGTGCACCGGGTCCGTGTCGATCTTCGGGATGACGTGCTCGCCGATCAGCCGGATCGTCTGGAGCGTCTCCTCCTTCGGGATCCCGACCGGCAGCCCGAAGCTGAGCTGGTCGGCCCCGGCCTGCTCCCACCGCTTGCACTGGGTGAGGACCTCGTCCGGGTCGCCGCAGATGAGCAGCTCCTCCTCGACGAGGAGTTCGATGAACTCCTCGGTGTACTCGGGCAGCGTCTCCGGCCAGACCGGGAAGCCCTCCGGGCGGGGGAAGGTGTCGTGGTAGCGGAAGACGAGGGAGGGCAGATAGTGCAGCTGCCCGGCCGCCGCGATCCGGACCGCCTCCTCGTGCGTGGGCGCGCACACCGCGGTGGTCGTCACCATCACGTTGTCGTTGACGAAGTCCCCGACGGGCTCGGCGTCCACGACCGCCGTCTTGTACTGCTCCAGCACCCACTCCATGTCGGAGACCTTCTGCACACTGAACCCGAGCACCCCGAGGCCCTTGCGGGCGGCCATGGCGTACGAGGGCGGGGACCCGGCCGCGTACCACATCGCGGGGTGCGACTTCCCGTACGGCTTGGGGAGCACCTTGCGCGGCGGGAGCTGCCAGTGCTTGCCCCGGAAGCCGGCGTACTCGTCCTGGAGCCACATCTTGGGGAACTCGGCGATGGTCTCCTCCCAGATCTCCTTGGTGTGGTTCATGTCGGTGATGCCGGGGAGGAAGCCGAGGATCTCGTGGGAGCCCGCGCCCCGGCCGCTGCCGAACTCGAAGCGGCCCTCGGTGAGGTGGTCGAGCATGGCGACCTTCTCGGCGACCTTCACCGGGTGGTTCACCTGGGCGAGGGGGTTGAAGATCCCGGAGCCGAGGTGGATGCGCTCGGTGGCGTGGGCGAGATAGCCGAGGAAGACGTCGTTGGCGGAGAGGTGCGAGTACTCCTCCAGGAAGTGGTGCTCGGAGGCCCAGGCGTACTTGAAGCCGGACACGTCCGCCTGGATGACGTACTCGGTCTCCTCCATCAGCGCCTTGTGCTCCGCGAGCGGGTCGGTCCCGGCCCGCTTTCCCACGTATCCCTGTACAAAGAGCCCGAATTCCACGGAGTTTCACCGTCCCCACGAGAGTGTGCCGCCGACGGGAGTGCCCCACGCACGGCCCTATCTGACTAACCGTCAGTTTTATCTGCGGCCGACTCTGACACCGGTCGCCGGGAGCGTCAATAGCTGACCAACCGTCAGAGAATGGAGACCCCGGCCAGCCAGCCGCCGTCGATCACGAACGGCTGTCCGGTGATGTACGAGGAGTCGTCCGAGGTCAGGAAGAGGGCGAGCCTCGCCACCTCCTCCGGCCTGCCGATCCGGCCGAGCGGCACGAGCCTGCCGTACACCTCGTCGAGGGCCCGGGACATCTCCCCCGCGTCCGCGTGCGGGTCCAGTTGGGCCGGATTGGCCATCGGGGTGTCGACGGCGCCGGGGCACACGGCGTTGACCCGGATCCCCTCCGGCGCCAGCTCGATCGCGGCGACGCGGGTGAGGCCGAGGACGGCGTGCTTGGTCGCCGTGTAGGTGCCGACGGCCGCCATCCCCGTCAGCGCGGTGTACGAGGCGGTGTTGACGATGGTGCCGCCCCCGGCGGCCGCGATCTCGGGCGCCACCGCCCTGATGCCGAGGAAGCAGCCGACCTGGTTGACCTGGACGACCCGCATGAACTCGTCCAGCGGCGTGTCGACCAGCGCGTTGAAGCGCAGGATCCCGGCGTTGTTGACCAGCCCGTCGACGCGCCCGTAGGCCTCCTTCGCATGCGCCACGGCGGCGGTCCAGTCGTCCTCCCGCCCCACGTCGAGACGGACGTACGACTGTCCCAGCTCCTTGGCGACGGCCTCCCCCTGGTCGTCGAGCACATCCGCGAGGACGACCCGGGCGCCCTCCGCCGCGAACAGCCGCGCCTCCTGCTCGCCCTGCCCGCGCGCCGCCCCGGTCACGATGACGACGCGCCCGTCCAGCTTGCCCATGCGGCCTGCCTCCTCAGCCCAGACGGGGCGCGACCTCGGCCCCGAACGCGGCGATCTGGTCGATGAGTTCGGTGCGGCTCCGGCTGCGGAACCGCACCTGGATCTGGTGCACGCCCATCGTGCGGTAGGCGCGGAGGGAGTCGGCGACGGCCTCCGGCGCCCCGTTGACCGTGCGCGACCCGACGTCCCAGCCCGGCGCGCCGACGTACAGCGGTTCGGTGATGGCGCCGACGGTGAAGGGGGCGTCGAGCCCCGCCTGCTCGCGGAACCGCCGCAGCCGGGCGATCTGCCCGGGCAGCCGGTCGCGCGGATCCCCCTGGGGCAGCCAGCCGTCACCCTTCAGCGCGGCCCGGCGCACGGCGGCGGACGACGAGCCGCCGACCCACAGCGGGATGCGGGGCTGGGCCGGCCGGGGGCGCTGCCCGAGCCCCTCGAAGTCGTACGCCTTCCCGTGGTGGACGGGGAACTCGTCCGGCCCCAGCGCCGCCCTGAGCGCGTCGATCACCTCGTCGAGCAGGGCGCCCCGCTGCCCGAAGTCCACGCCCAGCGCCTCGAACTCCTCCCGCACATGCCCGGCCCCCACCCCGAGGACGAGCCGTCCGCCGGAGAGATGGTCGAGGGTCGCGTACTGCTTGGCCGTGACGAGCGGATGCCGCAGCCCGACGATCGCGACATGGCTGAGCAGCCGTACCCGCCCGGTGACGCCCGCGAGATGGGCGAGGGTGGCGACGGGGTCGTACCAGACCGTGCTCATCGCGGCGGCGAGCCGGCGCGGGACGGCGACGTGGTCACAGCATGCGACGTAGTCGAACCCGGCGGCGTCGGCGGCCCGGGCGATCGCGACGAGGTCGCCGGGCCCGGCATGGGCCTCCCAGGACTCGGCGTAGATCGTGGACCGGGACTGGACGGGCAGCTGCATCCCGTACCGCAGGGCGCCCCCGCTCACCGCCCGCCGCCCGGCCACAGGCCGTCCTCGGTCAGCCCGAGCAGCTCGATCGCGTTGCGCCGTACGATCCGGTCGACCACGTCCGCGTCCAGGTGCCCCATCTGGGCCTCCCCGACCTCGCGCGACTTCGGCCAGGTGGAGTCGGAGTGCGGATAGTCGGTCTCGTAGAGGACGTTCCCGACCCCGATGGAGTCCAGGTTCCGCAGCCCGAAGGCGTCGTCGAAGAAGCAGCCGTAGACATGCTCGGCGAACAGCTCGGACGGCGGGCGGTGGACCTTGTCGGCGACGCCGCCCCAGGCGCGGTTCTCCTCCCAGACGACGTCGGCGCGCTCCAGGATGTACGGGATCCAGCCGATCTGCCCTTCCGCGTACATCACCTTCAGATTCGGGAAGCGCTCGAACTTGCCGCTCATCAGCCAGTCGACCATCGAGAAGCAGCAGTTGGCGAAGGTGATGGTGGAGCCGACGGCGGGCGGGGCGTCGGCGGAGGTGGACGGCATCCTGCTGCTGGAGCCGATGTGCATGGCGACGACGGTGCCGGTCTCGTCGCAGGCGGCGAGAAGGGGGTCCCAGTCGTCGGAGTGCACGGACGGCAGCCCGAGGCGGGGCGGGATCTCGGAGAAGGCGACGGCGCGCACCCCGCGCGCGGCGTTGCGGCGCACCTCGGCGGCGGCGAGACGGGCGTCCCAGAGGGGGACGATGGTGAGGGGTATCAGACGCCCGTGCGCCTGCGGGCCGCACCACTCCTCCACCATCCAGTCGTTGTACGCCCGGACGCACAGCAGCCCGAGCTCATGGTCCTCGGCCTCGGTGAAGGTCTGCCCGCAGAAGCGGGGGAAGGTGGGGAAGCAGACGGCGGACCGGACATGGTTGACGTCCATGTCGGCGAGCCGCTCGGGCACGTCGTAGGAGCCCGGCCGCATCTGCTCGTAGGTGATGACCTCGAGCTTGATCTCGTCCCTGTCGTACCCGACGGCGGTGTCGAGTCGGGTGAGGGGCCGGCGCAGGTCCTCGTACACCCACCAGTCCCCGAGCGGCCCCTCGTCACCGGGCTCCCCCATGACGGGGGCGAACTTCCCGCCCAGGAACGTCAGCTCCTTCAGGGGCGCGCGAACGATTCGCGGACCGATGTCCCGGTACTTGGCGGGGAGCCGGTCCTGCCAGACGTGCGGGGGCTCCACGGTGTGGTCGTCGACGGAGATGATCTGCGGGAACGTGGCGTTGCTCGGCGAGGTCTCCATGGCGGTCACGGTAGCGTTGATCTGACGGGTCGTCAGCAAACAGGGCTGTCCCGGCGTGAATCCGCGCCTTCCGTCATGAGAAGAGCGTGTGAGGACCCTGTGACGCCCCGCGCCACAGCCTGTGATCGGCGTCTCCCATGGCTGACGCATCCGCCATGAACAAGGCAAACTGGCCTCCTGATTGAGGACGTTCGGCGGGGGGCCAGGGGGCAGCGATGGACGGTGTACCGCGAGTACCTGAGCAGCAGGGTCCCGAGGAATCGGTGACGCTGCGCTTCGGCGTGCTCGGACCGGTGCGCGCCTGGCGCGGAGGGGAGCTGCTGGCCACGGGCTCACCGCAGCAACGGGCCCTGCTGGCCGCGCTGTTGCTGCGAGAGGGACGTACGGCGACGGCGTCCGAGCTGATCGACGCGCTCTGGGGCGACGAGCCGCCGCCGCGGGCGCTGGCGGCCGTACGGACGTACGCCTCCCGGCTGCGCAAGGTCCTCTCCGCCGGCGTGCTGGTCAGCGAGTCCGGCGGATACGCGGTGCACCTCCCGGACGCCCGCTCCTTGGACCTCGCCGCTGCCCAGGAGCTGGCCGCGGGGGCGGAGAAGGCCAAGAACTCCGGGGACCTGTGCCAGGCCCGGCAGATCCTGAACGAGGCGCTGGCCCTGTGGGACGGCGAGCCGCTGGCGAACATCCCCGGCCCGTACGCCGAGACCCAGCGCACACGCCTGGAGGAATGGCGCCTCCAACTCCTCGAATCCCGCCTGGACATGGACCTGGAGCAGGGCTGCCACGCGGAGGCGGTCTCGGAACTGACCGCCCTCACGGCGGCCCACCCCCTGCGCGAACGCCTCCGCGAACTGCTGATGCTGGCGCTGTACCGCTCGGGCCGTCAGGCGGAGGCGCTGGCGGTCTACGCGGACACCCGCCGCCTGCTGGCCGACGAACTCGGCGTCGACCCCCGCCCGGGCCTGAAGGAACTTCAACAGCGGATCCTGCGGGCGGACCCGGGACTCGCGGAACCGTCGGCACCGGCCCCGGAACCGGCCGCGATCCCGGTACGGCCGGCACAACTGCCGGCGACAGTTCCGGACTTCACGGGCCGATCCGCTTTCGTCGCCGAGCTGGGCGAGGTACTGGCGTCGGCGGACGGCCGGGTGATGGCGGTGTCAGCGGTGGCGGGCATCGGCGGCGTCGGCAAGACCACCCTCGCCGTGCACGTGGCACATCAGGCCCGGAGCGCCTTTCCGGACGGCCAGCTGTACGTGGACCTCCAGGGCGCGGGCCCGAGGGCGGCGGAGCCGGAGACGGTACTCGGCTCCTTCCTGCGCGCCCTCGGCACGGCGGACTCGGCGATCCCGGACTCGCTGGAGGAACGAGCCGCCCTCTACCGCTCCGTACTGGACGGCCGCCGGGTTCTGGTCCTGCTGGACAACGCGAGGGACGCAGCTCAGGTACGGCCGCTACTGCCGGGCACCGAGGGCTGCGCGGCACTCATCACCTCACGGGTGCGCATGGTGGACCTGCCAGGCGCGCACCCGGTGGACCTGGACGTGATGTCCCCGGACGAGGCGCTCTCGCTGTTCACCAAAATCGTGGGTCAGGAGCGGGTGACCTCCGAGCGGGAGGCGGCGCTTGACGTGGTGGCCGCCTGCGGTTTCCTGCCGCTCGCCATCCGGATTGCGGCGTCACGGTTGGCCGCGCGCAGGACGTGGACCGTTTCGGTGCTCGCGGCGAAGCTGGCCGACGAACGGCGTCGACTGGACGAGCTCCAGGCAGGCGACTTGGCCGTGAAGGCCACGTTCGAACTGGGCTACGGCCAACTGGAACCGGCCCAGGCCCGCGCGTTCCGCCTCCTGGGCCTCGCAGACGGGCCGGACATCTCCCTGGCCGCCGCTGCCGCGGTCCTGGACCTCTCTCTGGAGGAGGCCGAGGACCTGCTGGAGCCCCTGGTTGACACCTCCCTGCTGGAATCGGCGGCCCCGGGCCGCTACCGCTATCACGACCTGGTCCGCCTCTACGCCCGCGCCTGCGCCGAACGGGACGAGCAGCCACCGAGCGAGCGGGACGCGGCGATGTCCCGACTGCTGGACTTCTATCTGGCCACGGCGGCGGGGGTGTACGCGCTCGAACGCCCCGGGGACCGACTGGTGGACCATCTCCAGCGGACCGAGCACCCGGGGCTGACGTTCGTGGACCGGCATGAGGCGCAGGACTGGTTGTATGCGGAGGCGGTCTGCCTGCTCGCCTGCATGCGCCAATTCGGGACGTCCGGAACGTTGATCCGCGCCATCGACCTCCTGTGGGCGGCAGTCGATCTCTCGGAGTCCGGTGCCAACGCCAGGGAATACGAGGCCGTAGCCATCGCCCTGCGCGACGCCGCGCGCTCCTGCCAGGACCGGCAGACGGAGGGGCGCGCCTCCGTCGTCCTCGCCGTCGCCCATCACCTTTCCGGGCGCTTCGCCGAAGCGGACGACGCAGCACGCCAGACCCTGCAACTCGCCGATTCCCGTACCGACCCCCTGGCCCGGTGCTGGGCAGCCAACATTCGCGGGGCCATGGCCTTCTACCAGAGCCGCTACGCGGACGCCGAAGGCCACTTGGAGCAGGCGCTTGCGAACTTCCGGGACTGCGAAGACCTGGCTGGGGAAGCGAGTGTCCTGTGCAACCTCTCTCGTATCCACCTCGCCACGCGGCGGCCGCGCAGTGCCGTGGTGCTCGCCCAGCAAGGTGTCGAGACGTATGAGGTGCTGGGGCACGCCCTGAAGGGCGCCAACGGTCGCTATGCACTGGGTATGGCCCTCACCGAGAACGGTTTGTACGGGGAGGCCAACGATCAGTTGCACGCGGCCCTGAAGGTCTTCCATGACAGCCGCCAGCGCCTCTGGGAGGGAATGACCCTGCTCAGGCTCGCCGAGATGGACCTGGCGGCGCAACGCCCCGCACAGGCCTCGACCAACGCCGAGGCCGCGCTGACCGTGCTGCGCGGCATCGGCGGGGAGTGGCGGCGCGGCAATGTCCTCACCGTGCTGGGCCGGGCTCTCAGCGGGATCGGACAGTCGGGAAGGGCCCAAGTGTGCTGGCAGGAAGCCCTAGCCACCTACGAGGCGCTGGGCTCCCCCGAGGCCGAGACCGTCCGGGCGCTGCTGGCGCCGGCCGCTGCCGCGTAGGCCTCGCTGCGGCGTTCATCGTTCGTTTATCGCCGGACGGCATTCTCGTTGTGTCGATCCGTTGCGCCGGGGGGCAGACGGACCGCCGACGAGGTCGTCCTGCCCACGGTCTAGGGTGAGGCGACCCGGTAGCCCGCCCGGCCGTCCATTCGGGGGAACGGCCGAGCGGGCCCCCATCTGCCAGTTGCATCACAAGGGGAGGAAGCACCATGAGCGACACCACGAAAGACGAGCCGGTCGTCGACCCGGACAACGTCCACATCACCGGCAGCAAGGACGAGGGCACGGTGAAGCCGGACAACGTCCACATCACCGAGGCCGAGGACAACGGCATCTTCAAGCCGGACAACGTCCACATCACGTCCGACCCCAGCTAGACCTTCCTCCCACACGGGGATCGGCCGCGGCGGCGCGGAGGGGGAGCCGCCGCGGCCGAGGTGTGTCCAAGTCAGGCGGCGATCGGCAGATCCGTTCCACCGATGGCACGTGTTGCACCAGATTCCCGCGGCCGCCCCCGGAACGCATCTGCCAATCCGTGGCGCCTTCCGGGGTTGTCCACAGGGAGCAGCCCGGTGGGGGGCGGTTCGGCACCATGGGGGCATGGAGTGGGTGGAGTCGGGGGCGCTCGTCGAACGGGGCGTGCTGCTCACCTCGCGAGCCCTTGAGGCCGGGTCCCCAGGGTTTCCCTCTTCCGGCGGCTGAGGGCGGAGGGGTGGACGCGGGTTCGCAGTGGCGCCTGGGCCGCGCCGGGGCGGGACGTGGGCCTGGTCGTGCGGTTGACGGCTGCGCAGCTCCTCAAGCCACAGCTCGTGGTGAGTCACCGTTCGGCGGCCGCACTCTGGCATGTCGAGACGCTCGGCGCGGGTCCGGGGCACGGAGAGCCGCCGGACCTCGAGTTCACCGACCCGGGGCTCCGCGTCCGGACGGGCGTCGCGGGCGTGCGTGTGCACCGGACCCCTCTCGCCGAAGCCGACGTCGTGCGGCGGTGCGGGCTGCGCGTCACCGCTGTCCCCCGCACCCTCACCGACCTTCTGCGAAGCGGGCCGAGGAACGACGCGCTCGTGGCCGTCGAGTCCGCGCTCGGCTACCGGAACGTCGGCCGTGTGCGCCGCGCCCCGCTCACCACCCTCGCTGCGCTCTTCATCGCACTCGAAGCGCCGCTTCTCGGAGCCGCCCGCGCTCGGGACTGGCTGCGGCTCGCCGACCCCCGCGCAGGCTCACCCGCGGAGACAGTCGCCCGTCTGCGCCTGTTCGACGCAGGTCTGCGCCCCGAGACGCAGGCCGTGGTACACACCCCGGACGGTCGCCGCCGTTACCTCGACTTCCTCTTCCGCCCCGAGGGCCTGGCCGTCGAGATCGAGGGCTACGCCTACCACGGCACCCGGGAGTCCCACCGGCGCGACGTCGCCCGGTTCAACCAGATCCTTCAGTGCCCCGAGGTGTGAAGCCTCCTCCGTTTCACCGCCGAGGACGTGTTCCACCGCCCTGCGCGGATGATCCAGGAGGTTCGTGGCGCTCTGGCTGCCGCCAGGGCCCGCTAGGGGAGTGCCGTGGGGTGAGGAGAACGCGGCGGACGCGTCCCGCCGCCGCTTGCCGCAGTCGCTTAGCCCACCCGGCGTGCACGCGAGGCGCGGACGCACCCCCATCGCCGGGCACTGCACAGCCAACAGTCCCCCGCCCCCCTACACCCCCGGCCCCCCGCTCGCTTCTCACCCGGGCCGGAGCAGGCCGAGTCCAGGGGTGGCCGGAGGCCGATCGTCGCAGGCGACGCGGAGTGCAGCGCAGCGGAACGCAGCGCCCTTTACTCCGACCGCGGAAGCACGACACTGGCCAAGAAGCGGGGCGGCCCAACGGCCACATCACCACCCCCGGCCGGCAACAGCCGAGCCCCTCACAGCTCGTCGATCAGTTCCGTCGCTCGGAGTACCGTCGCCAACGCGTCCGGATCGCCCGTGCGTTGGTGGATCTCCAGGCTGGTGTCCGCGAGTTTGATGACGTGTTCGTCGCCGTGGCGGACGGCCAGGGTGAACACCTCCTCCGCCGACTCGGGGGCCGGGGGGAGGCTGTGGCGGGGTGCGGGGGCGGCGGGGGTGTAGGCCGCGGTCACGGCGGCGCTCGCGGCCCACGCGGCGTCGAAGCTCCTGGCCCACTGGGTGCGGGGCAGCGCGGGCAGGGTGCGCAGGACGGCCATGGGGGCGGTCGCCGAGTGGACCAGCATGACGGCCGAGCCGTGTGCGGTCGTGAGGTAGCGCAGGACGGCGGCGGTCGTCAGGTCGGCCAGCCGGTCCCGGGCCTGCTCGGCATCGGTGGCCGGTCGCAGTGCGGCCAGCGCGGCGGGCCAGTCGGTCAGGGCGGTGAGCTGGTCGAGCCGGTGGTTGATGCCCGCGCTCTGGTCGGGCACGCGCGGGACCCCGGCGAGGGCGGACGTGGCGTCGGCGGTTCCGGAGGGGGTGGCCGGGGGGACCGGCTGCCAGCGCGCCGCCCAGTAGCCGAGGGCCTGGCCCAGTTCGGCCAGGCGTGGCCCGTCCTCGTGGTCCAGCAGGGCGTTGACCGCGTGGCCGGTGCGGATCACGCCGTGGGTGGCGCCGGCCGCGATGCCCGGCAGCAGCCGCGGCCACCATGTCTCCAGGACCGTACGCCAGGGTCGTTCCGTCACCTCGTGCGCGAAGAAGGCGAGCCAGTCGCCGAGACGGTGCGGGTCACCCAGCGCCGTACGCCAGTCGTCGGCCGTGACGGGCGAGGTGCCGCGTGGCAGATCGTCCAGTCGACGGGTGTAGACGTCCAGCCACCGGTGGACCTGTCGCCCGTGTCCGCGCCGGACCATGGACTCCACCGCCATGGGGCCGTGATTGCTCAACCAGCCCTCGAACTCCGGTCCTGTCCGATGCAACCGTTCGTATGCCTCGTCGAGTGTGCCGTCGTTGTCCATGAGTTCCGAGGGTAGGTGGCGGCCGATGCGCGTTCATCGGTCGCGAGGTCGAGACATGCCCCTGCGTCGGACTTAGGACCGGAGCTCCCCCTTCACCACCTTCCCGCTCGCGTTCCGCGGTAGCTCCGGGACGAACTCCACCTCCCTCGGGACCTTGTAGTTCGCCATCTCGCGGCGGGACCAGGCGATCAGGTCGTCGCCCGTCAGCAGGGAGCCCGGGCGGCGGACCACATAGGCCTTGCCGACCTCGCCCAGCCGGGCGTCCGGTATGCCGATCACCGCCGCGTCCGCCACGTCCGGGTGGAGGGCGAGCAGTTGCTCTATCTCCGCCGGGTAGGCGTTGAAGCCGCCCACGATGTACATGTCCTTCAGCCGGTCCGTGATCCTCAGATTGCCCGCCTCGTCCAATACGCCCACGTCGCCCGTGCGGAGCCAGCCGTCCGGGGCCAGGACCTCCGACGTGGCGGCGGCGTCCTCGTAGTAGCCCCGCATGACGTTGAACCCCCGGACCAGGATCTCCCCGGGGGTGCCCGGGGGCAGGGGCTCGCCCTTCGGGTTCGCCACCCGCACCTCCGTGCCGGGGATCGCCCGTCCCGATGTCGCCGCGATCAGCGAGGGGTCGTCGCCACGACGGCACATCGTCACGAAGCCGCTGGCCTCCGACAGGCCGTACGCCGTCAGAACCGTCTCGACGCCGAGTTCCCCGCGCAGGCGTTCCACCAGGCGGAGCGGGATCACCGCCGCTCCCGTCACCACCAGGCGGAGGGCCGAGAGGTCGTGCGCGGTGCGGGAGGGGTGGTCGAGGAGGGACTGGTGGAGGGTGGGCGGGCCGGGGAGCACCGAGATCCGTTCCGCGGCGATGTTCGCCAGTGCCGTGGTCACGTTGAACACCGGCTGCGGGATCATCGTCGCGCCCCGCATCAGGCAGGCCAGCACTCCGGCCTTGTAGCCGAAGGTGTGGAAGAAGGGGTTGACGATCAGATAGCGGTCGCCCCGGCTCAGGCCCGCCAGGTCCGTCCAGATCCCGTACGCCCGTAGCGTCTGGGCGTGGGTGATCACCGCGCCCTTGGGGCGGCCCGTCGTGCCGGAGGTGAAGACGATGTCCGACGGCGCCTCGCCGGTCACGGCGGCCGCCCGGCGGCGTACCGCCCGTTCCCCGACGCCCTCCCCGTCGGCCAGGAAGTCCTTCCAGGCGCGGAAGTCGGCGGGGGCGTCGTCCGCCAGCACCACCACCTGCTCCAGGTGGGGCAGGCGAGGCAGCGGGCCGCCACCTCCGTCTCCGAGGCCGCCACCTCCGTCTCCGAGGCTGCCACCGGCGCCGCCTGCGGGGCCGTCCCCCGCCGCCCGCCGCAGCGAGGCGACGTACGACGTGCCGAGGAACGTGCCCGTCACGAACAGCAGTTTCGCCCGGCTCCGCGCCAGGACGTACGCGGCCTCGGTGCCCTTGAAGCGCGTGTTGAGGGGGACCAGGACGGCGCCCGCCGAGACCGCGCCGAGGGCCGAGACGATCCAGTCCAGGGCGTTGGGGGCCCAGATCGCCACGCGGTCGCCCAGGGCGACGCCGTTCGCGATGCATGCCGCCGCCGCGCGTTCCGCGCGGGCGCCCAGTTCGGCGTACGAGATCCGGGTGCGGCCCTCGACCACCGCCTCCCCGTCGCCGTAGCGACGGGCGGCGCTCCGGACCAGTTCCGGGATGCTGCCCCACTCCACGTCACCGCGCACGGCTACCTCCCTACGGTCCGCGTAGCTGACTGACCGTCAGATTAGCTGTAGCCTGACGGACTGTCAGCAAACCGTTCGGGGGGAGTGGTGCATCCATGGCCGGGCTCAAGGACGCCACCGCCGTCGTCGGCATCGGCCAGACCGCCTTCGCCAAGCGGCTCCCCGAGTCCGAGAAGGCCCTGGCCTGCCGTGCCGTCCTCGCGGCCCTCGACGACGCCGGGATCGCGCCCGGCGAGGTCGACGCGCTCGCCTCGTACACCATGGAGGAGACCGACGAGGTGGAGGTGGCGAAGGCCCTCGGGCTCGGGGACCTCACCTTCTTCAGCAAGGTCGGGTACGGCGGCGGCGGTTCCTGCGCCACCGTCGCGCACCTCGCCGCCGCCGTGGCAACCGGGCAGGCGACCGTCGGCGTGGCCTGGCGGTCCCGCAAGCGCGGCAGCGGGCCCCGGCCCTGGCGGAACACGGCCGTCCAACTGCCCGCTCCCGCCCAGTGGACCCGCCCCTTCGGGCTGCTGAGGCCGGCCGACGAGATCGGGATGCTGGCCCGCCGGTACATGCACGAGTACGGCGCCACCCGGGACCACTTCTTCAACGTGGCCCTCGCCTGCCGCAACAGGGCCAACCAGAACCCCGCCGCGATCATGTACGAGCGCCCGCTGACGCGGGAGATGTACATGACCTCCCGGTGGATCAGTGAGCCGCTGTGCCTCTTCGACAACTGCCTGGAGACGGACGGGGCGCTGGCCTGCGTCCTCGTCTCCGCCGCCCGCGCCCGCGACTGCCGGCACCGGCCGGTGTACGTCCATGCCGCCGCCCAGGGACTCCCCGCCCAGCACCACGGCATGGTCAACTACTGGAACGACGACCCGCTCACCGGTCCGGCGTGGACGGCCGCCCGGCATCTGTGGAAGCACGCCGACCTCACCCCGGACGACGTGGACGTCGCGCAGATCTACGACGCCTTCACGCCCCTCATACCGCTCTCCCTGGAGGGCTACGGCTTCTGCGGCCGGGGGGAGGGCGCGGCCTTCACCGAGGGTGGAGCGCTGGAGCTCGGCGGGCGGCTGCCCCTCAACACCGGGGGCGGCGGACTGTCCGAGGCGTACGTCCACGGGTTCAACCTCGTCAACGAAGGCGTGAAGCAGTTGCGCGGGACCAGTACCGCGCAGGTCCCGGGCGCCGCCACCTGTCTGGTCACCGCCGGCGAGGGTGTGCCGACCTCCGCCCTGCTGCTGAGGAGCTGACGCCATGGCCGACACCCTGCTGTCCCCCGTGCCCGACGAGGACGGCGCGCCCTTCTGGGAGTACGCCGGCCGGGGCGAGCTGCGCGTCCAGGCCTGCGCCGGCTGCGGTGAACTCCGCTTCCCCCCACGCCCCTGCTGCCCGCACTGCCGGTCGTTCGCGAGCGAGTGGCGGCGGGTGAGCGGGACGGGACGGATCTGGTCGTACGTCGTCCCGCATCCGCCGCTGCTCCCGGCCTACGCGGCGCAGGCGCCGTACAACGTGATCGTGGTGGAGCTGGCGGACGTGCCGCGCATCCGGCTCGTCGGGAATCTCGTCGCCGGGCCCGACGCACCGCTGGACTCGATACCGCCCGACCGGATCCGGATCGGGGCGAGGGTGCAGGTCGTCTTCGGCGCGAACGGACTGCCGCGATGGGTTCTGGAGCGGGCATGAGCGAGGGGCTGCGGGTCGCCGCCGACCCGGCCACGGGCGTCGCCGTCGTCGCGCTCGACCGGCCCGGCCGGCTCAACGCGATCGATCTGGCGACGGCCCGCGAACTGGGCGACTGCTGGCGGGGGTTGCGGTTCGACGACTCCGTACGGGCCGTCGTGCTCACCGGGGCGGGCGAGCGGGCCTTCTGCACGGGGATCGACCGGGACATCCGGGTGCCGCAGCCCGCCTCGCCCTACATGGTGGACGATCCCCTGCTCGGGATCGGCCCGAAGGCGAACGACCTGTGGAAGCCGGTGATCGCCGCCGTGCGCGGCATGGCCTGCGGAGGGGCGTTCTATCTGCTGGGCGAGAGCGACTTCGTCGTGGCGGACACGACCGCGGCCTTCTTCGACCCGCACACCAGCTACGGGATGGTCAGCGCGTACGAGTCCGTCCTCATGGCCCACCGGATGCCCTACGGGGAGGCGGCGCGCATGGCCCTGATGGGCACCGCCGAGCGGATCTCGGCGCGGCGGGCGTACGAGATCGGCCTGGTGTCCGAACTCACCGAGCCCGGTGGTGCGGTGGCGGCGGCGGTGCGCTGTGCCGAGGTCATCGCCTCCTATCCGCCGGAGGGGGTCCAGGGCACCGTGCGGGCGCTGTGGGCGGCGCAGGAGGTGGCACGGGCCGCGGCCTTCGCGCAGGCGCCGCAGCTGATCGCGCTCGGGAACCTGCCGCCCGAACGGCAGGCGGAGCTGTTCGCCGCGCGACGGGCGGGGGGCCACCGGGTGCGGTGAGCGCCCTGCGCCGGTCGCCGCCCTCGAGCGTCCTCCGCAGGCGACCGCCGTCTTCCGGTGCGCCGCCTCTTCCGGCGGGCCCGTCCGGCGGTGGTCGCCCTCAGGCCGTACGCGCCGTGCCCGTACCCTTCTCGGCGTCCAGCGCGTACACACAGCGGTCCTTGCTGCACGCGTACACCACGCCGTCCTTCACCACGGGCGCGCCGGTGATCTCCCCGCCCGTGGCCAGCTTCCAGCGCAGGCGCCCGTCGTCGGACTTCAGCGTGTACAGCAGGTGGTCCGTGGAGCCGAAGTGGATACGGCCCTCCGCCACCGCCGGGGTGCCCACGATGTCCCCACCCGCCTGGAAGCGCCACTTCGGGGTGCCCGTGACCGCGTCCAGGGTGTACAGGCCCTTGCCGCTGCCCACATGGACGTGGCCCGCGGCGACCAGCACCGGGTCGATCGCGGCCCGCGCCTCCGTCGCGATGCGCCAGCGGTCGCGGCCGTCCGCCGCGTCGAGGGCGTACACCGTGCCCAGGTAGTCCGCGAGGTAGATGCCGCCACCGGCGACGGCGGGGCCGGGCACGAAGGCGGGCGGGCACAGGAACACCGCGGGTGCCTCGAAGTGCCAGCGCACCATGCCGGTGGCAACCTCGATGGCCAGCACCCGGGTGCCGGCGGAGACATAGACACAGCCGTCCGACGCGTGCGTCAGTCGCACCGGCACCCCGCCGCAGGACGCCGCGTCCCCGATCGGGTACGACCAGCGCTCCTCGCCCGTACGCGCCTGGAGGGCCCGCAGCCGGGCGTCCTGCCAGACGTACACCGTGCCGTCATGGATCAGCGGACCGGCCTCCGGCGCCTCGAAGTCGGTCTGGGCGCCGCTGAGCTCCCACAGCTTCTGCCCGTTCGACGCCTCCCAGGCCTGCACGCCGCCGCCGCGGGTGCCGGTGACCACCGTGCCCCGCTCGGCCTTGAGCGAGTACACCCAGCCGTCCAGGGAGAGCCGCCACAGGTCCGTGCCCTCGCGGGCGTCCAGGGCGAAGAGCGTGGGGCCGTCCGAGGCGTGGACCCGGCCGTCGGCGACCGCCATCGACCAGGCGACGTCACGGGTCTTGAAGCGGCGGCGGCCCGTCGCCACGTCCAGGGCGTGCACCTCGAAGGAGGTCACGTACACGAGGTCGTCGGCGACCGTCGGGGTGCCCCAGAGGTCGTTCGACATGCGGAAACGCCATGGGCGCCAGCCGGAGGCCGTCTCCGGGGGCGGGGGCGCGATCGCGGGTACGGCTCCGGCCGCCCCGTTGACACCGCCGGCCGGACGGGACCAGGACGCGGCGAGGCCCGCCTCGGGGGGAGGTGCCTTCACGGCGGCCGCCCGCGCGTCGGCGACCCTGGGGCCGGGGCCGATCGGCACCGACGCGCCCGCGAGCCGGACCGGTCCGGCGTCGGGTGCGCCGACCGGCACCGGCAGCGGGTCGTACGACGGCGGGGGCGGCACCGCGGGCCGTCCGCCCCCGGCGCTGCGACCGGCGGGCAGAGCGGGCTTGGCCGGCGGGCGTCCGCCGCGCCGGCCCTCGATCAGGGTGACCGCCTTCTCGGGCAGCCACGCCGAGGCCGTGCCGCTGTCGTCGGAGCCCGAGCCGAAGAGGTGGGGCGCGAGCTGGGCCTGGAGGTCGGCCGGGTTGGGGCGGCCCGTGGCCTCCATCTGCATGCAGGACTCGATGAGCGGGCGCAGCTCGTCCGGCAGGCCGGACAGGTCCGGGCCCTCGCGCAGCAGCATGAAGACGGTCTCGACCGGGTTGGCGCCGTGGAAGGGGGGATGTCCGGTGGCCGCGAAGACGAGCATCGAGCCGAGCGAGAAGACATCGCTCGCGCCGGTCACGCTGCGCGAGTCCTTCGCCTGTTCGGGGGACATATAGGCGGGCGTACCGACCGCGACGTTCGTCATCGTCAGACGTGTGTTCGACACGCCGGAGGCGATGCCGAAGTCGATCACCCGGGGACCGTCCTCGACGACGAGGACGTTCGACGGCTTGAGGTCGCGGTGGACCAGGCCCGCCCCGTGGATGGACTGCAGCGCCTCCGCCACGCCCGCGGCCAGCCAGCGCACCGCCTGGGCCGGCAGCGGCCCGCACTCGGTCACTATCTCCTCGAGTGAGGGCGCGGGCACATACGCGGTGGCGAGCCACGGCACGGCCGCGCGCGGGTCGGCGTCGACCACGGCAGCCGTGTAGAAGCCGGAGACCGCCCGGGCGGCCTCCACCTCACGTGTGAAACGCACCCGGAACAACTGGTCCTCGGCCAGCTCGGTGCGCACCGTCTTGATCGCCACGCGTCGGCCCGACGCCGAGCGCGCGAGATAGACCAGCCCCATGCCGCCGGCACCCAGCCGTCCCAGCACCTCGAACGGCCCGATCCGCCGCGGATCGTGCTGCGTCAGCTGATCCACCACTTTGCCTGCCACCTCCCCGTACGGGTCGCGTCATCCGCGTCGTGCACGCGACCCCGTGCAGCGTCTCACCACCGCACCGCCGTGGCGGCACGCACCCTGATTCTTCCTGTCCGGGCCACCTGTGGCGAACCCGGGGGCGGATCGGGGTGTCTCAGGACAAAACCATGCCTGGGGCCTCCGGGAAAGCAGGCGCCCGCATGGTGAAACGCCCGACGCGCCCCGGAAGTGCCGCTCCCGGACGCACCGCGAACGCCTTGTCACCTCTGGAGCAGCGCGAAGGACGCCCCCTGATTGTCCGTGACGACCGCCACTCGTCCGTACCAGGCCTCGAACGGCGGTACCTGTACCCGACCCCCCAGTCGGCCCACCGCATCGATCGCGGCGGCCCTGTCCTTCACCGCGAAATGGAGAAGAAAGTGGGGTGGCATCTCGGCCGGGAAGACGTCCTGGATCGACGCACACCCGAAGTCCGGAAGGGCACTCGGTCCCGACGGGGCGGGGAAGAGCCCCGAGTAGAAGGCGTTCGCGGCGTCGGCGTCCCGCGTGTACACCTCGGACCAGGTGAAGCAGCCGGGCGCGTGCCGCTTGCCGAAGCCCGGGTGCGTCCCGGCCTGCCACAGCCCGAACACGGCACCCTCGGGGTCCCCGGTCAGGGCCGTCATGCCGAGGCGGCCCACGGGGGTGGGCGGGACGATCACCTGGCCGCCGGCCTCCTGGATCCGCCCGGCGAGCGCGGTGGCGTCGGGCGTCGCGAAGTACACCGTCCAGACGGTGGGCATCCGGCCGTCCCACTTGCGGACCAGCGCGGCCACCGGTGCGCCGTCCAGGCACGCCCACACGGAGGAGGCGTGCAGTTCCTCGAAGGTCCATCCGAAGAGCCCGCCGTAGAACCGCTTGCCCGCCTCCAGGTCCGGCAGCTGGACGTCGGCCCAGCAGGGGACGCCCTCGGGGAAGGCGCTCTCGTCCGGGGCCGTGCCGCCCGGGGACGGGGTGTCCCGGGAGCCGGCACCGTTGGCCGTGGAGGCGTCGTCGCCCGTTGACGAGGACGCCGGAGGCGACGGCGGATTTTCGGCCATGTCGCCAAGTTAAAAGGGTTTCCCGTGGGGCGCTCGCGTACGTACTCCCTTCTCACCAGCCTCGGAAGCACTCAGGAGCCCCTCCACTCCCCATTTGCAGTCGGCCGAATCGCGCTCCCAGCACCCCTCGGTAAGCTGACGGCATGACAGGACAAGTGCGTACCGTCGACGGCCGTGTGGCCGGTCGGCGTGGGCAGGCGACCCGGCAGAAGCTGCTCGACTGCCTCAGCGAGATGCTCAGCTCCTCGCCTTACCGGGACGTCAAAGTCATCGATGTCGCCCGCAAGGCCGGGACCTCCCCCGCCACCTTCTACCAGTACTTCCCGGACGTCGAGGGCGCCGTCCTGGAGATCGCCGAGCAAATGGCCACGGAGGGCGCCGGGTTGACCCGGCTGCTCGAAGGCCGCTCGTGGGTCGGCAAGGCGGGCTGGCAGACGGCGCAGGAACTCGTGGACGGCTTCCTGGAGTTCTGGCGCAAGCACGATGCGATCCTTCGGGTCGTCGACCTCGGTGCGGCCGAGGGCGACAAACGCTTCTACAAGATCCGCATGAAGATCCTGAACTCGGTGACCAACTCCCTCGCGGACTCGATCACCGAACTCCAGTCCAAGGGCAGGGTCGACAAGGAGGTGAGCCCGGCGGCCGTGGCCGGCGCGCTCGTGGCGATGCTCGCCTCCGTGGCCTCCCACCAGAAGGGCTTCACGTCCTGGGGCGTCAAACAGGCCGAACTGCGGCCGAACCTGGCGCTGTTGGTGTATCTGGGCGTGACCGAGAAGAAACCGGCGAGGTAGCCCGGCAGCACACTTCTCCTCCCCCCTGAGCAGGCCGGCTGTTCCCGGTTCGGCACACGTTCTGTCATACGGGCGGTGGTCCACTGCGGTGGGCCACCGCCCGCTGCTCATGTGCGGGTCATGGGCAGCGGGCGGTCCTCGACCACATGCTTCATCACCAGGGTGGACGTCAGCCGCTGCACGCCCGGCAGGGTGGCCAGCCGCTCGTCGTACAGCCGCTGGAAGGCGGTGAGGTCCGTGGTCGCGATCCGCAGCAGATAGTCGGGCTCGCCGAAGAGCCGCTGAGCCTCCACGACCTGCTCCACCTCGCTCAGCGCCCGCTCGAACTCCGCGACGGTGTCCCGGTCCTCCTGGCGCATCGAGACGAAGACCAGCGCCTCGAAGTTCAGCCCGACGGCGGCGGGGTCCACCACCGCCCGGTAGCCGCGGATCGCCTTGCTGCGCTCCAGTTCCCGCAGCCGCCGGTGGCACGGCGACACACTGAGCCGCACCCGCGCGGCCAGCTCGGTCACGGTCAGCCGCCCGTCCTGCTGGAGCTCGGCAAGGATTTTCTGGTCTACGGGGTCCATGGGGGAAATCCTCCCTCAGAGACGCCCGCGTCGGGGAAATTTCGGGAACACTTTCGACCTCTTCGCGCCTAATGTCACCACCATGAACACGGGAGCGATGATGTCCTTCCTCGCCGTGGACCTGCTGCTGGTGTGCGTGCCGGGTGCCGACTGGGCGTACGCGATCGCGGCGGGACTGCGCGGGCGGTCGGTGGTGCCGGCGGTGGGAGGCCTGGTGGCCGGGTACGCGGTGCACACGGCACTGGCGGCGGCGGGGCTCGCCGTCCTGGTGGCGGGGTCGCCGGGGCTGCTGACGGCGTTGACGGTGGCGGGTGCCGGGTATCTGGTGTGGCTCGGGTGGGGCGTGCTGCGCCGGCCGGGCACTCCGGGCGCGGCCGGCGGGGAGGACGCCGACGCGGGTGCGGCCCGCATGTTCCTGCGGGGCGCCGGCATCAGCGGCCTCAACCCCAAGGGCCTGCTGCTCTACCTCTCCGTGCTGCCGCAGTTCCTGGTCACACGGGGGGAGCGACTGCCGGTGGCGGTGCAGACGGCGGTGCTCGGTCTCGCGCACATGGCATGCTGCGCGGCCGTCTACCTGACGGTCGGGGTCCTGGCCCGGAAGGTCCTGGCCGCCCGGCCCGCCGCAGCCCGCGCGGTCACCCGGACGAGCGGGGCGGCGATGCTGGGGATCGGCGCGTTCCTGCTGGTGGAGCGGCTGGCGACGCTCTGAGCCCGACGGGTGCGCCGACCGCGCGATCAGCGCCGTACGAGCCGGAAGAGCCGGATCTCGCGCTCCACCCGGGCCTGATAGGTCGCGTACGGCGGCCAGAAGGCGAGCACCGCCCGCCAGGCCGCCGCCCGCTCCTCACCCGCGAGCAGACGAGCCGTGACCGGGACCTCCTCTCCCTTCCAGCTGATCTCGGCGTCGGGGTGGACGAGGAGGTTCGCGGTCCAGGCCGGGTGGCCGGGCCGCCCGAAGTTGGAGCCGACGAGGAGCCAGCCGCCGCCCTCCTCCGGCATGCACGCGAGCGGCGTACGGCGTTCGAGGCCGCTCCTCGCGCCGGTGCAGACGAGGATCACGCCCGGCAGCATCCGCGCGCTGGGCAGGACCCTGCCCCGGGTCAGCCGGTGCACCGTACGGTCCAGCGCGGGCACGACATGCGGCGCGACCTTCGCGAAGGCCCGCGCGGAGGACACCTTCTGCACGATCCGCACACCCAGGGCCGTCACACCGCCACCTCCGTCTCGATGAAGAGCCGTGCCGTGCCGGCCGCGTGCGCCCGCAGCCGGTGGGCGGGGCCGAACAGCAGCTCGTCCCCGGCCGCCCGCTTGAAGTACAGATGTGCCTCGTGCTCCCAGGTGAATCCGATGCCGCCGTGCAACTGGATCCCCTGGCCCGCGGCGGTGCGCAGCGCCCGGAGGGCCTGGGCGAGCGCGAGACCGCCGACCCGCTCCCCGTGCCGGGTGGCCCAGGCCGCGTAGTACGCCGCCGAACGCGCCGCCTGCACCCGGACGTAGACATCGGCCAGCCGGTGCTGCACGACCTGGAAGGAGCCGATCGCCCGGCCGAACTGCTCCCGCCGCTTGACGTACTCGACGGTCCTCTCCAGCACCCGGTCGGCGGCCCCGGCGGCCTCGCAGGCCAGGACGGCGGCGGCACGGTCCCCGACGGAGGCGAGCGCCCCGGTCACGTCGGCGCCGTCCGCCCCCAGCAACTCTGCCTCCACGTCCCGTAGTTGCACGCGGGCGCAGGGCCGTGTCGCGTCGAGGGCGGTCTGCCGTGTCCGCACCCCGCCCTCCCGCACCAGGAACAGCAGGGTGCGGGACCGGGCGAACCCGCCGGTGTGCGCGGCGACAACCAGGAGGTTGGCGCTGTGCCCGTCGAGCACCTGCCCGGCCTCCCCGTACAGCCGCCAGACACCGTCCGCCCGCCGGGCCTGAATGCCGCCGGCGCGTCCGCCGCCCGCCCAGTCGCCCCGGTTGTCGCCGACGAGGCCGAGGGCGGTGGCGAGGGCCGTCCCGGGCACGGCGAGGGCGGCGGTCAGTTCCCCGGAGGCCAGATGGGGCAGCAGCTCGGCGCGCTGGGCGTCGGTGCCGAGGGTGTGCAGCAGGGGCGCGGCGAGGACGGCCGTGGACAGCAGCGGGGAGGGGGCGAGGCAGCGCCCCGTCTCCTCGCAGGCGAGGGCGAGTTCGGTGGTGGTGCAGCCCGCCCCGCCGTAGGTCTCGGGGAGTGCGAGCCCGGTCAGCCCGAGCTGTCCGGCGAGGGTGGCCCACAGGGCGGGGTCGTACCCGGCGTCGGTGTCGGCGGCGGCCCGGACGTCCTGCGGCCCGCAGCGCCCCGCGAGCACCTTGCGCACCGTACGGCGGATCTCGTCCTGTTCGGCGGTGAAGCGGGTGTCCATGGGCGGGTCCCCTCTCCGGCTGACGCCCCGTCATGTTAGGGGCGGCGGCCTTCGGCTGCACAGGTCCGGCGGCGAAAAATCTGATGTACCGTCAGATTCATGAGTGCTGCGACGACTCGGCGGAGGACCGCGATCGCCGGGGTGTCCCTGTCCGACTGCGGCCGGCTCGACGAGGCGACGCCGTACGCCCTGCACGCCCAGGCCGCCCGCCGCGCGCTGGCCGACTCCGGGCTGGACCGCTCGGTGATCGACGGCTTCGCCTCCGCGGGCCTCGGCACCCTGGCCCCGGCGGAGGTCGCCGAGTATCTGGGGCTACGGCCCACCTGGGTCGACTCCACCTCCGTCGGCGGCTCCACCTGGGAGGTCATGGCGGCCCACGCGGCGGACGCGATCGCGGCGGGCCACGCTCGGGCGGTCCTCCTGGCCTATGGCTCGACGGCCCGCGCGGACGTGAGAGCGGGCCGCCGCACCGGCACCCTGTCCTTCGGCACACGCGGGCCCCTGCAGTTCGAGGCTCCCTACGGCCACACGCTCGTCGCCAAGTACGCGATGGCCGCCCGCCGCCATATGCACCGGTACGGCACCACGCTCGAACAGCTCGCCGAGGTGGCGGTGCAGGCGCGGGCGAACGCGGCCGCGAACCCGGAGGCGATGTTCCGCACGCCGGTCACCGTCGGCGAGGTCCTGTCCGGCCCGATGATCGCGGACCCCTTCACCAAGCTGCACTGCTGCCTGCGCTCCGATGGCGGGGCGGCGGTGCTGCTGGTGGCGGAGGAACTCGTACGCGACTGCCGTACGGCTCCGGTGTGGGTGCTCGGGACCGGGGAGCACGTCTCCCACACGACTATGTCCGAATGGCCCGACTTCACCGTGTCCCCCGCGGCGGTCAGCGGCCGTCTCGCCTTCGGGCGGGCGGGCGTACGCCCCCAGGAGATCGACTTCGCGGAGATCTACGACGCCTTCACCTATATGACCCTGGTGACGCTGGAGGACCTCGGGTTCTGCGGGAAGGGCGAGGGCGGCGCGTTCGTGGAACAGGGGCGGCTCCTGGTGCGCGGCGGACGGCTGCCGGTGAACACGGACGGGGGCGGCCTCTCGGCCCAGCACCCCGGTATGCGGGGGTTGTTCCTGCTGGTGGAGGCGGTACGGCAGTTGCGGGGAGAGGCCGGGGAGCGTCAAGTGCACGCAGTTGACGGAGAGTTGCCCCGACTGGCCGTGGCGTCCGGTACGGGGGGCTGGTTCTGCTCGTCGGGGACGCTGGTGCTGGGGCGGTGAGCCAAAGGGCCGGGCGCCCTTGCGGGACCGCCGGCGACCTCGCTGTCAGAAGGCGAAGTCGGTCGTCCTCAGCACCCGCGCCGACCCGATGCGTCCCAGCAGCGCGGGCAGCGGTCTGCGCAGCCGCTGCCGGTCGGCCTCCAGAGCGGCCTCCAGATCCGCGCGGGCATAGAGCCGACCCCGGCTGACGACGGCCGCGAGCCCATCCGACGGGTCGGTGCGCGATGTGGGGTCGCCCCGGTAGACGAGGAGATCGGCGGGCGCGCCCGGGGCGAGCGTGCCGAGTGCCGGTTCGCCGAGTCCGGGGCCGAGGACCTTTTCCCCGGCCCCTGGTGGCGATGCGCCACACCTCCGGGGCGGGCACACCGGCCCGCTCGAACAGCCGCATCTCCGCGTGCACGGCGTGCCCGGGGACGGTGAGCAGTACCGCGGCGCCCACCGCAGCGCCGGTATGAGGGCGGCCGCCGCGGTCGTGAGCCGGTGCCGCCGCGGCCGGGCCGGGCGGGGTGGAGCGGGGCGGATCAGGCGCCCAGGGCGTGGACCATGTTGACGATGGCGGTCATCTGCGGGGCGCTCTTCACCGCGTAGTCGGAGCCGGTGTAGCCGAACCAGTCCCAGCAGCCCTGGGGGTTGACGGGCCAGATGCTGGAGACGGCCTGCGGGTAGAGGACCACGAGGTCGTTGGTGTCCGCGTAGGTGTCGAGGTTGCCCTTCTCGGCGAAGGCGGTGCCGAGCAGTTGCTGGCCGGACAGGCAGCCGTGCAGGGCCACGACCAGCTTGCAGGCGGCGCCCTGGGCACAGGTGGGCGGGACGTAGAGCTGCCCGGTGGTGTCCATGGACAGGGCCCGGGCGGAACCGCCGGGGACGTAGGCGTTCTGGTCGAAGTGGGTGAGGGTGCCCTGCGGGGTGCCGGTGTTGCGCGGGTTGACCCCGCCCAGCCAGGCGGTGAGCATCTCGCGCTGCGGGTCGTCGTGGCAGTCGTTGAGGAACGGCGGCAGGGTGAGCGCGCAGGGGACGACCCCGTCGGGCGTGGGCCAGGAGTGTCCGGCCGGATCCCAGTTGTGGTAGGTGACGTCGGCGCCGTAGTGCCGGTAGAAGTCGACGCCGGCTTGGGAGACCAGCGGGTTGACGACCGGGTCCAGATAGCCGTGGTACGTGTAGACCGGCTTGCCCGCCAGGTGGGAGACGGGGTCGATGCGGCCCTGAGCCGCCCAGTCGTCGGCCTGGCGCTCCAGAGCGCCGACGCCGAGTCCCAGGTCGCAGGTGACGAACTTGATCACGTTGCCCTGGCCGCAGTCGTACGGCCCGGCGGCGACGACCCCGGCGCCGTCGAAGGTGTCGGAGTAGGCGACCTGGAGCTGGGTGGCCATGAAGCCGCCGGAGGAGACTCCGGTGACGTAGGTGCCGGTGATGTTCAGTTCCGGCAGGGGCGGGGTGGCGGCCTGGGCCGGTGCGGCCAGGCCGACGGCGGCCAGCGCGGCCGTGGCGCCGAGGACGGCGACGGCCTGGGCGGCTCTGCGCAGGGAGCGGAACCTCATTGTGCACACTCCGTTGGGTGGGGAGGACGGGTACCGCCCGGACGGGCGGACCCGGGCAGGGGGCGGCGACGGCCTGCGGAGGGCACCAGAGGCCGTGCCTGCGGCGCGGCTCAGCCGGACCGCTCGACGGTGGGGTCGGACAGGGTGATCGCGCGCCGGAGGATCTTGCCGGTCGGGCCCTTCGGCAGGGCGGCGGCGATCCGCACGATCCGGGGGTACTTGTACGGGGCGACCTGGGCACGGACGAAGTCACGCAGTTCGTCCGGAGTGACGGCGGCGCCCGGCCTGAGGGCCACCACCGCGGCGATCTCCTCGCCGTGGGTGGGGTGCGGAACACCGATGACGGCGGCCTCGGTCACGGCGGGGTGCTGGTGGAGGACCTCCTCGATCTCGCGTGGGTAGACGTTGAAGCCGCCGCGGATGATCAGTTCCTTCTTGCGGTCCACCACCCGGAACAGTCCGTCCGGGTCACGGACGCCGATGTCGCCCGTGCGCAGCCAGCCGTTCACGATGGTCTCGGCGGTGGCCTCCGGGCGCCGCCAGTACCCCTTCATGATGTTGTGCCCGCGGATCGCGATCTCGCCGGGCTCCCCGTCCGGGAGCGGTCGGCCCCGGTCGTCCTGGATCCGCATCCGGACCCCCTCGATCGGGGTGCCGATGGTGCCGGGGCGGCGGGGTCCCTGGGGATGGTTGAACGAGGCGACCGGGGAGGTCTCCGAGAGGCCGTAGCCCTCCAGCACCGTGCACCCGAACGCCGCTTCGAAGCCGTGCAGGACCTCGACGGGCAGGGCGGCGCCACCGGAGACGCACAGCCGCAGCGAGGAGGTGTCGGTGGTCCGGGCCGCGGGATGGGCGAGCAGGGCGGCGTACATGGTCGGTACGCCGAGGAAGACGGACACACGGTCCCGTTCGAGCATCGCCAGCACATCGGCGGGGTCGAACCGGGGCAGCAGGGTCAGGCAGGCGCCCGCCGCCACGGCGCACATGAGGCCGACGACCTGGCCGAAGGAGTGGAACAGGGGCAGACCGCCGAAGACCACGTCGCCCTCCGTGAGTTGCAGGAGGGTCCGGGCGCTGACCTCGGTGTTGCGCACGAGGTTGCGGTGGGTGAGTTCGGCGCCCTTGGGGGTGCCGGTGGTACCCGAGGTGTAGAGGATGACGGCGGTGTCCCGGGCGGCGCGGTCGGCCGGCTCGGGCACGGGTGCGTACTCCGCCAGCAGGTCGGACAGGCTCTCGCGGCCCACCGCCAGGCACGGGGTTCCGCAGGCCTCGGCCGCCGTCCGCCCCTCGGCGGCGTACTCCTCCCAGGCGAGCAGCAGTACCGCGCCGGAGTCGGTGAGGTAGTGGTGGATCTCGCGGGCCTTCAGCAGCGGGTTGACCGGCACCACGACGGCACCGGCGCGCAGGATCCCGAAGTAGAGGACGGCGAAGGCCGGAACGTTCGGCGCCATCAGCCCGACCCGGTCACCGGGGCGGACCCCCTGGGCGCGCAGGACGGCGACCATCCGCGCCGAGGCCTCCGCCAGCGCGCCGTATCCCAGGGATTCGGCCCCCAGCCGCAGGGCGATCCGCTCGGGAGCCCGCTGCGCCTGCGCGGTCAGCAGGGTCGCGAGGTTCTCGGGCACCGCGGGGTTCGGGACGGGACGGGTCACGGGAGGGCTCCCTCGGAGGATCGCGGCCGGCTGCCGCTGCGGACGGACGTCCAGGTAACCAACGAATCGATTGGTTGTTTCCGGATCGTTGCGAGCTACCATCCGGCCTCTGCGCTACGGTGTCAACCAATCGATCGGTTGGAATCTCGACGAATCCCAGGAGCAGCCATGGACCTTCCCGCATGGGAACCCCGCCGGGTCGTCGCCATGGCAGCGGACCTGCCCGACGGCGTCACACCCCCCGGCACCCGCGGCCGGATCCTGGAGGCCGGGCTCGAACTGTTCGCCGAGTCCGGGTTCGCCGGCGCCTCGATCCGGCAGATCGCGGGCATGGTCGGCATCAACTCCGCGACCCTGTACGCGCATTACCCCTCCAAGGGGCATGTGCTGGCGGAGCTGGTGCGCATCGGCCACGAGGAGATGTGGGCCCGGCTGACCGAGGCCGCCGCCCGCACCCGGGACGACAGCGCCGCCCGGCAGCTGGCCGCCCTGGTCCGTGCCCATGTGCTGGTCCACACCGACTATCCGCTGCTGGCGGTCGTCACCAACGGTGAACTGCACGCCCTGGACCCCGAACTGGCCGCGCCCTCGCTCCGCCTGCGGGACGAGTGCCGCCGCCTGCTCGCCGAGATCCTCGAACGCGGCCTGAAGAACGGCGAGTTCGGCGTGGACGATCCCCTGCTGGCGGTCACGGCCATCGGTGGCCTGGGTGTCCAGGTCGCCCACTGGTTCGGGCCGGCTCTCGACCGCACCCGCGAGCAGGTCGCCGACCAGTACGCGCGGTTCGCCCTGCGGATCGTCAACGCCGATCAGTGAGCGCACCGGCTTCACCCCCGCCGACGGCGGGCGGAGCCTCTGCGTCCCCTCCCGCTCTGTGAAGGAGTGCCCATGCGACCGGTCCTCGTCGGCTCCTACGGCTCCGTGCGCGGCACCCTGGGCCCCACGGGTGTCGCCTGCTTCCGGAACATCCCCTATGCCGCCCCGCCCACCGGGCCGCTGCGCTTCGCGCCGCCCCGGCCGCCGGTCCCGTGGGACGGGATCCGGGACGCCGGCGCCTACGGCCCCACGGCCCCCAAGGCCCCCTACGCCGAGCCGATGGACCGCCTCATCCCGGAGGCCGACATCCCCGGTGAGGACTTCCTCAACCTCAACGTCTGGACCCCCGATCCGGCCGCGCGCCTGCCCGTCATGGTGTGGATCCACGGCGGCGCCTTCAGCAACGGCTCCGGTTCCGTCCCCGGCTACGACGGCACCGCCTTCGCCCGTGACGGCGTCGTCCTGGTCACTCTCAACTACCGGCTGGGCGCCCAGGGCTTCCTCCACCTCGGCCCCCACGACACCGCACCGGCCAACCTCGGCCTGCTGGACCAGATCGCCGCCCTGGAATGGGTCCGGGACCACATCGCCTCCTTCGGCGGCGACCCCCGGCGCGTCACGGTCTTCGGTCAGTCGGCGGGTGCCATGAGCATCGGCGCGCTGCTCGCCATGCCCGCGGCCGAGGGGCTGTTCCGGCGCGCCGTGCTCCAGAGCGGCGCGGCCCACCACACCCTGTCCCCCGGCTCCGCCGCCCTCGTCGCGGCCCGTCTGGCCGCGATCCTGGGCGTCCCGCCCACGCGGCCGGGCCTCGCCGGCGCGCCCGTCGCACGACTGCTGGCCGCACAGCAGCGGCTGCGTGCCGAGATCTCCGCGCGCCCCGACCCGGCCCTGTGGGGCGAGGCCGCCCTCAATCTGATGCCCTTCGAACCGGTGGTGGACCAGGACACCCTGCCCCTCGCGCCCACCGAGGCGATCGCCCAGGGGGCGGCGGCGGGCGTCGATGTCCTGGTGGGCTGCACCCGCGACGAGTTCCGCCTGTTCACCGTGCCCACCGGGCTGGACCGCCTGGTGACCGACGACCATGTGGAGCGCGCCGCCACCGCGTACGGTCTGCCACCCGGCCGTGGCGTGCCCGCGTACCGCAAGGCCTTCCCGGAGGCGACACCGGGCGAGCTCCTCGCGGAGATCGCCACCGACTGGTTCTACCGGCTGCCCGCCCTGCGCCTGGCCGAGGCCCGGGCACGCCACGGCGCCCGCGCGTTCGTCTACGAATTCGCCTGGCCCTCCCCCGCGTTCAACGGCGCGCTCGGCGCCTGCCACACCACCGACGTCCCCTTCGTCTTCGACAATCTGGCCGACCCGGGCTTCGCACCCCTGCTCGGCGACGCCCGGCCGCAGCACCTCGCCGACAGCGTGCACGCCGCATGGGTGTCCTTCGCCGCCACGGGCGATCCGGGCTGGCCCGCCTACCGTGAAGCGGACCGCGCGGTCCGCCACTTCGGTACGTCACCGGGGCTCGAGCACGACCCCCGCCGCAGCCTGCGGACCCTGTGGGAAGGCGTGCGCTGAGGCCCATGCCCTCGGGCCGGACCGGAACCTGCCCGGCGCTGTCGGACCCGGCGGCGATACTCGGAGCATGGGAACGGATCTTCACGAGCTGCTCAGGTCCCTCCGGGTCTGGGACGTCGAGCTGCCCTCCTTCGACCCGGCGACGGCGCCCGAGGACCCGTTGGCGCTGTTCACGCGGTGGTTCGCGGAGGCGGTGGCGGCGGGGCAGACCGAGCCGCACACGATGTCGCTGGCCACGGCGGACGCCGACGGCACGCCCGATGTCCGCGTCGTGATGCTGCACGGAGCGGACGCGCGGGGGTGGGCGTTCGCCACGCACGCGGACAGCCGCAAGGGCCGCCAGCTGGCGGTGCGGCCGAATGCCGCGCTGAACTTCTACTGGCCCGTCCAGGGCCGCCAGGTCCGGGTGCGCGGGCCGGTGACGGCCGCGCCCTCGGCGGAGGGCCAGGCGGATCTGCACGCCCGATCGACCGGCGCGCTGGCCGCGGCGCTCACAGGCCGCCAGAGCCAGGTGCTCGAATCGGCTGAGGAGTTGGCGCGGGCCTCGCCGGAGGCATGGGAGCGGGCGCGGCGCGAGCCGGACGCCCCGGTCCCGTCCTGGACGCTCTACCACCTCCGGCCACAGGAGGTGGAGTTCTTCCAGGGGGACGCGGGACGCCGGCATGTACGGCTGGTCTACCGCCGGGAGGGCGAGGGATGGACCCGGCAGCTGCTGTGGCCCTAGGAGGTGTCTGACAATTCCCGCCGGGGGCGCGATGTCTGGCACGGCACCTCGCCGCGCTGTCGGATCACCCGAGTGCGTCCGGTACGCGGATGATCCACCGCCTTGCGATGCTCCCCCGGCTACCGCTGGGAGGCGCCCCCGCGCCGGACGCCGTGCGCTGATCCGGCGCGAACTGTCAGACACCGCCTAGGAGAGATCCGGTTCCGGGTCGCTCGCGATGCGGGCGTGGAGATGCGCGTCGCGGAACGCGTCCTGGCGGCCGCTCTCGAACATCGCCCCGCGCATCGTCCCCTCGTAGCGGAAGCCGCATCGTTCCGCGATCCGGCAGGACGCCTCGTGGCCCAGGGCGTGGCCCAGTTCCAGGCGGTTGAGGCCCAGGTCGGTCAGGGCCCAGTGGGCGGCGACGGCCAGGGCCCGGGTGGCGACGCCCTGGCCGCGGGTCTCGGGCAGCACCCAGTAGCCGACGCGGGCGACGCTCAGCACATGGTCGATCACGTTGACGCCCATCTGCCCCAGCGTCGTGCCGCTCGCCGCGTCCGTGATCCGGAACGTCGCGTTCGTCCCCTCGGCCGTGTCCGTCGCCTTCGACCGCAGCGACTGGAGCGCGTCCGCCCGGTCGCGCACGATCCTCAGCGGAGTGTTCCACCGCACGAAGTCCGGGTCGGTCAGCCCGCGGAACCATGCGTCCAGTTGCTCCTCCGACTCCGGGTCCCAGGCGGTGAGCCGCAGGCCGTGGCCCTGGAGTTCGGGGAGGGGGGACGGGTCGGGAGACTTCCGGTGTATGTCGGCCATGGGGCCATTGAATCAACCTCCCGCCGCGCTCAGGGCCCCGGCGGCCGGAACACCGGCACCCCCTCCCGGAACGCCGCCTCCAGCGCCATCCCCACCCGCAGCCGGTCCTGTGCGCATTCCACCACCTCGGTCATCATCCGGGGCCCCTCCACCAGGTCGACCACGGCGGCGACATACGGGGTGCGCTCCGCGAAGGGCGGCAGGTCGTTGCGGTGGACGACGGACCAGGTGTGGAGGGCGGCCCGCCCGCTCGCCCGCTCCCAGGTCACGTCCTCGCTCCAGCAGTACGGGCAGAACTCCCGCGGGTAGTGGTGAGCGCGGGCGCATGCCGCGCAGCGGCGGATCAGCAGCCGACCCTCGGCTGCCGCGTCCCAGTAGGCGCGGGTGAAGGCGTCGGCGTCGGGGAGGTCGAGGCGCCCGGTCACCGGAACAGCCCGAGCGCGCTGTCCAGGGACCACGTCTGCCACGCCATCCCGAACAGCCCGGCCAGCGAGATGAGCGCCATCATCGAGTTCTGCCCCTGCTCGGCCCAGTCATGGATCATGAGGACGAAGTAGAGGACGTTGAGAAGCAGGCCGCCGACCAGGGCGACCGGGGTCAGGAAGCCCGCGATCAGGCCGAGCCCGAGGGCCAGTTCCGCGTGGACGACCACGTACGCCATCGTCCGCGGCCGGGGTGCGACCATCGTGTCGAAGCCCCTGCGCACCGCGGCCCACCGGTGCCCGGACGCGATGTCCGCGGCCCACGCGATGCCGCTGCCTCGCTCGAACCACGCCTTCTTGTCCTTGTGCCGCCAGCTCTCCAGCCACCACAGCCCGAGCCCGATGCGGAGCACCGCGAACCATTCCGCGCCGGTGAGCCAGATCGTGTCCATGAGCACATCCACCCCCACCGGCCGAGTATCTGACGGTACGTCAGTTCAGCGCACGGGCGGCCGCCTCGCAAGAGGTGGTCGCCGAGAAACCCTTTCGATCAATCCGCCGACGCGAACCGACACACCTCCGACCGTATGCCGCCAGTTCCCCACACGACTTCTACAGGCGTGATCAATTCGCAACCGATTCCGGTCTTGACCGAGACCCATCAATCATCAGCGGGGTTACGCTCCGCTCATGGCCGACTCGACTGCTGCTTCGCCGCACCCCGTGGTGCCCGTCCACGAGGACCGACCGGTCTACGTCATCGGCGGCGGGCCGGGTGGACTGGCCGCGGCCTGCGCGCTGCGCACCCGGGGCGTGCGGGCCGTCGTACTGGAGCGGTCCGACCGCGTCGGAGCGTCCTGGCGGCACCACTACGACCGGCTGCGTCTGCACACTACCCGGCGCCTGTCGGCCCTGCCCGGGCTGCCGATACCGCGGTCGTTCGGCCGGTGGGTGTCACGTGACAACGTGGTGCGGTACCTGGAGAAGTACGCCGAGCACCACCAGTTGGAGATCGTCACGGGCGTCGAGGTCTCGCGCGTCGAGCCCGCCCCGGACGGCACCGGCTGGCTGCTGCACGCCACCGGCGGCCGTCGGCTGACCGGCAGCGCGGTCGTCGTCGCCACCGGCTACAACCACACCCCGCACGTGCCCGACTGGCCCGGCCTCGACGCCTACACCGGCGAGTTCCTGCACGCCGGCGAGTACCGCAACGCGGACCCCTACGCCGGGCGCGACGTCCTCGTCGTCGGCGTCGGCAACACCGGCGCCGAGATCGCCGTCGACCTGCTGGAGGGCGGGGCCGCACGGGTGCGACTGTCGGTACGGACGCCGCCGCACATCGTGCGCCGCTCGACAGCCGGGTGGGCCGCCCAGTACACGGGGGTGCTCGTCCGGCGGCTTCCGGTACGGCTCGTCGACCGGCTGGCCGGACCGACGGCGAAGCTGAGCGTGCCCGATCTGTCGGCGCAGGGGCTGCCGCGGCCCGAGACCGGGCTCTACAGCCGGGTCAACGAGGGCGCCATCCCGGTGCAGGACGTCGGACTCATCGACGCCGTGCGCAAAGGGCGGGTCGAGATCGTGGCGGCCGTCGACGGTTTCGAGGACGACAAGGTCGCCCTCGCCGACGGCAGCCGCATCGAGCCGGAGGCGGTGATCGCCGCCACCGGGTACGTCCGCGGGCTGGAGGCTCTCGTCGGCCACCTCGACGTCCTCGACGCCCACGGCAGGCCGGTCGTCCACGGCGCCCGTACCCCGCACTCCGCACCCGGCCTCTACTTCACCGGCTTCACCAATCCGATCAGCGGCATGCTCCGCGAACTGGCCCTGGACGCCCAGAAGATAGCGAAGGCGGTGGCCCGCCGCGTGGAGGCGGACCGGGCAGCCCCCTAGCCCGGAGCCCCGCAGCCCCGGAGACCCGCAGCCCCGGAGACCCGCAACCCCGCAGCCCCGGAGACCCGCAACCCCGCAGCCCCGGAGACCCGCAGCCCCGCAGCCCCGGAGACCCGCAACCCCGCAGCCCCGGAGACCCGCAACCCCGGAGACCCGCAGCCCCGCAACCCCGGAGACCCGCAGCCCCGCAACCCCGGAGACCCGCAGCCCCGGAGACCCGCAACCCCGGAGACCCGCAGCCCCGGAACCCCGGAGACCCGGAACCCCGGAGACCCGGCAGTGCGATTGCCCCCGGCCGACCACGGGCAGTCTTTGTCTGCACGGTCATTCCTGACATAGCGTCAGTTCCATTAATCTGACAGGACGTCAGTTATCGGAGCCGTCACACAGGAGCGGGGCGGATCGATGCTTGGATCAACCCATGGCAGCCTGACCACCGACTCCCGCCGGGCCCAGGTCGTCGCCTGCGCGGAGCGGACCTCGCCCGTGGTGCACGGCAGGCCCGCAGGCGCGGGGGAACTCGACGTCAGCGGCCGGCCGCTGTACGCCGCCGTCCCCGACCTGGACCGGTTCTTCCGGCCCGAGTCCGTCGCCGTGGTGGGGGCCAGTGACACCGAGGGGCGTCCCAACACCGGCATCACCCGGCAGCTGCTCTCCTGGGCCGAACGCGTGGGTGCCCGGCTGTACCCCGTGCACCCCACCCGCCGTGCCGTCTTCGGTCTTCCCTGCACCTCCCGTGTCACGGACCTGCCCGAACAGATCGATCTCGCCGTACTGCTCGTCTCCGATCCCCTTCCCGTCATCGAGGAACTCGGCGCGGCCAAGGTGCGGTTCGCCGTCGCCTTCGCCTCCGGTTTCGCCGAGACCGGTGCGCAGGGCGCCGCCGCCCAGGCCCGGCTCGCCGCGGCGGTGGAACGGTCCGGGATCCGGCTGCTCGGCCCCAACACCAATCTCAACGCCTTCGAGCGGTTCCGGGACGACCTCGACGGGCCGGCCATCGCGCTCATCACCCAGTCCGGTCACCAGGGGCGACCCGTCTTCGCGCTCCAGGAGCTGGGCGTCCGGCTCTCCCACTGGGCCCCGACCGGCAACGAGGCCGATCTGGAGACCGCCGACTTCCTCTCCTACTTCGCCGAACGGCCCGAGGTCGGCGCCATCGCCTGCTACATCGAGGGGCTGAAGGACGGCCGCTCCTTCCTCCTCGCCGCCGACCGGGCCGCCCGGCGCGGGGTGCCGGTCGTCGCGGTCAAGGTCGGACGTACCGAGACCGGTGCCCGCACCGCCGCCTCACACACCGGCAAGCTGACCGGTGCGGACGACGTGGTCGACGCGGCGATGCGGCAGTACGGGGTCATCCGCGTCGACGGTCTCGACGAACTCCAGGACACCGCCACCCTGCTGGCCCGGGCCCGCGCCCCGCGCGCGGACGGTGTCGTCGTCTATTCGATCTCGGGCGGCACGGGCGCGCACGTCGCGGACCTCGCGACCGAGGCGGGGCTGCGGCTGCCGGTGCTGTCCGAGGCCCGGCAGACCGAGCTGCACCGGTGGATACCCGAGTACCTGAGCGTGGCCAACCCCGTCGACAACGGCGGTCACCCGGTGGGCGACTGGCGCGGGCGGAAGATCATCGACGCGATCCTGGACGACCCGGAGGTCGGGGTCCTCATCTGCCCTGTCACCGGCCCCTTCCCGCCGCTGAGCGACCGCCTCGTACAGGACCTCGTGGACGCCGCGGAGCACACGGACAAGCTGGTGTGCGTGGTGTGGGGGTCGCCGGTCGGCACCGAGGCCGCCTACCGCGAGACGCTGCTCGGGTCCTCGCGCGTCGCCACCTTCCGCACCGTCGCGAACTGCCTCCTGGCCGTCCGCGCCCATCTCGACCACCACCGCTTCGTCGACGGCTACCGCTCCCCCTTCGACGAGGCCCCCCGCACCCCCTCGCCGTCCTTCCGCAAGGCCCGGGCCCTGATGCGGCCCGGGGAGCAGCTGAGCGAGCACGCGGCGAAGCAGCTGCTGCGGGCGTACGGCATCCGCGTACCGCGCGAGCAGCTGGTGACCAGCGCGGCCGCGGCCGTACGGGCGGCGGGGCTCGTCGGCTACCCGGTGGTGATGAAGGCGTCCGGCGCGCGGATCGCCCACAAGACCGAACTCGGCCTGGTGAAGGTCGGACTCACCTCGGCGAGCCAGGTCAGGGACGCCTATCGGGAGCTGACGGACATCGCGCGCTGCGAGGGGATCACGCTCGACGGCGTGCTCGTGTGCCAGATGGTGGAGCGCGGCGTCGAGATGGTCGTCGGCGTCGGCCACGACGATCTCTTCGGGCCCACGGTCACGGTCGGGCTCGGCGGTGTGCTCGTCGAGGTGCTGCGGGACGCGGCCGTGCGCGTGCCCCCGTTCGGCGAGGAGCAGGCGCGGGCCATGCTCGGCGAACTGCGCGGGCGGCCCCTGCTGGACGGGGTGCGCGGGCGCCCCCCGGCCGACCTGGACGCGCTCGTGGAGGTCGTGCTCCGTGTCCAGCGCATGGCTCTGGAGCTCGGGGACGCGATCGCGGAACTGGAGATCAACCCGCTGATGGTGCTGCCCAGCGGGCAGGGAGCCGTGGCCCTGGACGCGCTGGCGGTGTGCCGCTGAGGCCTGTGCCGGCCGGACGAAGAAACGGAGCATGATGACGCCCTCCCCCGAAGGAACCAATGAGTCATTGGTACGGCACACCACTGACAGCCACGTCCTCCGGCTCACCCTCAACCGCCCCGCATCCCTCAACGCCATCACCCCTGACCTGCGGGAACGCCTCATCCGAAGTTTCCTCGACGCCTCCGCCGACCCGGACGTACGGGCCGTGGTCCTCACCGGTGCGGGCCGCGGCTTCTGCGCGGGGGCGGATCTGCGCGGCGGCGCGGCGGCCGGTGAGCGAGTCCCCGGCGATGTCGCCCGGACCCTCCGCGAGGGCGCCCAGCGTCTGATCGCCGCGGTCCTCGACTGCGAGAAGCCGGTGATCGCCGCCGTGAACGGCACCGCCGCAGGGCTGGGCGCCCAGCTCGCTCTCGCCTGCGACCTGGTCCTCGCCGCCGAGTCGGCCCGGTTCATCGAGGTCTTCGTGCGCCGGGGGCTGGTGCCGGACGGCGGGGGCGCCTATCTGCTGCCGCGGCTGGTCGGCCCGCAGCGCGCCAAGGAGCTGATGTTCTTCGGTGACGCGCTGACCGCCGCGGACGCGGAACGTCTGGGCCTGGTCAACCGGGTGGTACCGGTGGACGGTCTGGAGCAGGCCGCGCACGCCTGGGCCGAGCGCCTGGCCGCCGGGCCGACCCGCGCCCTCGCGCTCACCAAGCAGCTGGTCAACGCCTCCTTGGACGGCGATCGTGCCACCGCGTTCGCCGCGGAGGCGGCGGCCCAGGAGATCAATATGACGACCGTGGACGCGAACGAGGGCGTGGCGAGCTTCGTGGAGCGCCGGGAGCCCCGCTATCGGGGGCGCTAAGACTCCCCGAGGGGGTTCACTTCTGACATGGCGTCAGCTTCAATGGGCGCTGTGATGGGACACGCAGGGATGGCGGCCTCCGCCGTCCGCTACCTCAGGTCGGTCGGGGCGCCCACGGTCGCGGAGCCCGTCGAGGCGCTGCCACGACCCGAGTTGCGGGCCGTCGGCGACGACGAACGGGCGCCGGTCGACCCGGGTGAGTTCCGGCGCGTCCTCGGGCACTTCGCGACCGGTGTCACCGTGATCACGGCGCCCGCCGGGGACGGCGAGAGCGGGCCCGCCGGGTTCGCCTGCCAGTCCTTCTCGTCCCTGTCCCTCGACCCTCCGCTGGTCGTCTTCCTGGTCGGCCGGGCCTCGCGGACCTGGCCGCGGATCGCCCGCGCGGGCGTCTTCTGCGTCAATGTGCTGGGCGCCCACCAGGGCGAGTTGTGCCGAGGGTTCGCGGTGAGCGGCGGTGACAAGTTCGCCGGCGTGGACCACGAACCCGCGCCGTTCTCCGGCTCCCCGTGTCTCGCCGGAGCGACGGCGTGGATCGACTGCGCGATCCACGCCGTGCACACGGGCGGAGACCATCTGATCGTGGTGGGCCGGGTGGAAGCTCTGGGGACCGGCGCAGGCACGGACGCTCCGCTGCTGTTCCACAAGGGCCGCTTCGTGTAACGAGGCGTCCTGCAAGGAGGCTTCCTGCAAAGAGGCTTCCTGCAAGGAGTCGCGGCGAGCGGTCAGGCGAGGGCCGGCACGCCCGCCGGCCGGCGGCGGATCACCAGCGCCATCAGGGCCGCCGCCGCGCACAGGGCGCCCGACGCGTACCAGACGACGTCGTAGGAACCGAACGTGTCCCGCGCGACTCCGCCGAGGAACGCGACCAGGGCGGCGCCGACCTGGTGAGAGGCGAGAACCCAGCCGAAGACGATGGCGCTGTCCTCGCCGTACTGCTCCCGGCACAGCGCCAGGGTGGGCGGGACGGTGGCCACCCAGTCCAGGCCGTAGAAGACGATGAAGAAGATCATCGGGGGGTGGACGGCGGGGGCCAGCAGTATGGGCAGGAAGAGCAGCGAGAGCCCGCGCAGGGCGTAGTACACCGCGAGCAGCCGGCGCGGTTCGAAGCGGTCCGTGAACCAGCCCGAGGCGATCGTGCCCACGACGTCGAAGACGCCGATGACCGCGAGCAGCGAGGCGGCCGTCGTGATCGGCATGCCGTGGTCGTGCTCCGCCGGCACGAAGTGGGTCTGGACCAGGCCGTTGGTGGAGGCGCCGCAGATCGCGAAGGTGCCGGCCAGCAGCCAGAACGGCCCGGTGCGCACCGCCGAGGCCAGCACGGTGAGGGCCCGGCGGGCGGCACCGCGCACGGGTTCCGGCCGGGGCACGAACTCAGCCGCGCCGTACGGCTTCTGGCCCACGTCCGCCGGATGGTCCCGCAGCAGCAGCCAGACGAAGGGGATGACCGCGAAGGCGGCGAGGGCCACCGCGCCCGCGGCCGGGCGCCAGCCGTGGTCCTGGACCATCCAGGACAGCAGGGGGAGGAAGACCAACTGCCCGGAGGCGGACGCGGCGGTGAGGATGCCGCTCACCAGTCCGCGGCGCGCGGTGAACCAGCGGTTGGTGACCGTGGCGGCGAACGCGAGCGCCATCGCTCCCGTGCCCAGGCCGACGAGCAGGCCCCAGCAGAGCATGAGCTGCCAGGCCGTGGTCATCCAGATGGTCGCGCCGGAGCCGAGCGCGATGACCGCGAGGGCCGCGGCGACGACCTTGCGGATGCCGAAGCGGTCCATCAGGGCGGCCGCGAAGGGCGCGGTCACTCCGTACAGCGCCAGGTTTACGGACACCGCCGCGCCGATGGTGCCGCGCGACCAGCCGAACTCCTGGTGCAGAGGGTCGATCAGCAGACCGGGCAGGGAGCGGAAGGCGGCGGCGCCGGTGATGGTCACGAAGGTGACGGCGGCGACGAACCAGGCCCGGTGGATACGGGACGGCGTCGTGTCGGCTCGGGATTCCTCTACGGCTGCGGCTTCGGTTGTCTGGGTCACTACTAGAGGATCCTGGCCGCACTTCCCTCGAACGAGTGGCCCGAAGGACAGCATTGTCTAGGATCGGGCCATGACCCGTGAGCCCGCGTTCCGGCCCCACCGTGTCGTCGTCCTCGCCCTGGACGGGCTGCTGCCCTTCGAGCTGGGCATCCCGCACCGGATCTTCGGGCGGCCCAAGGACGCCTCCGGACGGCATCTGTACGAGGTCCTCACCTGCTCGGTCCGGCCGCCGGGCCCGGTCGAGACCGAGGCCGACTTCACCGTCGACGTCCCGCACGGCCCGGAGGTCCTGGCCACCGCCGACACCGTCGTCGTGCCGGCGTCCTACGAGCTGGGTCCGGTCTTCGAGCAGGGCGTGCTCTCGGACGAGCTGGCCGCCGCGTTCGCGCACATCCGGCCCGGCACCCGGCTCGCCTCCATCTGCACGGGGGTCTACGTCCTCGCGGCCACCGGTCGACTCGACGGGCGGCCCGCCACCACGCACTGGGCCGAGGCCGAGCACTTCCAGCGGCTCTTCCCGCGGATCAAGGTCGATGCGAACGTCCTGTTCATCGACGACGGCGACATCCTGACCTCGGCCGGGGTGGCGGCCGGGATCGACCTGTGCCTGCACATGGTGCGCCGCGACCACGGCACCGCGGTCGCCAACGAGGTGGCCCGCCGTATGGTCGTACCGCCGCACCGCGACGGCGGCCAGGCCCAGTACATCCACCGGCCCGTGCCCGATCCGCAGCTGGCCACCACGACCGCCGCCCGCGCCTGGGCCCTGGGCCGCCTCCACGAGCCCATCCAGCTGCGGGACATGGCGGAACAGGAGGCCATGTCCGTACGCACCTTCACGCGCCGCTTCCGCGAGGAGGTCGGTGTGAGCCCCGGCCAGTGGCTCGCCAGACAGCGCGTGGAACGGGCCCGCCATCTGCTGGAGTCCACGGACCTGTCGATCGACCAGGTGGCACGGGACTCCGGCTTCGGCACGGCGCAGTCGATGCGGCAGCACCTTCAGACGGCGCTCGGGGTGACGCCCACCGTCTACCGTCGGACGTTCCGCACGGGTGCCGTGGACGAGGCCGGCGCGGCGGTGGCCGGTCTCAGAAGGTGAGGACCGCCCTCGCCACCCTTCCCTGGTGCGCGTCCGCCGCGGCCTTCTCGTAGTCCTCGACCGGGTACGTCGCCGTCACCAGCTCGTCCAGCAGCAGTCGGCCCTCGCGGTACAGCCGGGCGTATAGCGCGATGTCCCGCTGGGGGCGGGAGGAGCCGTAGCGGCAGCCCAGGACAGACTTGTCCAGATACATCGAGGACACGAGGAAGGTGGCCTCCGCGCCCGCCGGGGGCACCCCGAGCAGAATCGCCTGGCCATGGCGGTCCAGGGAGTCGATCGCCGCGCGGATCAGCTCCACCCGGCCCACGCACTCGAACGCATGGTCGACGCCGGTCGGCAGGAGGTCTCTCAGCCCGTCCGCCGAGGCCAGGAAGTCCGTCGCGCCGAACTGCCGTGCCACCGCCTCCTTCGCCGGGTTGGCGTCCACCGCCACGATCCGCGACGCGCCCGCGATCCGGGCGCCCTGGCAGACGTTGAGACCGATCCCGCCCGTGCCGATGACGAGGACGGTGTCGCCCTGGTCCACCCGCGCGCGGTTGAGCACGGCGCCCACGCCGGTCAGGACACCGCATCCGATCAGCGCCGCCGACGGCATCGGGATGTCCTCGGGGATGCGGACGGCCTGGACCGCCTTCACCACGGTGCGTTCCGCGAAGGCGGAGTTCGACGCGAACTGGTAGACCGGCCGGCCGCCCCAGGTGAACGGACGGCCGGGCCGGCCGATCGCCTCCCGGCACATCGTCGGCCGACCGCGGTCGCACTCCGCGCAGGCCCCGCAGTTCGCCAGGGTGGACAGCGCCACATGGTCGCCGGGCCGGACATGGGTGACCCCGTCGCCCACCGCCTCCACCACACCCGCGCCCTCATGGCCGAGCACCACGGGAACGGGGAAGGGTATGGTCCCGTCCACCACGGACAGATCGCTGTGGCACAGTCCCGCCGCCACGACCGCCACCCGCACCTCGCCGGGACCCGGGTCCCGTACCTCCAGGTCGTCCACCACCCGCGGCTGCGTACCGTCGTAGATCACGCCTCGTATCGCGTCTGGCATCGCCACTCCCTCAGGTCGCCGGTCCCCTGGGTTCCTTGGGCAGGCCGAGCACGCGCTCGGCGATGATCGTGCGCTGGATCTCGTCGGAGCCGCCGTAGACGGTGTCGGCGCGGCCGAAGAGGAACAGATGCTGGTCCGCGTCCAGTTCGTACGGGGACTGTGGTGTCCAGTCGGCCGGGCCCGCCGCCCCCGCGGCTCCTCGTACCAGCATCGCCAGTTCGCCCAGCCGCTGGTGCCAGCGCCCCCACAGCAGCTTGGCCACGCTGGGGGCGCCCGCGTCGGCCGTGCCGCCCAGGGTGCGCAGGGCGTTCCAGCGCATGGCCCGCAGTTCGGCCCACTGGGCGACGAGACGGTCGCGTACGACGGGGTCGTCGGCCGCGCCCGTCGCCACCGCCGTCCGCAGGATCTCGCCCAGCTCCCGGGCGAAACCGATCTGCTGGGCCAGGGTGGAGACGCCCCGTTCGAAGCCGAGCAGGCTCATCGCGACCCGCCAGCCCGCCCCCTCGCCGCCGACCACATGCTCGGCACGGGCCGTCGCCCCGTCGAAGAACACCTCATTGAACTCGCTGGTCCCGGTGAGCTGGCGGATCGGGCGGACCTCGACATGGCCGGGCTGGTCCATCGGCACGAGGAGGAAGGTCAGGCCGTGGTGGCGGCGGGCGGCCGGGTCGGTGCGGGCGAGGACGAAGCACCAGTCGGCCTGGTGGGCCAGCGAGGTCCAGATCTTCTGCCCGGTGACGCGGTACGTCCCCGGGGTGTCGCGTACGGCGGTGGTGCGGACGCCCGCGAGGTCGGAGCCCGCGCCGGGTTCGCTGTAGCCCTGGCACCAGAGTTCCTCGCCGCGCGCCACGGGGGGCAGGAAGCGGGACTTCTGCTCGGGGGTGCCGTGGGCGATGAGGGTGGGGGCGAGGAGGTTCTCGCCGATGTGGCCGGAGCGGGGCGGCGCGCCCGACCGCGCGTACTCCTCCGCCCAGACGACCTGCTGGGTGAGGGTGGCGCGGCGGTTGCCGTATCCGTCCTCGGGCCAGCCGAGGCCGATCCAGCCGGCGGCACCGAGGGTGCGTTCCCAGTCGCGCCGGCCGGTGTCCGGGGCGAGACGGGTCCGCAGCCAGGCCCTCGCCTCGGTACGAAAGGCCTGGTCTTCGGGGTTGGGGCCGAACTCCACGGTCACCGCCTCGGTCGGGTCGACTGGTGTCAGCAGCTGCGGCCGGCCGCAGCTTCACGTGTTGGGCCGTTTCCCTTCCCGCGCAGCCCGCTCCATCGCCTCCAGTTGTGCGAGCAGCGGCATCGGGTCCGCCCCCACCGCCCCGCTCAGGACGTCGGCGATCCGCTCCGGGCTCCAGGAACCCTCCGCGTAGGCCGCCCTCAGCTCCCTGGGCTGGGCCCAGACCGCCAGCTTGGGGCCCGCGATCGTGTACACCTGACCCGTGATGCCCTGTTCCCGGGCGCGGTCCGACAGCAGATAGACCACCAGCGCGGCCACGTCCTCCGGTTCGCCGATGTCCTTCAGCTCCATGGGGACGTTCGCCGACATCCGGGTGCGGGCCACCGGCGCCACGGCGTTCGCCGTCACCCCGTACTTGTGCAGGCCGAGCGCGGCGCTGCGGACCAGGGAGATGATGCCGCCCTTCGCCGCGCTGTAGTTGGCCTGCGCGACCGATCCCTGGTGGTTGCCGCTCGTGAAGCCGATCAGGGTGCCCGACCGCTGTGCGCGCATCACCGCCGAGGCGGCCCGGAACACCGTGAAGGTGCCCTTGAGGTGGGTGGCGACCACGGGGTCCCACTCCTCCTCGGTCATGTTGAACAGCATCCGCTCGCGCAGGATGCCCGCCACGCACACCACCCCGTCCAGGCGGCCGTACGACGCGAGCGCCTCGTCCACCACCCGCTGTCCGCCCGCCATCGTCGCGATGTCGTCGGCCACCGCGACGGCCCGGCCGCCCGCCGCCTCGATCTCCTTGACCACGGCCTCGGCGACCGCGCTGGTGGGCGCGGCACCCTCCACGGACACCCCGAGGTCGTTGACGACGACCCGGGCCCCCTCGGCCGCCGCGGCCAGCGCCACCGCCCGTCCGATCCCGCGGCCCGCACCGGTCACGGCGACGACCTTGCCTGCCAAGAAGTTCCCCACGCCCGGCCCCTCCCGCAGTTTCTGACGGTCCGTTAGTTTTTTGATTCTACGGCCCGCCGGCCGCTCGGCGACAAGCCCCGGGGAGGACTCATGTCACTGCCGGCCGAGTTCCACGAGATCGCCAAGCGCGTGAACAACTGGGGGCGTTGGGGCGCCGGCGACGAGATCGGGACCCTGAACCTGATCACCGACGAGGTGGTGCGGGAGGCCGCCGCCGGTGTGCGCAGCGGTCTGCGCGTCCCGCTCGCCCTCCCTCTGCGCCAGGACGGGGTGCAGACCGGCGTGATCCCGGGGCGGGTCAATCCGCTGCACGTCATGGTGCAGATCAACCAGGAGGTCTTCGGGCCCGGCACCGTGGCGTGCAGCGACGACGCGGTGACCATGGGGCTGCAGGCGGGCACCCACTGGGACGCGCTCAGCCATGTCTCGCACTCCGGGAGGCTGTACAACGGGCGTCCGGCCGGCACCGTGACCCCCCACGGCGGTGCGGCGTTCGGCGGGATCGACAAGCCGCGGCACATCGTCTCCCGCGGTGTGCTGCTCGACGTCGCCCGGGCGCTCGGCAGGGAACGGCTCGACGGCGGGCACGCCGTCACCCCCGAAGACCTCGACGCGGCGGAGGAGTTCGCCGGGACGCGCGTACGGGCCGGGGACATCGTGCTCGTGCGGACCGGGCAGATCCGGAGCTATCTGGCGGGTGACCGGCACGCCTACGGGTATCCGTCGCCGGGGCTGTCCGTGCGCACCCCGGAGTGGTTCCACGCGCGCGATGTGGCGGCCGTCGCCAACGACACGCTCACGTTCGAGATCTTCCCGCCCGAGATCGAGGATCTGTGGCTGGCCGTCCATGCGCTGGATCTCGTGGAGATGGGGATGCCGCAGGGCCAGAACTGGAATCTCGAAGAGTTGTCCACAGCCTGTGGAGAAGTGGGGCGCCACAGTTTCCTGCTGTCGGCGATGCCCGAGCCCTTCACCGGTGGCACGGGGACGCCCGTGGCGCCCGTGGCGATCCTCTAGGGCCTGTCGTCACGCTCGCGTCGTCGCCCGAAGGGCGGCCCGCGGCATCAGGTGCGTGCTCTGGGGGCACCCCCTGCTCGAAGAGCTCGGGGGGGGTGCCGGGCGGAAGCCCTCGTACTGGATGTACGCGGGATTTCGCCCCGGTGCGGCGGAGGGGGCACCGCCGCACCGGGCGAGCGAAGCCGAGCGTGGAGGAGCGTGCATGGCGTCGCAGGGCAGGCGGGAGTCTGATGACACGCGCTAGGGGACGCCGCCGGGTTGATGCGGGGAGAAAGGGCGGTACGGGGAGGCGGTTCGGATGGCGGCACGCCCCTGCTCGCCCCGAGCGCGGCACCGCGCACCGCCATCCGGTTCCGGCGCACCTGCCCCGCTCCTCGGACGGTCTCCGACGGACCGTCCGGCCCCGTGAGGAGCCGACGCCGAATCGCGATCCGCACTCGCCGAGGACCCCGTCACCGTGACCCTCGCCGTCCCCTCGCGGCGCATCGCTGGAATCCAGCGTGATCACCCGGACACGTGGCGTCAACAGCCGCTCGGGGATTCCTCACTTACGCCCTTTTCCTGACAGCGCGTACGGAAGCACACCCCGGCGCATCCGAACGCCGTTCCACCCCGGCCGGGGTGCGGCCGTGCACCGGGCGCGTACGCCCGCGCCACGGACGGCCGGGGCACGCCCCGGCGACCGAGCGCGTGTGCGCGGATTCCGCTAGACCACGCCGAACGCGAGGTCGGCGAGGGCCGTCTCGCTCGCGCGGGCCGCGATCCGGCCGGCCACCCCGGCGGTACAGCGGTCCACCTCGCACCAGATGCGCTTGCCCGCACCCTCCGGGTCCCAGCCCCAGCGGTCGGCGAGGCCGTCGACCAGTTCCAGCCCGCGGCCGCCGCACTCGTCGCCTCGCGCGTGCCGGGGCACCGGCGGGCAGGCACTGGTGTCGGCAACCTCAAGACGGACGGTGCCCGACGGAACGCCGGAGGAGTCGTCGCGGACACCCGTCAGCAGCAGGCGCAGCACGGCGGGACAGCCGGTGTGCACCACGGCGTTGGTGACCAGTTCGGAGACGAGCAGGATCAAGGTCTCGGCGAGCGGCTCCTCCGCGCCTATCCCCGACCCGGCGAGCCGGGACCGTGCCCATCTCCGGGCTCGCCCCACCTCCGCGGGGTCGGGCCGGATCTCCAGCTGCACTTGAAGCACCTGCACCGCTCACACCATCCGAACCGGCGGACACATCGCCTCGCGCCTCGCGAGCGCCACGATCGTGGTCATCGTCTGCATGGCAGGAACCAGGATCACACACCGTGATTCCCTTGCACGACAGCATGGTTGACGTACAGTCACCCCAACAAGCGCTTCGGGCATATTCCAGCGCGAAGGAGTACGCGTACGCCATACTGTGCGACGCTTGCCACGGGGAGTCGAACAGGCGAATACGGGGGCCCGCACCGCCCCGCGAGCGGCACGCATCGCCGGATCCGGCGCCGCCACAGGGGCCGCACCGGTAAGGCTCATGCTCGGAACCACTCGCATCCCACACAAGGTACCGGAGCCCCGTACCGACTCCAGCCCGTGACAAGTCACGCGTAGGACACAACCCGGTATCAACGCTCCGTAATTCCGGATTGCCACAATCCGCGACATCTACGGGGGCTCATCCCGAAGAATGCCTGGACAGAGGGGGTCAGACCGCCTCGGAGAGCAGATCATCCGCAAGGATGTCATAACTCTGCGTATCGTCACCCGTACGGTGGGTCCGTACCCAGGACCGCTTCAGGAACAGATGCACCTCGGCCTCCCATGTGAAACCCATACCGCCGTGGACCTGGAGGCAGTCACGCGCGCCGCGGACCGCTGCCTCGTCGGCGAGCAGCCGGGCCGCGGCGATGTCGAGGGGGTCGGCGGTGACGGCGGCGGCGTACACCGCCGCCCGGGCCGTCTCCACCCGCACCAGGCTCCGCGCGCACAGCCCCTGGACCGCCTGGAAGGCGCCGATGGGCCGCCCGAACTGCTCCCGGGTCCGCGCGTGCTCCACCGCCAGCTCGCAGGTCCGGGCGGCGCCGCCCAGTTGCTCGGCGGCGGTGAGGAGGACGGCCACGGGGTCCGGCCCGCCGGGCACGGGGGCCGCGCCCCGGGGCCGCTCCACCCGGTGCAGGGGGGTCAGCGGGTCCACTGAGCGGACCGGTACGGCACCCGTCGCGTCCCCCCGGACGACGTCCGCCCCGGCCAGCCACTCCACCAGGCCGCCGGACACGTCCGTGACCACCGTCTCGCCGCTCGCCGCGCCCGGCACCTCACCCGCCGCGAGATGCGTGGCCACCAGCGGGCCCGGCAGCAGCGCCCGGCCCGCCTCCTCGAAGGCGAGGACCGCCTCGGGCAGCCCCAGTCCGACCCCGCCCGCCGCCTCCGGCAGCCGGAGCGCGAACAGGCCCGCCTCGCCCAGCGCGCGCCAGAGCGCGCGGTCGAGCACCCCGGGTCGCGCGACGGCGGCGCGCAGCGCGTCCCGGCCGAAGCGGCCCGCCAGCAGCGCGCGCACGCCCGCGCGCAACGCCTGCTGGTCGTCGGTCAGTTGGAAGCGCATGGTCGGTCACCGCCCCTTCGGCAGCCCCAGGATGCGTTCGGCCACGATGTTCTGCTGGATCTGCGAGGTGCCGGCCGCGATCGTGTACGACAGCGAGGACAGCCGGTCCAGGACCCAGGGGTGGCCGATGTCCAGGGAACCGGCGCCCAGTACGTCGGCGGCGGTGTCGAAGAGTTCCTGGCGCGCGTGCGAGTACCGCAGTTTGAAGACCGAGCCGCCGACGCCCGGCACTCCCCCGGTCCGCTCCGCCTCGCTCACGTTCCACTGCGTGAGCCGCCACAGGGCACGGAACTCCGCGTTCAGCCGGCCCAGTCGGCGACGGAGCGTGACGTCGTCCCAGCGGCCGCTGTCGTGTGCGGCACGGGCGAGTTCGCGCAGCACCCGGCGGCAGGCCACCACCTCCCCGACGAACGCCGTGCCGCGTTCGAAGGAGAGCGTCACCATGGTCACGCGCCAGCCGTCGTTCTCGGCGCCGACCCGGTTGGCCACCGGCACCCGCACCTCGTCGAGGAACACCTCGGCGAACTCGTTCGACCCCGCGAGCGTCCGCAGCGGCCGTACGGTGACGCCCGGTGCGTCCATGGGCAGCGCGAGCCAGGTGATGCCCCGGTGTCTCGGGGCCGCGGGATCCGTACGGACCAGCAGCTCGCACCAGTCGGCCACTTCGGCGTGGGAGGTCCAGATCTTGGACCCGCTCACCACATAGGTGTCGCCGTCCCGCCACGCGCGCGTGCGCAGCGAAGCCAGGTCGGAACCGGCCTCGGGTTCGCTGAACCCCTGGCACCACACCTCCTCGCCGCGCAGCACGGGCGGCAGCCAGCGGGCGCGCTGCTCGGGGGTGCCCTCGGCGGCGATCGTCGGTCCGGCGTGCAGCAGTCCGACGAAGTTGGCGCCGACGTAGGGGGCGCCCGCCTTCTCCGTCTCCTCCAGGAAGATCAGATGCTGGGTGGGGGTGGCGCCCCGCCCGCCCGCGTCCACGGGCCAGTGCAGGCCCGCGTATCCGGCGTCGTGGAGCATCCGCTGCCAGCCGAGGTCGTAGGCGCGCCGGGCCGGCCAGTCGTCGGGGGACGGCTTCGGGGGCAGGGCCGGCAGCACCTCGGCCAGCCAGGCGCGCAGCCGGGCCCGGAACTCCTCCTCCTCGGGCGAGTGGGCGAGTTCCACTAGCGGTCCGGGTGGGCCGGGTTCGTCATGGGTGCGGGTCCCCTCCCCTGGCGCCACGGATCTGACGGATAGTCAGACAGGCAGCAGATTAGCCCCGCACCCCTGGACCGGCAAGGCGGCCGGTCCTACGCTCTGCGCACTATCTGACTGACCGTCAGCTCAAGGGGGTCGATGTGAACGCGATCGCGCACGCACTGGGCAGGTCCCGGACGCTCTGGGAACTGGCCGCCCGGCGCGCCGCCCTCACCCCCGACCGCCCCGTGCTGCTCCAGGGGGACCGTTCGCTGAGCTTCGGCGAGCTGTGCGGGCGGGCCGAGCGGGTGGCCGCCGGGCTCCACGGCATGGGCGTGCGCCCCGGAACCGTGGTCGCCTGGCAGCTGCCCACCCGCATCGAGACGGCCCTGCTGTCCTTCGCGCTGGCCCGTCTCGGGGCCGTCCAGACACCCGTCATCCCCTTCTACCGGGAGCGCGAGGTCGGCTTCGCGCTCGGCCGGGCGCGGGCGGAGTTCTTCGCGGTGCCGGGCGTCTGGCGGGGCTACGACCACACGGCGATGGCGCGGCGGCTCGGCGCGCGGGGCGTCTTCCGGGCGTACGACGAGGGGGACCTGCCCGACGGGGACCCGGCCGTGCTGCCTCCCCCGCCCGCCGAGGGCACCTCGGTCCGCTGGATCTACTGGACCTCCGGGACGACCTCCGACCCCAAGGGCGTCCTGCACACGGACCGTTCGCTCATCGCGGGCGGGGCCTGCCTCGCGCACGCACTGCGGCTGTCCGAGCACGACGTGGGCTCGATCGCCTTCCCGTACGCGCACATCGGCGGCCCCGACTACACGGTGATGCTGCTGCTGTACGGCTTCCCGGCGGTGCTGTTCGAGCAGTTCGCGCTGCCGGACGCGCTGGAGGAGTACCGCAGGCACGGGGTGACGGTGGCCGGCGGGTCCACCGCCTTCTACTCGATGTTCCTCGCCGAGCAGCGCAGGCGGCCGGGGGTACGGCTGATCCCGACGCTGCGGCTGCTGGCGGGCGGCGGGGCGCCCAAGCCTCCCGAGCTGTACCACCAGGTGGTCCGGGAGATGGGGGTGCAGCTCGCCCACGGCTACGGCATGACCGAGGTGCCCATGATCACCATGGGACGGCCGGACGACGAGGCGCGGCACCTGGCGACGACCGAGGGACGGCCGCCCGAGGGGATGGAGATTCGGATCGTCGACGGGGAGGTGCGGCTGCGGGGAGAGGCCGTCTGCCAGGGGTATCTGGACCCGGCAGGCACGGCGGAGGCCTTCGACGAGGAGGGGTTCTTCGTCACCGGTGACCTCGGGCACCTCACCGACAGCGGGCACCTGGTGCTGACCGGGCGCCTGAAGGACGTCATCATCCGCAAGGGCGAGAACATCTCGGCCAAGGAGATCGAGAACCTGCTCCACGGGCACCCCGCGGTGCGGGACGTCGCGGTGATCGGGCTGCCCGACCGGGACTGCGGCGAGCGGGTCTGCGCGGTGGTGGAACAGCAGCCCGGCGCACAGGAGTTGACCTTGGACGCGGTCGTCTCGTATCTGCGCGCCGAGGGACTGTCGGTGCACAAGCTGCCGGAGCGGCTGGAGGTGGTGGACGCCCTGCCGCGGAACGACACCCTGCGTAAGGTGCTCAAGTACCGGCTGCGGGAGCGCTACTCCGGCACGGTGAAGTAGCGCGCGACCGCGGTCACGACCTCCGTCTCGCCGACCTTGCCGTCACCGTCGGCGTCGAGCGCCGCGGCGGCCGCCCGGGCGATCTCCTCGCCCACGCCGAGCGCCTTGAGGACGCGCACGGTCTCCTGCACCGTGGCCCGCCCGTCGTGGTCACCGTCCGCGACGGCGAGCGCCGCGTGCAGGAAGGGGCGGGCGATCTCCGCGAACCGCTCGGGGTTGTCGCGCAGCCGCTTGACCGCGCCGCCCACGAACTCCTCGCGGGTGATGCGCTGGTCGCCGTCCCGGTCCGCTATGCCGGCCATGCCCTGCCAGAACGCCTCGCCCCCGGCGTACAGGGCCTGCCCCTGCTCGGATCTGGCCGCGGTGCCGAACTCGGCGAGGACCGCCTTGGCCGCGGCGCTGAAGTCCTCCCGGTCGATGTAGCCGTTGCCGTCCTGGTCGAAGGTGGCGAACCGGGCGGCGATCCTGCGCTCGTACTCGGTGCTGACCATGGTGTTCTCGGGCCGCCTTACATGAGTCGGGGTGCGTCTCGGACGGAGCGTACGACGCCGGAGGCGCGGGGGGAGACGGAAAACGACGCTTGTACCAAGACCGCAGGAATTCCGGGACAACAGTGTGGCTGTCCTGGAGTGTTCCGTTGACGGGGGTACGCCGGGCGCGTCGCGGGGGAGGAGCTGGAGGCATACGGGCGGAGCGCAGGGGTCATGGACGGGGCGCACGGGGGTGACACGGGCGCGCGTGGGGGGTCACACGGGTGGGTGTGAGGGGTTCACGCGGACGGGCGCGGGAAGCCCGTGGCAGGCGCGCGAGGCTCACGGGAAAGGGGGTGCGCGGGGCTCACGCTGACAGGGGGCGTGACTCCTCGTCGGTGGCCGAGACCACATCAGCGTAGACGTCGAAGAGGCGGCGCACGCCGAGCGCGGCGAGGACCCGGTTGACGTGCGCGCCCTCCACCGCGCTGGGCCCGGGCAGGATCAGTCTGAGCCCGCCACGGCAGGAGCGGATCAGCCGGCGGGTGGCGATGAGCACACCGACGCCGCTGGAGTCGCAGAAGACGACATCCGCCAGATCGAGGACGACACGGTGCCGGCCGTCCGCCACCGCGTCATGCACCCGCTGACGCAGCACCGGCGACGTCACCAGGTCCAGTTCACCCTCGACATGGAGCACGGCCCACTCGCCGCGCTCCCCGTAGGTCACCTTGAGCGTCACCGCCGCGCCTCCCGCACCCTTGCGTCCCGACAAAAAACGGAAGTCATTCCTACGCTTCCTTCAGCGCGGCTGCCCCAACGCCCCTCCATGAAACACCGGACTATTGATCGAAAGCGCGTACTAGATGAGCCAATCCGATCGGTAACAGTCTTGTTCGTTCAGGTCCGATCGGAGAGACCCTCGCACGGACGGCCGCCCGAAGCGCCGGTCCCGTGCGGCTCGCCCCTATCACCTGCGGCTCGTCAAGGGGCGCACATTGCCGTAAAGGGGCGTGCGTTGTCCGACGTGCCGACTACATTCGAGGAGACAGGGGTCACAGGCTGGACCGGAACGGGCGCCGGGCACGACCGGAGGGGAGGGCGGCGTGACGATGACGAAGAAGGATGCACCACCCCGCTGGGACCGCAGGATGCAGCAACGGCTCGCCCGCGGCGAGGCGGCCGCGCTCGGCGAGTGCTATGACCGGTTCGCCTCACTGGTCCACGGGCTCGCCCACCGGGTGCTCGGGGACGAGGCGGCGGCCGACGCCATCACCCGGCAGGTGTTCGCCCACCTCTGGGAGCACCCCGAGGAGTACGACCCGAGGCGGAGCCCACTGCGCTCCTGGATCGCCCTGCTCACCCACCGGCTCGCCGTGCGGCGGCTGCGCGCCACCGAGACCGCCGCGCTCGCCCCGGACGGCCGGACCACCCCCGAGGAGCTGGAGCGCAAGGTGCACCGCGCCGCGGTCGCGGCCCGCGCGGACTACATCGTCACCGCCATGCCGGTACCGCTGCGCGCCGCCCTGGAGCGCGCCTACTTCCAGCGCCGGGACTACCGCCAGACCGCCGCCGACCTCGGCATCACCGCGGACGAGGCCCGGCGCCGCCTCCGCCTCGGCCTCCAGCTGCTCTCCACGGCCTACGAGACGGAGCCCTCGGGCGCCCCCGACGAACCGGGTGCCGCGTGATGACCGGGGTGGAGGGCGTCGAGGAGGCGGCCCTCGCGGCGGCCGAGGAGCCGCCCGTGCTCGAACACCGGGTGCTGAAGGCGCTGCTCGGGGCCTGGGCGCTCGCCGCCTGTCCGGCGGAGGAGGCGGCGGCCGTGGAGGCGCACCTCGGGGACTGCGGCCCCTGCGCGGACGAGGCCCGGCGGCTGCGCGAGGCGGTGGGGCTGCTGCACCGCCCGGAGAGCCTCGATCTCGATCCGGGTCTGCGCACCCGGGTGCTGGAGACCTGCCTGGACCGGCGCCCGCCCCGCATCCCGGTACCGGACTGGGCCGACCCGTACGACGCGGAGGCCGCGCGCCTGGACGCCCTGCTCCAGGACATAGGCGACGCCGAGTGGCACGCGCCCGTGCGGCTGCGGTGGTTCGACGGGACGGGACCGGCGAGTCGTCGTACGACCGTCGCCGGGGTGATCGCCCATCTGCTCTCCGTCGACGGACTCGTGGCGATGGCGCTGGGGCTCGACGACCCGCTCACGGGCACGGCCGCGGCCCAGTCCCCCACACCGCGAGGGCGCACGGAGGCGTACTGGCGGGATGCCCACTTCCCGCCGACCCGGTCCGTGCGCTCCCCCTGGCGGGAGCAGAGCCGCGATCTGGTGCGGACGGTGTCCTTCACCGGCGGGACCGGGAGACTCGCGGTGGACTACGGCGGGTTCGAACTGCCGCTGCACGACGCGATGCTGGACCGGGCCTTCGAGTGCTGGGTGCACGCGGAGGACATCGCGGACGCCGTCGACTACCCGTACGAGCCGCCGGCGCCGCGCCATCTGAACCGGATGATCGACCTGGCGGCGCGGACGCTCCCCGACGTGCTCGCGGCACGGCGGCGGGCCGGGCTGGCCTCGCCCGCCCGCACCCGGCATCTGGTCCCGGCGGGCCGGCCCGGGCGCAGTCTGCGGCTGGAGATCGAGGGCTCGGGCGGCGGCGAGTGGCTGATCGCCCTCGACTCCCCCGGTGCGGTCGCCTCCGCCGAGCACGAGGTGGCGCACGTCGCGCTCGACGGGGTGGAGTTCTGCCGGCTGGCCGCGGGCCATGTGCCGCCCGAGGAGGCGGCCGCGGGGCAGCTGGGCGACCGGGAGGCGATCAGGGACGTGCTCTTCGCGACCGCGTCACTGAGCCGGATGTAGGCCGGACGCGGTCGCGTCCACGAGTCGGAAGCACGTCGGCTGAGGATCGGATGCGGGTCGGCCGCGGTCGCGTCCGTGAGCCCGGGTGCGGGCGGCGTACCGGATCCGGGCGGTGTCCTACGCGAAGACCACCGTGCGCCGGCCGTTCGGCAGGATCCGGCGTTCGGCGTGCCACTTGACCGCGCGCGCCAGCGCCTGGCACTCCACGTCGCGGCCGATCGCGACCAGCTGGTCCGGGGTCATGCCGTGACCGACCCGCTCGACCTCCTGCTCGATGATCGGTCCCTCGTCGAGGTCGGCCGTCACGTAGTGCGCGGTCGCGCCGATCAGCTTCACCCCGCGCGCGTGGGCCTGGTGATACGGCTTCGCGCCCTTGAAGCTCGGCAGGAACGAGTGATGGATGTTGATGATCCGGCCGCTGAGCTGCTTGCACAGGTCGTCGGAGAGCACCTGCATGTAGCGGGCCAGGACCACCAGCTCGACGTCGAGCTCACGGACCAGCTCCAGCACCTGGGCCTCGGCCTCCGACTTGGTGTCCTTCGTCACAGGGATGTGGTGGAAGGGAATGTTGTACGAGGCCACGAGCTCGGCGAAGTCGGTGTGGTTCGAGACCACGGCCGCTATCTCCACCGGCAGCGCCCCGGTCCGGGCGCGGAAGAGCAGGTCGTTCAGGCAGTGGCCGAACTTGCTGACCATGAGGATGACGCGCATCTTCTCGTCGGCCCGGTTGATCCGCCAGTCCATCTGGAAGGAGTCACCGATCGCCGCGAAGCTCGCGCGCAGCTTGTCCACCATGACCGGAGCCTCGGCCGAGAAGTGGACCCGCATGAAGAACAGTTCCGTGTCGTGGTCGCCGAACTGCTGGCTGTCCACGATGTTGCAGCCGGTCATGAAGAGAAAGCTCGACACGGCGTGCACGATGCCCTGCTTGTCCGGGCAGGAAAGGGTGAGGACGTACTGGTCGGCGGTGGCCGCGGCTCGGGAGGTCTGCTCACTCATGCAGGCCAGGGTCTCATGACCGGGGACCCGCGAGGAGGGCCGTCCCGCCACCCGGACGGCCCGCCGGACGCCTACGCCGTCCGGGTCATGATCCGCAGTACCTCCAGCGTGCGCGGGGGCGTGTCAGGGTCCTCGCCGTCGCTGGCCGCGAGCCGCACATGCGCGTCTCGTGCCGCCCGCACCGCCTCCGGCCACGCCTGGTGGTTGAGGTAGGCGTCCACCGGCGCGTCCGGCCCGACCTGGTGCATGATCCGCAGCACCCGCAGCACGGCGGTGTCCACGAGCGCCGCCTCCTGTGAGTCGCGGAAGATCGTGCCGACGTACTTCTCGGCCGACCAGTTGTCCAGCCAGGTGTCCTCGACCAGGCGGTACACGGCGTCGGTGACGTCGCCGTATCCCTCGACACCGGTCAGCCAGACGTCCCGCTGGAACACCGGGTCGGAGAGCATGTGCAGCGCGGAGCGCACATTGCTGCGCCAGCGCCACCACGGCATGTCGTTGAGGGGCATACCGCCCATGGTGGATGAGCGACGGCCACGACGGGAAGAGCTCTCTGAACCTTGCACGGTCACCGATCGTACGTTCCTTGTGAAATCCGGATCATCAGACCCCGTAATTCACCTCCATGACACCTAGCGCTAACCGGAGGTCACTCGCCGGTTAGTTGTGTGGCGGAATCGTGCGGGTCTATGACCGGCAGGCGACACTCCAGCTCCTCCTCCACCAGCCCCCGCAGTCAGGATTCCGGCCGTAAAAAGGCGACCACCCGCGTCAGGACGGTCCTGCTCAACGCGGGCGCCCTGGTGGCGGTCGGGTCGATCGCCACCGCGTGCGGTGCCATTCCCGGCACCTCGGGGGGCTCCGGGGACGGCACCGTGACCGTCATGACCTGGGCACCGGACAAGACCTCTGCGACCAACAAGCCGGGCATGCCCGCGATGGCGAAGGCGTACGCGCGCTACGTCAACGCGCACGGCGGCATCGCCGGCCACAAGCTCAACGTCCTGACCTGCAACGAACACAACGACTTCGTGGGCGCCGCGCGATGCGCCCGCACCGCGGTCAAGGACAAGGCCGTCGCGGTCGTCGGCTCCTACAGCCAGTACGCGTCCTCCTCCCTCTCCCCGCTGGAGTCGGCCGGCATCCCCTACATCGGCGGCTACGGACTCACCGACGACGAGTTCAAGAGCGTCCTCTCCTACCCCGTCAACGGCGGTCAGCCCGCGCTGCTGGCCGGACTCGGCGAGGAACTGGGCAAGAGCTGCGGTCCCGTCGCACTGGTACGGCCCGACACCATCGCCGGCGACCAGCTTCCGCTGCTGCTCGACGCCGGGCTGAAGGCGGGCGGCCACGCGGAGGCCACGGACCTGCGCGCCCCCGAGGACGCCACCGCCCTCGACCAGCAGGCAGAGCACGCACTGCAGAAGGCGACCTCGAATCCGCAGCTCAAGGGGTGCGTGGTGCCCTCGCTCGACGAGCGCACCGGCACGTTCATGGACTCCTTCCGCCGCCTGAGCGACAGCCACCCGGCGGTGCGCACGGCCTCCGTGCTCGGCAGTGTCGACCAGTCGGTGATCGACGCGTCGGGCGGAAAGTCGGGCCCGTACGAGGGCGCCTATGTCACCAGCTGGTACCCGGAGGCCACGGACGCGCGCTGGGACCCGATGAAGAAGGTGATCAGCGAGGAGGCCTTCGGCGACAACCGCATCGACCCGGCGGACGCCGGGGTGCAGACCACATGGATCGCGTACGCCGTCCTGACGAAGGTCATCGAGTCGCTCGGCAACGGCGAGATCACCGCGCAGGGGATCCGCTCGGCCCTAGACAACGGCCTGAAGGTGGACACGGGCGGTCTCACGCCGACCCTGCGGTGGCGCTTCCAGGACCTGACGGCGGTCGTCGACTTCCCGCGCCTGATCAACTCGGACGTGACCTTGCAGGTCGTCCACGACGGACGGCTGGTGGGGGCGCGCAAGGGCTTCGTGAACGTGGGCAAGACTCTGGAGAACGCGACCAGCGAGTGAGCCGTGTCCACAGCCGGCGGCGCCAGGTCCGCGCAGGTGAGCGGGCGGCGTGTACGGCTCTGCGGGCCGTGAGGCCGTACAGCAGACAGACGTGAGGTGCACCACCCCGGTCCGCGTGCGCGGCCGGTGGGGGTGCACCTCACGGCGTTCTACAGCTGGGTCGGCTGGCGCTGGGTCAGGCCGTACTTCTGGGCGATGGCGTTCCACAGGTTGGCGGCCCTGGCCTTCTGGGCGCTGGCCGTGCCGCTGGCCCGGTTGCCCTGCGCGGTCTGGCCGGTGGTGCGGGCCTGCCCCTTGTGGCATCCCTTCTTGTCGGCCGAGACCTGGTCGGCCCAGGCGGCGTAGTGGGTGTCGGCCGCGGCGGACGCCTTCCAGGCACTGGTGAGCGCGGCGGTCAGCTCGCCGTGCGCGGGAAGCTTGTCGACCGCGAGCCCGGACAGCCGGGCGACCAGGTCGTTGCGCTGCTTCGCCGCGTCACGCAGATCGGAGCCTGCCTGGTCGAGGTTCTGGCAGCCCTTGACGTCGGCCACCGCCTTGATCACCGCGCCACGGCTGTTGCCGCTGTCCGCGAGGAGCTTGTCGAGCGCGACGGCCTGCGCCTTGGCCGCGTCGCCGCCGCCCGACGAGGAGGACGAGGAGTCCGTGGCCGGTCCGGTCGCCGCGACGGACGTGCTGCGGTCGCCCTTGTCGCCACCCCCGCCGAGCAGGGCGCCCGCCCCGATGCCGAGGACGACGATGCCCACGCCGACGGCCGCGATGAGCGGGACGCGCGACCGGGTACGGGTTGCGCCCCCGTCGTCGCCGCGCCGGCCGGCCGCCCAGTCCTGGGGCGCACCCGGGGCGTCCGGCGTGTCGAACCGCGGCAGGTTCTGGGTGGACTCGGCGCCGCCCGGGCCGGCCCGGAAGAGGTTGTCGAACACCGCCGGCGGCTGCCCGGCGCCGCCCGCCGGGGCGCCGTAGGACGCCGGGCCCGGCTGTCCGGGCACGGGCGGGAGGTACTGCGTGGCCTGCGCGTCGGCACCGGCGGGGGGCATGGCCCCACCCCGCCCGAGGAACCGTGTGGCGTCGTCCCTCGGCTGCTCCGGCGGCAGGGCTCCCGTGACCGGCGGGATGAACTGGGTGGCTCCCTCGGCGGCGACGGGCGGGATGTACTGCGTCGCGCCCTCGTCGGGCGCGCCGGTCACCGGGGGGATGTACTGCGTGGCGCCCTCGTCCATCGGGGCCGGCAGGGGCGCGGAGTGCGGCAGCTGCGGTACGCCGTGCGCCGCGGGCTGCCCGTTCGTGCCGTACGGGGACGGCGCGCCCTCGGGCGGCAGCGGCCCGGCGCCGCCCTGCCGCGGTCCGGGGACGTCGCCCCAGGCGGAGCGGGGGTCGGCGGGCTGCTCCCACGACTGCTGGGCGGGCTGCTGTGCGCCCCAGGACTGCCCGGCGTCGGCGCCCCAGCCCTGGGCGGGGGGCGTCTGGGCCGGCTGCTGCCCCGGGCCCCACGGCTGGCCCCAGCTCTGGCCGCCCGCCGGGGTGGTGCGGCCGTCGGGGGCGGGGGCGGCGTGGTGGCCGCCCGCCGGGACCGTGGCACCGTTCGCCCCGCCCGTCATGCCCGGCAGCAGGGGCTCGCCGCCGTCGGAGGGCAGCACGATGCCTTCGCGCGCGGGCCGCGCCGAGGGCTCCTCGCCCTGTCCACTCTGCGTCACCGGGACTCCTACGATCGGGGGAACCTACGGAATCGTCGGCTCACGCTACCGGGTCCCCGGAGCCGGGTGCCACGCAGCACGGGTGGAGCGGCCCCCCGAGAGCGGGGGAACCACGCGAGCGGTCACAAACCACCGGGGAGGGGCGGGGCGGCGAGGCCCTCCGTTCACGGTGCGTTCACCTCACCTCACGGCCGGGGCCCCGGCCACGGCGGGAGGCATGATCCACGGCCGGTTCTCCCGCGCACGGCGAAAGGCGTGATCCGTCACCGGCCGGGGCCCGCACACCGGGATCTCCACGGGCCCGCACACCGGGATCTCCACGGGCCCGCACACCGGGATCTCCACGGGCCCGCACACCGGGATCTCCACGGGCCCGCACACCGGGATCTTCACGGGCCCCGCGCCGGGATCGCCGCAGGCCCCGAGACGGGACCGCCGCAGGCCCCGCGCCGGGACCGCCACCGGCTCCCGGCCGAAGGCCTACGCCGCGGCCGCCAGATCCATCCGCGCCCCGAACTCCCGCACCACCGCCTCGTCCTGGAACGGCTCCAGCCGCTGCTGGAGGTCCTCCAGATACTCGGCGCCGCGGTTGGACCTGAGGGCGCCGAGCAGTTCCACGGCCTTCAGGCCCGTGTGGCAGGCCTGTTCCACCTCCCGCTGCTGCACCTGGGCCGTGGCGAGCAGCACATAGCCGATCGCCCGGCGCCGGGCCCGGGACTCGGGGTGCCCGGCGAGGGACTCCTCCGCGCGCCGGGCCGCCGCCTCGGCCTGCCCCAGATCCCGGTGGCAGTGCGCCAGTTCGTCCGCCAGATACGCGTGGTCGAAGTGGGCGATCCACGCCGGGTCGTCCCCGGACGCCGCGTCGGCCGCCTCCAGCGCCGTGACCGCGCGCCCCGCCGCGAGCTGGGTGGCGCGGACATCGCCCATCAGCGCGTGCCCCCGCGCCTCGGCGGCATGGAACATCGCCTCCGCGCGCGGAGTGACCCGCCCGCGTGCCCCCTCCTGGGCGGCGCGCGCCAACTGCGCGATCTCACGCGGGCTTCCGAGCTGCGCGGCGAGATGGCTCATGGAGGCGGCCAGTACATAGCCGCCGTATCCGCGGTCGCCCGCCGCCTGGGCGAGCCGCAGCGCCTGGATGTAGTAGCGCTGGGCGAGTCCGGGCTGCCCCGTGTCGACGGCCATGTATCCGGCGAGTTCGGTCAGCCGGGCGACCGCGGCGAACAGATCGCGTCCCACGGCCTCCCGGTAGGAGCCGGCCAGCAGTCCCGAGACGACGCTGTTGAGGTAGTGCACGACGACCGGGCGCACATGGCCGCTGCCGTACTGGTGGTCAAGTTGGACCAGCGCCTGGGTGGTCGCGCGCACCGCGGCCACGTCCGACGGGCCCACCCGTGGCCCGGCCGACCGTGCGACCTGCGCGTCCGGCGCGGAGATCAGCCAGTCCCGGCTCGGCTCGACCAGCGCCGACGCGGCGACCGACGAGCCGGACAGGAAGTCCCGGCGGCCGACGTCGCTGCGCCACAGCTCGCAGACCTGCTCGATGGCGCCGAGCACGGTCGGCGAGAACTGAAGGCCCACGCCGGACGCGAGGTTCTTGCCGTTGGCCATGCCGATCTCGTCGATCGTGACCGTGCGGCCCAGCTTGCGGCCGAGCGCCTCGGCGATGATCGCCGGGGCCCGGCCCCTCGGCTGCTGTCCGCGCAGCCAACGGGCCACCGACGTCTTGTCGTAGCGCAGATCGAGGCCGTGTTCGGCGCCGCACATGTTGACCCGGCGGGCGAGCCCCGCGTTCGAGCAGCCCGCTTCCTGAATGAGTGCCTGCAGCCGTTCGTTCGGCTGTCGCGCGACGAGTGGCCTTGCGGCCATGGCGTACCCCCTGTGGGTGCGGTGCCTGCTCACGCACCGAGTTGACGTGTCTTCTGCGGCCGGACCACCGGGAACACCCTTTTCGTGCACCGAAAAGATCCGGCCTTGAAGATCGATGCCCAGCGGACATGCCTCTGATGCGAGACATGCGAGGATTGCCGGGGTAAAGACTGGTGCCGTGCCCCCCACGTGGATACCCCGCCCCCGCTGCCGATCCTCTTGCGCGCCCCCACCCGTGCATCCATGCGCCCCGGTCGCGGAAACGGTGCTCCTCCCCGGCGCATGTGGGACAAAACCGGATAAAAAGTGCATGCCCAAAAACCGTTCCCCGGGCGGGAGATGGCTCGCGGTAGGCGGGCGTAACCCCCGGTGACGGCTAGAGTTGAGTTCATCGTGGAAGAGACCATCGCGGGCCCTGAAGCTGCCCACATCCCCAAGCAGCGCGGCGACTCACTCCTGGAAGCCGCGGTTCGTTACGCCGAGGAGCGCCACTGGGACGTGTTCCCGGGCACCTGGCTGGAGGCCGTGGAGGGGATGCACCGCTGCTCCTGCGATCAGCCCTCCTGCCCCACGCCGGGCGCGCATCCGGCGGGCGACGACTGGGCGACGCAGGCGACCGGCAGCGCGACGGCCGTGCGGCGGATGTGGTCCACCCGGCCCACCGCGTCCATCCTGCTGCCCACCGGGCGCACGTTCGACGCCATCGAGGTCCCGGAGACGGCCGGCTTCCTCGCCCTCGCGCGCATGGAGCGGATGGAGCTGACCCTCGGGCCGGTGACGCTGGCGCCGGACCGGCGCATGCGGTTCTTCGTCCTCCCCGGGGCCGCGGCGAAGGTCCCCGACCTGGTGCGGAACCTGGGCTGGTCGCCGGCCTCCCTCGATCTGGCCACCCTCGGCGAGGGCGGTTACGTGGCCGCGCCGCCCACCCGGTACGGGTCGCGGGGCGCCGTGCAGTGGGCCTGCCGACCGACGCCCGCGAACAGGTGGCTGCCGGACGCCGAGGAGCTGATCTCCCCGCTGGCGTACGCCTGCGGACGGGACCGCTAGGGCCTGTCGTCGAACTCGCGTCGTCGCCCGAAGGGCGGCCCCGCGGCGTCAGATGCGTGCTCTGGGGGCACCCCCCTGCTCGAAGAGCTCGGGGGAGTGCCGGGCGGAAGCCCTCGTACTGGAGGTACGTGGCGTTTCGCCCGATGCGGCGGAGGGGGCCCGCCCGCGCGAGCGAAGCCAGCGTCGGGGAGCGTACATGGCGTCGCGGAGCAGGCGGGAGTCTGACGACAGGCCCTAGTTGTATTGCCCCGGCAGGCAGCGTTCGCCCCGTCGCGCGAACGTCACCTGCCGAGGCACTAGCCGTCCGGCGGCGATGACCGTCCCGTGCCTACGGGGGGCGCGACCGCCCCCCGTATGGTGCTCCTATGACCGAGGGAACAGGGGCGGCCATGGCCGCCGTACGGGTGCAGGGGCTCTGGAAGAGGTACGGGGAACAGATCGCCGTCGCCGGGATCGATCTGGAGCTGCCCGCGGGGCGGTTCATCGGGCTCGTCGGGCCGAACGGCGCCGGCAAGACCACCACCCTGTCCATGGTCACCGGGCTGCTGCGGCCCGATCAGGGGACCGTCGAGATCGTCGGGCGCGACGTGTGGCGCGACCCGGTCGCGGTCAAGGCCCGCATCGGCGTCCTGCCCGAGGGCCTGCGCCTCTTCGAACGGCTCTCCGGCCGTGAACTCCTCGCTTACACCGGCAGGTTGCGGGGGCTGCCCGGCGCCGAGGTCGACAAGCGGGCCACCCAGCTCCTCGACGTCCTCGACCTGGCCGGGGCCCAGCACAAGCTGGTCGTCGACTACTCGACCGGTATGCGCAAGAAGATCGGGCTCGCCTGCGCCCTTCTCCACAATCCCGAAGTGCTCTTTCTGGACGAGCCGTTCGAGGGCGTGGACCCGGTCTCCGCACAGACCATCCGCGGCGTCCTGGAGCGGTACACCGGCTCCGGCGCCACCGTCGTCTTCTCCTCCCACGTGATGGAGCTGGTCGAGTCGCTGTGCGACTGGGTCGCGGTCATGGCCGCCGGGCGCATCCGCGCGCACGGCCCGCTCGCCGACGTCCGGGGCAGCGCGCCCACGCTCCAGCAGGCGTTCCTCGAACTGGTCGGTGCGCGCGCCCAGAACACCGGTGCCGATCTCGACTGGCTCGGCGGCGGCGCCCGATGAGCGCCCCCGGTCTCACTCCCACCCTGGTACGACTCAAGCTGTCCCTGCTGCGCAACGGGCTGCGGCAGTCCGCCGGGCGGCGGGCCGCGTACGTCACGACCGTCGTCGTGGTGCTGCTGTTCGCCGCCCTGCAGCTGATCGGCCTGATCGCCCTGCGCGGCTCGACGCACGCCGCCACCGTCGCCGTGCTGCTGGCCATGATCCTGGCGCTGGGCTGGGCCGTGATGCCGCTGTTCTTCCCCAGCGGGGACGAGACGCTGGACCCGACCCGTCTGGTGATGCTGCCGCTGCGCCCGCAGCCGCTCATACGGGCCCTGCTGGTGGCGTCCCTGGTCGGCATCGGGCCCCTGTTCTCCCTGTGCCTGTTCGCCGGTTCGGTGGTGTCCGTGGCGCACGGGGCGGCCGCCTACGCCACCGCCGTCGTCGCCGTCGTGCTCGCGCTGCTGGTGTGCGTGGCGCTCGCCCGGGCCGTGGCCGCCGCCAACATCCGGCTGCTGACCAGCCGCAAGGGCCGTGATCTGGCCGTCCTGAGCGGGCTCGTCGTCGCCGTCGGCGCCCAGCTCGTGAACTTCGGCGCGCAGCGGCTCGGTCCGGGCGGACTCACCCAGCTGAACCCGGTCGCGGACGTGCTGCGCTGGATTCCGCCGGGCTCCGCGATCGGCGCGGTGGACTCGATGAGCAAGGGCTGCTACGGCATCGGGCTCGCCCAGCTCGCGCTGAGCGCCGCCGCGGTGGCGGGGCTGGGGGCCCTGTGGTCGCGCAGTCTGACGAAGCTGATGACCTCGCCGGACGGGTCCACACTGCAGGCCGCCGAACCGGGCCCCCGCGAAGGCGCCTCGACACGGCTGTCCCGGCTGCTGCCCGCGGGTCGCACCGGCACCGTGATGGAGCGCAGCCTGCGCTATGTGTGGCGCGACCCCAAGACCAAGGCGGCGTGGGTGACCTCGCTCGCGATCGGGCTGATCGTGCCGGTCTTCAACGCCCTCCAGGGCACCGGCACCGTCTACTTCGCCTGCTTCGCGGCGGGGATGCTCGGCATCCAGATGTACAACCAGTTCGGCCAGGACACCTCCGCGTTCTGGATGGTCGCGATGACGATCTCCTCGCCCCGTGACGCCTACGCCGAACTGCGCGGCCGGGCGCTGGCCCTGCTGCTGATCACGGTGCCGTACTCCGCCCTCGTCACCGTCGTCACCACCGCGCTGCTCGGCGCCTGGCACAGGCTGCCCGAGGTGCTCGGGCTGTCCTTCGCCCTGCTCGGCGCGATGCTGGGGACCGGCGCCTGGACCTCGGCCGGCTTCCCGTACTCGATCCCGCAGGAGGGCTACAAGAACGTGGTCCCCGGGCAGGCGGGGCTGGCCTGGATCTCCATCCTCGGCGGCATGGTCTCGGCGGCCCTGCTGTCCTCGCCGGTGATCGCGGCGACGATCTGGCTGAACGTCACGTCGGGCGGGGCGGACTGGACCTGGCTGCTGCTGCCCGTGGGCGCCGTCTACGGGGCGCTGCTCATCCTTCTCGGACTGCGTCTCGCGGCACCCCGGACGGCACGGCGGCTGCCGGAGATCCTGGCGGCGGTCGGCAAGGGGTAGGGCAGGGCCGGGGGCGGTCAGGGGGTGGGCAGACCGTCGAGGAACGGTTCGATCGCCGCGCGCCAGGCCTCCGGCTGGTCGTAGTGGACGAGGTGGCCCGCGTCGGGTACCTCCGCGTACCGGCCGTGCGGCAGGACGCGCACCATCTCCTGCGCCTCCGCCCGGCCCAGTTCGCCGTCCAGGCCCCGGACGACCAGGGCCGGGCACTGGACCTGTGCCAGCTCCTCCCAGTGCGCGTCGTAGACCCAGGTTCGGCGGGACCTCAGCATCTGCTCGGGTTCGAAGACGGGCCGCCAGCCGTCCGCCGACTCGGCCATCACCTCGGCGTAGAACGCGCCGCGGGCCGGATTGGGCCGTTCCACCCAGGGGTCGTCCTCGCCGAACCACTTGCGGACGTCGGCGAGCGTGGCGAAGGGCAGGGGCCAGGACTTGAACCAGTCCTCCCACTCGCGCTGTGAGGCGGCGCCGAGCGCGGAGGCCCGCATGTCACAGATGACCAGGCCGCGGACCAGGTCGGGGCGTTTGGCGGCGAGCTGCCAGGCGGTCAGGGCGCCCATGGCGTGGCCGACGAGGACGACCGGGGCGAGGCCGAGCTGTTCCACGGCGGCCTCGGCGTCGTCGATGTAGTCCTCGCGGGTGTACTCGCCCTCGGGCGGCTTGTCGCTCTGTCCGTGGCCCCGCTGGTCGAGCGCGACTGCACGATACCGCTCGGAGAGCCGGCGGGCGGTGGACGCCCAGTGCGAGGCCCGGCCCATGAGCCCGTGCAGTAAGAGCACACCGGGCGGGTGCTCGGTCTCCCCGGTCTTGGGAGGCTCCGCGAACTCCCATGCGGCGAGGCGTACGCCGCCCGCTCCGGTCACGTCGATGCGCCGCACCATCCTCCAGGCACCCCCCTGCTCCGCTCGGACCGCTCGCCCCGCTTCGCGCGGTCGGTCCACGCTCGTCCTGCTGTCGCTGTGGTCCTGCTGCTCCTGCTGCCGCTGGTGTCGCGGGCCATCCCCGTGCGTCGGGCGTCGGTCCGGTGCCGGAGCGGCCTTGGTCCCGTACTGCCGGGCCCCGTGCCGATGGTCACAGCGCGCGGTCCGGTGAGATCGTCACTCCCACGCTATCGAATGGCTATTCGAAAATGCGGATTCCGGCGGCAACACCCCTCCTTCGAGTGACCCCCCGCCATGATTGGTCGCCGTCTGCGCGGGGAGATCTTCTGCGGGAGGCGGACCGCTCGGGGAAAACCGGTCCGAGGGGGATGACCCTGGGAGCTCGGGGCTCCGGGTCAGAACAGGGGAGGACAGGCCCCGGCGCCCAAGGGCGCCGGGGCCCACCCCATGTCCGTGGCACATCCGCCCGCCCCCTCCCTGACCAGGCGACGTCGCTGTCGCCGACCGGCCAAGAGCCCTCAGGTCATATGCCTCATGCGACAGCCTCGCACGCGAACGGTCAAAGCGCTGCGATTCCGCACATTGAATCTTGAGGGCCGCGGGATCGAGTTAACGCCACCGTGGTCACCCGTGTCACAGGCGTTGACGGGACGTGGCGCGCACGGGTACCCGCCCGGCCGTACGGGGGCGTGGGCGCCGTACGGCCGGACGAACGGAACGGCTCAGCGCTTGGCCACGAACACATGGGAGGCGATGTCGGCCGCGAGCTCGGCCGCCTCCCCGCCGCTGCCGACCAGGACGCCGCCCGCGGACTCCGTCACGCTGACCACCGAGCCGGGCTGCACGCCCGCCCGCCGCAGCGTGTACATGAGCTGGGCGTCCGTCTGGATGGGCTCGCCGATGCGCCGCACGACCACCGTCTTGCCGTCCGCGCCCGCATCGAGATCGGCCAGGGACACCATGCCCTCGTCCAGGAACGGGTCCGCGCCGTCCTTCTCGCCCAGCTCCTCCAGGCCCGGGATCGGGTTTCCGTACGGCGACTCGGTGGGGTGGCGCAGCAGCTCCAGGACGCGGCGCTCCACCGCCTCGCTCATCACGTGCTCCCAGCGGCACGCCTCGGCGTGCACCTGCTCCCACTCCAGCCCGATCACGTCGACCAGCAGGCACTCGGCCAGGCGGTGCTTGCGCATCACGCGGGTGGCGAGCCGACGGCCCTCGTCCGTCAGCTCCAGGTGTCGGTCCGACGCGATGCCGACCAGACCGTCGCGCTCCATCCGCGCCACCGTCTGGCTGACCGTCGGGCCACTCTGGTCCAGCCGCTCGGCGATCCGGGCGCGCATGGGGACCACGCCTTCCTCCTCCAACTCGAGGATGGTGCGGAGATACATCTCCGTGGTGTCGATCAGTCCGGACATACGTGCCCCTCGATGTGATCTGCCGGAGGCTCCACGGCTCACCGGCGCGTGCGCTGGCCCTGAGTCAATTCTGACGCATCCCACTGACAACCGTGGCGCGGTGAGGCAACCGGGGGGTTACCGGGCCCCGGCGACGGGTACGAGGGCGCGTTCGTCCGCACGAGCGCCGTATTGACATCCCACTGGTCCAGACCGCAACGTGATCCGCGACACGGACCGTCACGGGCGCCGGTGCGTGGTCGGTGTGCCGTCCGGGCGCCGTCCGCCGGGGTCGATCCGTCGATCCGGCGATCGACCAAGACTGCGAAGGGGGCGCCTGGAATGAGCGAGCGGGCGAGAGGCGAGGAAGCGCGGGCCGGGGAGCCCGGTGACGGGGGCACGCCGGCCGAGCGGTTCTTCGACGCGGCGATCGGGCTGCTGCGGCGGGCGCGGGACGAGGAGGCGCAGCCGATCGCGGCGGCGGGCGACCTGATCGCGGACACCGTCGCCGCCGGCGGCCGGCTGTTCGCCTTCGGCGCCGGGCACTCCTCGCTGGCCGCGCAGGACCTCGTCTACCGCGCGGGCGGCCTCGCCCTGATGAACCTGCTCACCGTCCCCGGCGTCGTGGGCGTCGACGTCACGCCGGCCACACTGGGCTCCGCGCTGGAGCGGGTCGACGGCCTGGCGAGCGCGGTGATCGAGTCCAGCCCGCTCCGCTCCGGGGACCTGCTGGTGATCATCTCCCTGTCCGGCCGCAACGCGCTCCCGGTGGAGATGGCCATGACCGCCCGCGCCCGCGGGGTCAAGGTCATCGGGGTGACCTCGGTGGCGTACGCCTCGGAGACGAAGTCGCGGCACTCCTCGGGCACGTATCTCAGGGACCACTGCGATCTCGTCCTCGACTCGAAGATCGCGGTGGGCGACGCCGAGCTGACCCTCGACACCATCCCCGCGCCCTTCGCCCCCGCCTCCACCGTCGTCACCACGGCGCTGCTCCAGGCGGTCATGGCCACGGCCGCGGCCACGCTGGCCGAGCGCGGCATCGAACCGCCGCTGCTCAGGTCGGGGAACGTCGACGGCGGCCACGAGTGGAACGGGCGGATCCTGCGGGAGTACCGCGACCGGATCTTCTACCAGCAGGGCTAGGGCGTCTTCTCCAGCAGGTCGGCCAGGTCCAGCGCGGCGGCGATCCGTACCGCCACGTCCTCCCCGTACACCGCGTCGGCGCGCTCGAACCGGGTGCGCCCGGCGCCTCGCAGAAACGTCACCACGCCGAGTGTCCGGCCCCGGCTGCGGAGCACCGCGCACAGCGCGTGCACCGCGTCCGCGGGCCACTGCCGGGCGAGTGCCCACTCCCGTGCCCGCTCCGGGTCCGCGGAGCCCGCGCCGGCCCGTACGCATCCGGCGCGCTCCACGCACTGCAGGGCGGGATGGCCCTCCTTGTAGCGGACGGGCAGCCCGGCCTTTCCGGCGAGCAGGCTGGGTCCGGGCGCCCCGGACGGCGTCTCGGCCGCCCGCACCAGGCGTATCGGACCCTCCGCGTCCGTCACCGGGCCGCCCGCCACCCGGTCGACCAGCGCATGATCGGCGAATCCGGCGAGCGCGAAGTCCAGATGGACGACGGCCGCCTCCATCGGGTCCTCGCACTCGGCGGCCGCCCGCGCGGCGCGGTGCAGCTGGTTGGCCCGGAAACGCAGCAGGGCCGCCTCCTGCTCGGCCTGCCTGGCCTCGGTGATGTCCTGGAACAGCCATCCCACACCCAGCGGAACCGGTTCTTCCGCGAGTGGGGAGGCCAGCCGTACGAAGCCGCTGCGCCAGCACCGCCGCCGCTCGCCGTCGGTGGTGCGCACGCTGACCCACATCTCGGCCGGCGCGGGCGGGGCGCCCTCGGCGAGCACATGGGTCAGCGCGCTCTCCAGCTCCTCGACGCCCTGCGCCAGCAGGTCCCCGAGCGGCCGTCCCAGCACGGCCGTGCGGCCGATGCCGAGCGCCCGGGCGGCGTGGGCGTTGACGACGGCCGGGCGCAGATCCGCGTCGACCAGCACCACGCCCCAGCTCGCGTCCTCGAACAGGGCCTCGCTCAGCGCGATGGACCGCTCCAGGTCGATCTGCGTATGGACCTCGCTGAAGGCGCAGTAGACCCCGGCGGGCTTCCCGTCGGGCCCCCGCACCGTCGCGGACTGGGTCCGCACCAGGACCCGTCCGCCGTCCTTGGTGAGCAGCGCGAACTCGTGGACCTGGCGCCCGGTGGCCCGCATCGCGGACATCAGCCACGCCTCGACCTCGGCGGCGTCCGCGCTGCGCACGGCCCAGCCGGCGAACCCGTGCCGCCCCACGGCCTCGGCGGCGGACCAGCCGAGAATCCGCTCGGCCTCGCGGTTCCAGTGGGTGACGACCCCCTGGGCGTCGAAGGCGCACAACGCCGCGTCCATCCCGTCCAGCAGGGCAGCCAGAAGATCGGAACCGTCCCGCTCGGGCTCGCCCGGCCCCAGCTCGTCCGTGGTCCCCCTACGCCGGGAAGCACTCACCTGAACCCCCTGCAGGCTGCTGCGTCCGTACGTACGGCGCTCGTCCCCTCGCTTCCTCACATTCAACTGGAACGTGACCCAGCCCACATGCCCTTCGCGAAAGATTCGAGGAAATCCTTGCACCGGCCCGGACGGGTCCGCGGACGTGCGTCCGCGGAGCTCCCGGGGAAAGGGCTCCGGAAAAAAAGCTGTTGATCGGTGGCGAAGGGGTTCTTAGGGTGGGGAGCACCGAAGAAAGGAGGTGGTTCGGAGCATGTATGCACACCGGACGTCGGAGGTGGCTGCGGGCTAGTGGCCCGTCACCACACTCGGTGCGGTGCCGGACCAGCGCGTGCGAGACACGTGCAGCCGGCCTAATCCAACGCAGTCACCCGACCCGCGAGCTCGCCGGTACGTCCGGCCGGCTTCTCCGCCCTCAGGCGGAGGGACCAGAGCTCGCGGGTCGTCTGCGTTCGGGGCGGAATCAGGGGCTGAGCCGCTCCACCCGCCAGCTGCCGTCCGGCCGGGCGACATAGCGGAGGCGGTCGTGGAGGCGGTTCGCGCGGCCCTGCCAGAACTCGACGGTCTCGGGGACGATCCGGAAGCCGCCCCAGTGCGGCGGGACCGGGACCTGGGAGCCCTCGGGGTAGCGGGCGCTGAGCTCCTCGTAGGCGGTGTCCAGCTCGGCCCGGGTGGGGATCACGGAGGACTGGACGCTGGCCCAGGCGCCCAGCTGGGAGCCGTGGGGGCGGGTGCGGAAGTAGGCGGCGGTCTCGTCACGGCCGGTACGGTGCGCGGTGCCGGTGACGATGACCTGGCGTGCCATGGGGTGCCAGGGGAAGAGCAGCGAGATGTGCGGGTTCGCCGCGAGGTCCCGGGCCTTGCGGGAGTCGTAGTTGGTGTAGAAGACGAAGCCCTCCGCGTCGTACTGCTTCATGAGGACCGTGCGCGAGCTGAGGCGGCCGTCCGCGTCGGCCGTGGAGACGATCATCGCGTTCGGCTCGTAGATCATCCCGGCCACGGCGGCCTGGGCGGCCTGCTTGAACCAGTGGGCGAACTGCTCCATGGGGTGGGCGGCGAGCGAGGACTCCTCGAGCCCCTCGGCGCGGTAGTGCGCCCGCATCTCGGCGGGGTTGTGGGCCAGGTCCTCGGCGGGGCCTTCGGCCGCGCGTTCGACGATGGGTTCGAGGACGGGTTCCGCGGCGTCCGCGGCCGCGGCGGCGGCCTCGGCGGCACGGAGGGCCTCGGCGGAGGGCCGGGCGGGGGGTTCGGCTCCGCCTTCAGCTGCGGGATCGGGTGCCGGTTCGTCCGGGCGGCGGTCGGTCACGCCGTCATCTTGCCGCATGGGCACGGCTCCCGACGGGGGTGTGGTTCATCACTGCGTGGCACTGAGTGCCGCATGCTCTCCCCAAAGGTGACACTCGGGGATATCGTGCTGGTGCCGCTCGGATGGGGTGACCGCCTGCCGAGCGGGGCATCACCGGAGTGACCGTTTTGGACCGCGAGTCTTCGGATACGACCGTGAAGGACCGTGGAACCGGGACGGCCACCCCTTTCCCGCAACCGAAGTGCACGGCCCGAGTCCGTCCCAGCGGGCCGTGGACGGGGCCGACGGGAATCCCATCGACCACATCCGCCGCACACATCACGAGGAGCCGCCTGATGTCCGATTTCGTACCCGGGCTCGAAGGAGTCGTCGCGTTCGAGACGGAGATCGCCGAACCCGACAAGGAGGGCGGTGCCCTGCGGTACCGGGGCGTCGACATCGAGGATCTGGTCGGCCACGTCTCGTTCGGCAATGTCTGGGGGCTGCTGGTCGACGGGGCCTTCAACCCCGGCCTGCCGCCCGCCGAGCCGTTCCCGATCCCCGTTCACTCCGGTGACATCCGGGTCGACGTGCAGTCGGCGCTCGCCATGCTCGCCCCGGTCTGGGGCCTGAAACCGCTGCTGGACATCGACGTGGAGCAGGCCCGCGACGACCTGGCCCGCGCGGCCGTCATGGCGCTGTCGTACGTCGCCCAGTCGGCCCGTGGCCAGGGGCTGCCGATGGTGCCGCAGCGCGAGATCGACAAGGCGAACTCCATCGTCGAGCGGTTCATGATCCGCTGGCGGGGCGAGCCGGACCCCAAGCATGTCGCGGCCGTCGACGCCTACTGGACGTCGGCCGCCGAGCACGGCATGAACGCCTCCACGTTCACGGCCCGGGTGATCGCGTCCACGGGCGCGGACGTGGCGGCCGCGCTCTCGGGCGCCGTGGGCGCCATGTCCGGGCCGCTGCACGGCGGTGCGCCCTCCCGTGTGCTCGGCATGATCGAGGAGATCGAGCGGACCGGGGACGCGGAGGCCTATGTGAAGCAGGCCCTGGACCGGGGCGAGCGGCTGATGGGCTTCGGGCACCGGGTGTACCGCGCCGAGGACCCGCGGGCGCGGGTGCTGCGCCGCACGGCCCGGGAGCTCGGCGCCCCGCGCTTCGAGATCGCGGAGGCGCTGGAGAAGGCGGCCCTGGAGGAGCTGCACAGCCGCCGTCCCGACCGTGTCCTCGCCACGAACGTGGAGTTCTGGGCAGCCATCATCCTGGACTTCGCCGAGGTCCCGGCGCACATGTTCACCTCGATGTTCACCTGCGCCCGGACGGCCGGCTGGTCGGCGCACATCCTGGAGCAGAAGCGCACGGGCCGTCTGGTGCGCCCCTCGGCCCGCTATGTCGGCCCCGGGCCGCGCAGCCCCCAGGACATCGAGGGCTACGCGGACATGACCCGCTGAGGCCTACGGGAGTCACCCCCCGGCCGCCGGTGTCCCGGCGGCCGGGGTCACGCCGGTGTGAGCAGCGCCGCGTGGTGGCGCTCGGCGGTACGGGGGTGGGCCCGGAGCTTGCCCTTGAGCTCGTTGTAGCCGTACTCGGCGAACAGCGGGTTGGCCGGGTCGGCGGTGATGCCGGGCGCGGTCGAGGCGCCCGGGAACAGCAGCGGCTCGACCCGGGCGTCCAGGCGCGGGTTGTAGAAGAACGGCACGGAGAACCGCTCGGTGGCACCGGGCGGGCTGACGACCCGGTGGTTGGTGGCCAGCAGATAGCCGTTGGTGGCCACCTCCAGCAGTTCGCCCAGGTTGACCACGAACGCCCCGTCCAGCGGCGGCACGTCGTGGAAGAGCCCGTCCTCGCGCTGCACCTGGAGCCCGCCGACCCGGTCCTGCAGCAGCAGGGTGAGGAAGCCGTAGTCCTTGTGCGCCCCGACGCCCTGGTCGGCGCCGTCACCCGCGCTGCCCGGGTAGCGGACGAACTTCAGGTGGGGGTGGGCGCGGTCGCCGAAGACGGAGTCGTAGAAGGCGGGGTCCGCGCCGATCGCGGCGAGCAGCTCGTGCAGCAGCCGCTGGGCGACCCCGCTGAGCCGGTCGATCCAGGCGAGGGCCGCCGTGCGCAGCTCGGGCAGGGCCGCGGGCCACTGGTTGGGGCCCTGGAGCCACCAGTAGGGAGCTTCGCCCGGTCCGGGCACGTGGGCGGGGCGTTCCGCGCCTATGTCGAGCTGGTCGCGCCAGTCGCGGGCACCGGCGGTGCGCTCGTCGCCGATGCGGGTGTAGCCGCGGAAGTGGGGCGAGTTGACGTTGTCGAGGGCGAGGCGGTCCGCTTCGGGCAGTGCGAAGAAGGCCCGCATGGCGCCGAGCAGGGCATCGGTCTCGGCCTGGGTGATGCCGTGCCCGACGAGCTGGAAGAAGCCCACGTCGTGAGCGGCGCTGTGGAGCTGCGCGTGGAACAGCGCCCGGGCCTCGGGGCCGCGGTCGGCCGCGGAGAGGTCGATGATCGGGAGCTGTCGCCGGGAGGTCTCGTACGACGGGGTGGTGGCCGTGTGGGTCATGGGTGCGTCCGCGGGGTGTACGGGGCCCGGACGGCCGCCTGGGGTGTCGGCGGTGCCCGGGTGCCGGGTGGAAAGGGCGTAGAGGCGTGGCAGCGCGCGCAGATGCGCGGGAAAAACGCAGAGATCGGGGCTGGGTCAGGCAGAGCGCCGACAGCCCATGCTCGTGACGCGCACGTAGTCCACGTGTCGGCGTCGAACGAGCATCGGAAGCATGGGCCCAGGGTAACGCTCTCCGGTCGGGCTTCCGGTGCCTCTTCCGTCACACTGCCGTCACACTGCCGGGTCTCGGCCCGGTGCCTCGCCGGTCACGCCGCCGGGGCGTCGCCCAGAACCTCGCCGGTCACGCCGCCGGGGCGTCGCCCAGAACCTCGCCGGTCACGCCGCCGGGGCGTCGCCCAGAACCTCGCCGGTCACGCCGCCGGGGCGG
>NZ_JBIAXT010000005.1:197569-341426 GCF_042896945.1 Streptomyces sp. NPDC001222
GTGGCCCAGAACCTCGTCCAGCAGTGCTCCCCACTGGGCCACCACCCGTTCCCGGCGGCCCGCATCGTCCGTGAGGAGGTTGGCGAGGCCCAGGCCGCGGGCCATGTCCAGCAGGCCCTGTACGGTCTCGCGCACCCCGGGCCGGGACTCGTCGGCACCCAGCAGTTCGACCGCCATACGGTGGGTCTCCCGGCCGACGCGGGCCTCCAGTTCCGTCACCCGCGGGCCCAGTTGCTCCTCGCTGGAGGCGGCGACCCACAGATGCAGGGCCGCGCGGAACAGCGGCCCGGTGTAGAGGTCGACGAGGGCGGCGACCACCGCGCGCCGGTCGGCGGCACCCTCCGGGAACAGCGCCCGTACCGCCGTCGAGCGCTGCTCGGCCATGTACTCGACGGCTCCCGTGAACAGGTCCTCGCGGGTCGGGAAGTGGTGCTGGGCGGCGCCGCGGGAGACGCCCGCACGCTCGGCGACGACGGAGACGGTGGAGCCCGACCAGCCACGTTCGGCGAGGCACGCCACCGCCGCTTCCAGGAGCCGCTGCCGGGTGGCCCTGCTGCGGTCCTGCTTGGGAACGCGGTCGGCCGTGCTCACACCACCCATACGGGATCCCGTCTCTCGAGGAAGGCCGTCATCCCCTCGCGGGCCTGCGGGGAGGCGAACAGCCGGGCCGAGAGCGCGGTCAGGTCGGCGGCGTCCCGGTCGAAGGTCTCCAGCACAGTAGCCGTGAGCAGCCGTTTGGTCTCGGCCAGGCCCTGGGGCGAGGCCCGGCGCAGTCCGTCGAGCACGGGCGCGAGGACCTCGTCGACGTCCGTGCCCGAGGCCGTGAGCAGTCCGGTGCGTACGGCCTCGGCGGCGTCGAAGCGTTCGCCGGTGAGGTAGTAGCGGGCGAGCGCGCGGGGGTCCGTGCGGGGCAGCAGGGGCAGGGAGATCACGGCGGGGGCCACGCCGATGCGGACCTCGGTGAAGGCGAAGGTGGCGTCGGTGGAGGCGACCGCGATGTCGCACGCTCCCAGCAGACCGAGGCCGCCCGCCCGTACGTGCCCGGTCACCCGGGCGACGACAGGCATGCGCAGCTCGACGATCTGCCGCAGCAGCCCGACCAGTGCGTCGGGGTGCGGCGGGTCGCGCAGGTCGGCGCCCGCGCAGAAGGTGTTGCCGGTGTGGGTGAGGACCACGGCGCGTACGTCGTGGTCCTTGCCACAGCGGGTGAGCGCGTCCGTCAGGCCCTGGACCAGCTCGGCCGACAGGGCGTTTCGGTTGCCGGGCGAATCGAGGGTGAGGGTGGTGATGCCCCGGTGGTCGGCGGCACGGACGGACATGGCTCCTCCTGGTACGTGCGACTCGGTTCGGCCTCGTACGGCCGTACGGCCTAGTAGGACTTCGGCAGGCCGAGGCTCTGGTGGGAGACGTAGTTGAGGACCATCTCCCGGCTGACGGGCGCGATCCGGGACACGCGTGCCGCCGTGATCAGCGAGGCGAGTCCGAACTCGCGGGTCAGGCCGTTGCCGCCGAGGGTGTGCACGGCCTGGTCGACGGCCCGTACACAGGCCTCCCCGGCGGCGTACTTGGCCATGTTGGCGGCCTCCCCGGCGGCGATGTCGTCCCCGGAGTCGTACAGGAAGGCGGCCTTCTGCATCATCAGCCGCGCCAGTTCGAGGTCGATGTGCGCCTGGGCGAGGGGATGCGCGATCGCCTGGTGGGCGCCGATGGGCTGCTTCCAGACGGTGCGGTCGCGCGCGTACTCGACGGCCCGGGAGATCGCGTAGCGGCCCATGCCGATCGCGAAGGCGGCGGTCATGACGCGCTCGGGGTTGAGACCGGCGAACAGCTGCAGCAGCCCGGCGTCCTCGTCGCCGACGAGGGCGTCGGCGGGCAGCCGTACCTCGTCCAGGGTCAGTTCGAACTGCTTCTCCGCGCTGCTGAGTTCCATGTCGATCGGGCGGCGCTCGAACCCGGGCGTCTCGCGCGGGACGACGAACAGACAGGGCTTGAGCTTCCCGGTGCGGGCGTCCTCGGCGCGGCCGACGATCAGGGTCGCGTCGGCGATGTCGACGCCGGAGATGAACACCTTGCGGCCGCTCAGCACCCAGTCGGTGCCGTCGCGGCGGGCGGTGGTGGTGATGCGGTGGGAGTTGGAGCCGGCGTCGGGTTCGGTGATCCCGAAGGCCATGGTGCGGGTGCCGTCCGCGAGGCCCGGCAGCCACTGCCGCTTCTGCTCCCCGGTGCCGAAGCGGGCGATCACGGTGCCGCAGATGGCGGGCGAGACGACGAGCATGAGGAGCGGGCAGCCCGCGGCGCCCAGTTCCTCCAGCACGATGGACAGTTCGGCGATGCCGCCGCCTCCGCCCCCGTACTCCTCGGGGAGGTTCACGCCGAGGTAGCCGAGCTTGGCGGCCTCCGCCCACAGCTCGGTGGGGTGGCGGCCCTCGGCGACGACCGTGGCGAGGTAGCCGCGGCCGTAGCGCTTGCCGAGGGCGGATACAGCGGATCGGAGTGCCTTGTGCTCTTCGGTTTCTGCGACGGGGGTCATGGGGCCTCCTCGGAGGACGGTCAAGGGGCTTGTACGACGGCGAGCAGGGTGCCGACCTCCACCTGTCGGCCGGGGGTCGCGTGCAGGGCCGTGAGCGTGCCGCTGACGGGCGCCGTGATCCTGTGCTCCATCTTCATCGCCTCCAGCCAGAGCAGGGGCTCTCCGGCCTGCACGGGCGATCCGACGGTCAGGTTCTGGGCGACGCGTACGACGGTTCCCGGCATGGGCGCGAGCAGGGAGCCGGGGGCGTGGTCGGGGGCCGGCTCCCGGAAGCGGGGCAGGGCGGTGAGGGCGGTGGCACCGGCGTACACCTGGTCGCCGTACCGGCTCACCGCGAACTTCCGCCGTACCCCGGCCACTTCGAGAATCACGAGCCGGGCGTCCGCGTGCACGACGCTCACCCCGTCCGCGGTCAGGCCCTCGCGGGTGTGCCGGTAGCGCACCTCGTGCTCCTCGCCCGCCACGAGATACCGCTTGACCTGCTCCTGGGACGGAAGATTGCGCCAGCCGCCGAACCGTGAGCGGCCGTGCGCGTCGGCGAGGGCGGCGGCCAGCGGCGCGTACGGGTCGGGGGCGGGCTCGGTCAGCGCGGTCAGATGGCGGTCGTAGAAGCCCGTGTCCATACGGGCCGCCGTGAACTCCTCGTGGCGCAGGGAGCGTACGAGCAGGTCCCGGTTGGTCGCCGGGCCGTGGATCTCGGCCCGCTCCAGGGCGCCCGCGAGCCCCCGGACGGCCTCCGCGCGCGTGGGGGCGTGGACGACGGCCTTGGCGAGCATCGGGTCGTAGTGGACGCCGATCGCGTCGCCGTCGGTGTACCCGGAGTCCAGGCGGGCGCCCGGCACGGCGAGCCGGTGCAGGGTGCCGGTCTGCGGGGCCCAGCCGCGCGCGGGGTCCTCGGCGTAGAGGCGGGCCTCGATCGCGTGACCGTGCGCGCGGGGCCGCTCGCCGTCGAGCGCGGCGCCCTCCGCGACCCGGATCTGCAGCGCCACCAGGTCGATCCCGAACACCTCCTCGGTGACGGGGTGTTCCACCTGGAGCCGGGTGTTCATCTCCAGGAAGTGCGCCCGGCCGTCCGCGACCAGGAACTCCACGGTGCCCGCGCCCACGTAGTCGACGGCCAGGGCGGCCCGTCGGGCCATCTCCTCCAGGGAGTCGGCGAGTTCCGGGGTGAGGCCCGGCGCCGGGGCCTCCTCGATCACCTTCTGGTGGCGCCGCTGGAGAGTGCAGTCGCGAGTGCCGAGCGTCCACACCGTGCCATGGGTGTCGGCGAGGACCTGCACCTCGATATGGCGTCCGCCCTCCACATACGGCTCGACGAAGACCTCGTCGTCACCGAAGGCGGCGAGGGCCTCGGCGCGCGCGGCGGTCAGCTCGGCGTCCAGGTCGGCCAGGTCCCGTACGACGCGCATGCCGCGACCGCCGCCGCCGGCCGCCGCCTTGACCAGGACGGGCAGATCGTCGGCCGTGACCGTGGCCAGGGGCTCCAGGCCCATCAGCTTCTTGGCGCGGGTCTTGGAGGCCATCGCCTCGATCGCCTCGGGCGGCGGCCCGATCCAGGTCAGTCCCGCGTCGAGCACCGCGCGGGCGAAGCCGGCGTTCTCGGACAGGAAGCCGTACCCGGGGTGCACGGCGTCGGCGCCGGCCGCGAGCGCCGCCTGAACGATCAGGTCGCCGCGCAGATACGTGTCCGCGGAGGCCGACCCCGGCAGCCGTACCGCCGCGTCGGCCACGCGCGCGTGGAGCGCGTCCGCGTCGGCGTCCGAGTGCACGGCGACCGTGCGGATGCCGAGCTCACGGCAGGTACGGACGATACGGCAGGCGATCTCGCCGCGGTTCGCCACCAGAACGGAATCAATCACGGGGCCTCACATCCGGAAGACGCCGAACCCGCCACGCACGCCCTCGTAGGGCGCCGTGTGGATCGCGGACAGGCACAGGCCGAGCACGGTACGGGTGTCGCGGGGGTCGATGACCCCGTCGTCGTACAGCCGCCCGGACAGGAACATCGGCAGGGACTCGGACTCGATCTGCTGCTCCACCATCGCGCGCAGGGCCGCGTCCGCGTCCTCGTCGTAGGGCCGGCCCTTGGCGGCCGCGGACTGGCGGGCGACGATCGACAGGACGCCGGCGAGCTGCTGGGGGCCCATCACGGCGGACTTGGCGCTGGGCCAGGCGAACAGGAAGCGCGGGTCGTAGGCGCGTCCGCACATGCCGTAGTGCCCGGCCCCGTACGAGGCGCCCATGAGCACGGACAGATGCGGGACCCGGCTGTTGGACACCGCATTGATCATCATCGCGCCGTGCTTGATGATGCCGCCCTGCTCGTACTCCTTGCCGACCATGTAGCCGGTGGTGTTGTGCAGGAACAGCAGCGGGATGTCGCGCTGGTTGGCCAGCTGGATGAACTGGGCCGCCTTCTGCGACTCCTCGCTGAACAGCACCCCCTGGGCGTTGGCCAGCACCCCGACCGGATAGCCGTGCAGGGCCGCCCATCCGGTGCACAGGCTTCTGCCGTACAGCGGTTTGAACTCGTCGAAGTCGGAGCCGTCGACGATCCGGGCGATGACCTCGCGCGGGTCGAAGGGCACCTTCAGATCGCCGGGCACGATCCCGAGGAGTTCGTCCGCGTCGTACTTGGGAGGGATCGCCGGGCCCGGATCAGGGTGCGCCTTGCGGTGGTTGAGGCGCGCGACCACCCGGCGGGCCTGGCGCAGGGCGTCCTGCTCGTCCACGGCGTGGTAGTCGGCGAGGCCCGACACGCGCGCGTGCATCTCGGCGCCGCCCAGGGACTCGTCGTCGCTCTCCTCGCCGGTGGCCATCTTCACGAGCGGGGGTCCGCCGAGGAAGACCTTGGCCCGCTCCTTCACCATGATCACGTGGTCGGACATGCCGGGGATGTAGGCGCCTCCGGCGGTGGAGTTGCCGAAGACGACGGCGACGGTGGGGATCCCGGCGGCGGACAGCCGGGTCAAGTCCCTGAAGATCGCACCACCGGGGATGAAGATCTCCTTCTGGGACGGCAGGTCCGCGCCCCCGGACTCCACCAGGCTGATGCAGGGCAGCCGGTTCTCCAGCGCGATGTCGTTGGCCCGCAGGGCCTTCTTCAGGCTCCACGGGTTGCTGGCGCCACCGCGCACGGTGGGGTCGTTGGCGGTGATCAGGCACTCGACGCCCTCGACGACACCGATCCCGGTGACGAGCGAGGCGCCCACCGTGTGCTCGCTGCCCCAGGCGGCGAGCGGGGACAGCTCCAGGAACGGGGTGTCGGGATCGAGGAGCAGCTCGATCCGCTCACGGGCGAGGAGCTTGCCGCGGGCGCGGTGCCGCTCCACGTACTTCTCGCCGCCGCCCGCCAGTGCCTTGGCGTGTTCGGCGTCCAGCTCGGCGAGCTTGGCGAGCATGGCCTCGCGGTTGGCCCGGTACTCCGGGCCGCCCGTGTCCAGGGCCGAGGCAAGGACGGTCACAACAGGTCCTCCGGTATGTCCAGGTGGCGGGCGCGCAGCCATTCGCCCAGGCCCTTGGCCTGCGGATCGAAGCGGTGCTGTGCGGCGACGCCCTCGCCGAGGAGCCCCTCGACGACGAAGTTCAGGGCGCGCAGATTCGGCAGGACGTGCCGTGCGACGGGCAGTCCGGCCGTCTCCGGCAGGAGTCCGCGGAAGCGGTCGACGGTGAGCGCCCGGACGAGCCACCGCCAGGCGGCGTCCGTGCGCACCCACACCCCGACGTTGGCGCTGCCGCCCTTGTCACCGCTGCGGGCGCCGGCGACCAGACCGAGGGGCGCACGCCGGGTCGGACCCTGGGGCCCCGGCTCCGGCAGGGGCGGCTCCGGTACGTCGTCGAGTACGCGGGTGTCGCGGCCGCCCGGCACCGGGATCCGGCGGCCGTCGTGGAGCACCGCGGTGTGCTCGACGGCATCGCGGTGCACGTAGGCAGCCTCGAAGACCCCGTAGGGGGAGCCCTTTCCCGGTGGGGCGACCACATGAAAGCCGGGGTAACTCGCGAGCGCCAGCTCGATCGCGGCACCGCTGAACGCCCGGCCCACCGCCTCCTGGGCGGCGTCGCGCACGACCAGCCGGAGCAGGGCGCTCGCCGTCTCCTCGGTCGGGGCGTCGGAGTGGTCGGTACGGACGAGGTCCCAGCGGATCTGCGCGGGCCGGGACTTGGCCCCCTCCAGGGCCGCGTCCATCTGGTCGCGCACGTACGCGGCCTTGGCCTCGATGTCGAGCCCCGTCAGCACGAAGGTGACCTCGTTGCGGAAGCCGCCCAGCCGGTTCAGGCCCACCTTGAGGGTCGGGGGCGGCGCCTCTCCCCGTACGCCCTCCACCCGTACCCGGTCGGGCCCCTCCTGGGTGAGCCGGACCGTGTCGAGGCGGGCGGTGACGTCCGGGCCCGCGTACCGCGCGCCGGCCGTCTCGTACAGCAGCTGCGCGGTGACCGTGCCGAGGTCGACGACACCGCCGGTGCCGTCGTGCTTGGTGATGACGCTGCTGCCGTCCTCGTGGAGTTCGGCGAGCGGGAAGCCGGGGCGGCGCAGCAGTGCGGGCGGGTGCTCGGCGAAGAAGGAGTAGTTGCCGCCGGTGGCCTGGGTTCCGCACTCCAGGATGTGCCCGGCGACCACGGCGCCCGCCAGCCGGTCGTACTCCTCGGGTCCCCAGCCGAAGTGGGCGACGGCGGGCCCGGTGACCAGCGCGGCGTCCGTGACGCGGCCGGTGACCACGACGTCGGCGCCCTCGCGCAGACAGGCGGCGATGCCCTGGCCGCCGAGGTAGGCGTGGGCGGCGAGGGTGCCCGGGTGTGCGGCGGTGAGGTCGTCGCCCTCGACATGGGCCACGCGTACGGGGATGCCGAGGCGGCCGGCCAGCTCTCGTACGGCGTCGGCGAGTCCGGCGGGGTTGAGGCCGCCCGCGTTCGTCACGATGCGGACCCCGCGCGCGTGGGCGAGGCCGAGGCACTCCTCCAACTGGCCCAGGAAGGTGCGCGCGTAGCCCCCGGCGGGGTTCTTCAGGCGGTCGCGGCCGAGGAGCAGCATGGTCAGCTCGGCGAGATAGTCGCCGGTGACGACGTCGAGCGGGCCGCCGGTGAGCATGTCGCGCAGGGCGTCGAAGCGGTCGCCGTAGAAACCGGAGGCGTTGCCTATGCGCAGGGGCCTCACGTGGCGTCCCCCTTCGGCGGGCGTCCGGCGCCGGGCGGGCCCGCGAAGGCCTGGGCGATGTCCAGCCAGCGGTCGGCGTCCGGGCCCTCGGCCCGCACCGCGAGGTCGGCGCGGTGCGCGCGCCGGGTGACCAGCAGGCAGAAGTCCAGGGCCGGGCCGGTCACCCGCTGGGCGGCGTCCTCGGGGCCGTAGGTCCACAGGTCGTCACCTGACGGTGAGACCAGCTCCACCCGGAACTCCTCGCGCGGTGCGCTCAATTGCCTTACGGCATAGGCATAGTCCCGCGCCCGTACCCCGATGCGGGCCACATGTCGCAGCCGGTCGGTGGGGGTGCGCACCACACCGAGGGTGTCGGCGATGTCCTGCCCGTGCGCCCAGGTCTCCATCAGCCGGGCCGTCGCCATGGAGGCGGCGGACATGGGCGGGCCGTACCAGGGGAAGCGGCTGCCGGCGGGGGCGGCGCGCAGGGCGCGGTCCAGGGCGGCCCGTCCGCTGCGCCACTCGGCGAGCAGCCGCGCGGGCGGCAGCACGGCGCCCTCGCGCGCGGCCTCGTCGACCCAGGTGCCGGGCGATGCCAGCGCTTTCTCCACCTCCGTCGCGAACCCCTCCGGGTCGGTGACGGACAGCAGCGCGGCGCGGTCCGTCCAGGCGAGATGCGCGATCTGATGGGCGACGGTCCAGCCCGGGGCGGGCGTGGCGAGCGCCCAGCGCTCCTCCCCCGACTCGGCTACCAGCCGGTCGAGTTCCTCGCTCTCCCGGCCCAGATCGTCGATCACTGACGATGCGTCGGACACGATGCGCTCCCCTCCGGGGACGACGGCGTGCGTGGCGGTGCGCTGAGGAGCATGGCAGCGGGGCGCGAAACAATCAAGCGTGCTTGCATGATTTGGCTCCCGTGTGCTGCAGACTCAAGCCGCCGTTCCCTTCGCGTCCTCGGCGGGCAGGTGTTCCCTTCGCGTCCTCGGCGGGCAGGCAGGCTGAGCGCCGGGCACGAGACCGACCCCAGTCCGCTCGCATCTCACTGTGTCGCGGCAATGGTCAGGAAACGGCGTCCGGGCCCGCCGTCCCCGGCGTGCGACTGCCTCGCGCGCAGGTTCGCACCCGTTCGAGTTCGGCAACCCGGTCATCAACTGGGATCTCACAGCGAAGAGCCCGGGCTACACGGAACGCTCAGGTTCCTCCGGCAACTGCCAGCGACTCCAAAGGCTTTCACAGGCCCCGTTTGCTCTTTCTTGCCCAAGAGGGCGGGGAGGGGCATGTAAGTTCTTTCTCGTCGGGCCGCGGAGGGAATTCCAAAGGCGAACAGCCGGAATTCCCGTCCCAGTCCGCCGAGAATTCTCGCACCATGGCACAGCACCACTCTCAAGGAGTCGTAATGAGCTTCAAGAAGCTTGCCCCGCTGCCCCCGAAGCCCAAGTCGAAGCAGCTCCCGCCCCCGCCCCCGCCGAAGCCGAAGAAGCGTCACGAGCCGAAGCCGCTGCCCAAGCCGCTGCCCGGCCAGGACCGCTGACACATCTCTGAAAAAGAGGGCCGACGGTGCACAGTCGGCCCTCTTCGGCATTTCCCGGAATAATTGTCGCGGCATCTCACAGGTTATTGCGAGGGAATTCCCAGGGGTGGCCAATGCGGGTGACAGAGCCTGGTGGGCATGACCGGTACGGATGGGTACGAGCACGCGAACGTGACCGAGCGCGCCGAGCGCGCGGACGACGAGGCGTACACGGACGACGACGAGTACGGCGAGGCCCCGACCATCCCCGCGCGTACCGCCTTTCGGCGCTTCTGGCCCCTCACCAAGGGACTGCGGGGCTGGCTGGTGGCCGTCTGGGTGTGCACGGTGCTGTCCGCGCTCGCCGAGACCGAGGCCATCCTGCTGTTCAGCGACCTCACCGACCACGCCCTGAAGAAGGGCTCGTTGAGCGCGTTCTGGGATCCGGCCGTCAAGTGGCTGGGCATCGCGGTGGTCGGCGCGATCGTGGCGTACGCCGGCAACTCGCTCGCCGCCTGGATCACCGAACGCTTCGTGATGCGGTTGCGCGAGCATGTCTTCGACCACGTACAGCAGTTGCCGCCGCACTTCTTCCAACGACACCGGCAGGGCGACCTGCTGTCCCGACTGACCAGTGACGTCGAGGCGATCGAGACGATGGTCGTCTCCGGTCTCGTCGGCGCGGCCTCGGCGGCGTTCAGCGCGCTCTTCTACGCGGCCGCCGCGTTCTGGCTGCGCTGGGACCTGGCCGCGGCCACCTTCGTCCTCGCGCCCCTGTTCTGGCTGGCGGCCCGCCGCTTCTCCGGCTCCATCAAGGACGTCTCCCGTGCGGGCCGGGTCGCCGACGGCGCGATCACGTCCGTGGTGGAGGAGTCGCTCGGCAACATCGTCCTGACCCAGGCCTACGACCGCAGGGACGCCGAACGCAGGCGGCTGAGCGAGGAGGCGAACGCCTGGTTCCGCGCCTCGGTCCGCTCGACGCGGCTCAACGAGGCCTACGAGCAGCTCGTAGGGATCATCGAGACGGTGTGCGTGCTCGCGGTGATCGGCATCGGCGCATGGGAGATCTCCACCGGCCGTATGACCCTCGGCCAGCTCCTCGCCTTCGCCGCCTTCCTCGGCTATCTCTACCCGCCGGTCCGCGGCCTCGCCCAGCTCGGGCTGACGGTCAACGCGGCCACGGCGGGTGCCGAGCGGCTGATCGAGATCCTGGATGTACGGCCCGCGGTGGGCGACCCGGCGCGCTCCCCGGACACCTCGGTCGGCCGGCCCGACGGCGCCGTGGAGGTGCGGGACCTGTCCTTCCGCTACCCCGGCACGGACAAGGCGGCCCTGGACGGACTGTCCTTCTCCGTCGAGCCCGGCGAGCTGGTGATCATCACCGGGCCGAGCGGCGCCGGCAAGTCCACCGTCTCCAAGATGCTGCTGCGCTTCTACGATCCCGACTCCGGCACGGTCCTGCTCGACGGAACCCCGATCCGCGACTTCCCGCTGGCCCGGCTGCGCGAGTACGTCACGCTGCTGCCGCAGGAGACCCTCGTCCTGCACGACACCGTCCGTGCGAACCTCGCCTGCGGGCGGCCCGGCGCGAGCGACCGGGCCATCGTCGAGGCGGCGCGGGCGGCGGACGCGCACGACTTCGTCATGAAGCTGCCGGAGGGCTACGACACCAAGGTCGACCCCAACTCGGCGCGGCTGTCCGGCGGCCAGCTCCAGCGTCTGGCGATCGCGCGCGCCATCCTGCGCGACGCGCCGGTCCTCGTCCTGGACGAGCCGACGACCGGCCTGGACGCGATGGCCGCCCGCCGGGTCGTCCGGCCGCTGCGGCGCCTGATGACCGGCCGGACCACGATCGTGATCACGCACGATCTGAATCTGGCGCCGGACGCCGACCGCATCCTCGTGGTCGACCAGGGCCGGATCGTCGAGACGGGCCGGCACGAGGAGCTGCTCGCCCGGGGCGGGGCCTACGCCCGGCTGCACCGGTCGCAGAACAACGCGCTGATGGACACCGGAGAGCTACGGCTGCCGCTGTTCCCCGAGCCGGCGGCGGCTCCCGCCGGGGGCCCGGTGGGGTACGTGGGGGCGGAACCATACCCGGGCTGGGCTCCCCACCCTCACGGCCACCCCTTCGAGTACACCGGCGATCCGGTCGGCGCCGGGGCCCGTCACCTTCCCGGCCAGCTTCCCGACGGCCGTCCTCTCTTCCGTGACGAGCTCCCCGCGGGATTCCACGACGGAGTCCAGGACGGATTCCAAGGCACCTACCAGGACGGGTTCCACGAGGGGTTCCACAACGGGACGCACCCGTACGGCCACGGAGGCTGATCCCTCCCGGTCGACCCGGTCCTCCTGGTTCCCTGGTTCTGCCGGGACAGGCTCGTTTAGGGTTCACACACCTGACCGAGTCCACTACCCTGGACTCTTGAGTGCAGCACACTGCACACGCCACGTCGAGTCCTCTGGAAGGCCCCGTGAACCCCGCCAGTGCCGCCCCCTCCTCCCCGGTCCCGGCCGCGACCGCGACTGAACGCGCGCCGTCGGTGTCCGGCGGGCCGGGCCGTCGCGGTTCCCTCGGGCCGGTGGGGCTCGTGCTCGCCGGAGGCGTCTCCGTGCAGTTCGGCGGGGCGCTCGCGGTGAGCCTGATGCCGCGGGCCGGCGCGCTCGGTGTGGTCACCCTGCGGCTCGTCGTGGCGGCCCTCGTCCTGCTGCTGGTCTGCCGGCCCCGGCTGCGGGGGCACTCGCGCGCCGACTGGGGCACGGTGGTGGTCTTCGGTATCACCATGGCCGCGATGAACGGCCTCTTCTACCAGTCGGTGGACCGCATCCCCCTGGGCCTCGCGGTGACGATGGAGGTCCTCGGCCCGCTGGCGCTGTCCGTGTTCGCCTCCCGCCGCCTGGTGAACCTTCTCTGGGCGGGCCTCGCCCTGGCCGGCGTCTTCCTGCTGGGCGGCGGCGGTTTCGGCGAACTGAACGCGGCGGGGGTCGGCTTCGCCCTCGGGGCGGGCGCGATGTGGGCGGCGTACATCGTCTTCAGCGCCCGTACCGGACGGCGTTTCCCCCAGGCCGACGGGCTGGCGCTGGCGATGGGGGTCGCCGCGGTGCTGTTCATGCCGCTGGGGATCGCCGAGTCCGGCACGAAACTGCTCGTACCGGCGACCCTCGGACTGGGCGCGGGCGTGGCGATGCTCTCCTCTGTGCTGCCCTACACCCTGGAACTGCTCGCCCTGCGCCGGCTGCCCGCCTCCACCTTCGCGATCCTGATGAGCCTGGAGCCGGCGATCGCGGCGACCGCCGGTTTCCTGGTCCTCGGCCAGTCCCTGACCGCGACCCAGGCGGCGGCGATCGCCCTGGTCATCGCGGCGAGCATGGGGGCGGTCCGCACCCAGACCCGCCGTGCCGCACCTCCGGTCGAACCCACCGCCTGAAGCGCGCTGCCGGGTCTCACTGGTCCGGGTGGGCCAGCTCCATGTCGTGACCGCTCCGCCCAGGGCCGTCCAGGGACAGCGAGGTGGCCACGGGCGCGTATCCGCTGGCGGTCACCGTGTACTCGCCGCTGTCCAGGTCGGTGAAGACGTACGAACCGTCGTCGTCGGTGATCGCCGTGCCTGCGACATTGCCCGCAGCGTCCACCAGCGTGACCCGCGCGTCGGGCAGCGGCCGGCGGCCGGCCCCCGCCCTCACCGTGCCCTGCAGTACGGCACCGCGGCTCAGGTCGACTTCGAGGCGGGTCATGTGGTCACCCACCTCCACCGGCAGCGCCACCGGCCGGTAGGCAGCGGCGCTGACCGCCACGGTGAAGGTGCCCGCGACCAGTTCGTCGAAGGTGAAGGCACCCGACTCCCCGGTCGTGTGCGTGACCAGCACCTCGCCACGGACATCGGTGACGACGACCATGGCTTCGGCCACCGGATTCCCGTCGGCCGCGTCGCGCACCACTCCGGTCAGGCCGCCTGCACCCGAAAGGACCACGTCGTAGCCGAGCGGTTCCTCCCCCACGACCAGCGTGGACGCTTGCGGTTGACGTCCGTCGGCCGCCGTGATCAGCACGTAGGTGCCGCCGGCGGGCGCCGTCAGTGCGTATCCGCCGTCCGGGCCCACATGGGCGCGGCCCAGCTGTGTGCCCTGCAACGAGATCAGGGTCAACGTGGCCGCTCCGACCGCGGTGCCCGCGCCGTCGCGCACGAATCCGTGAACGACGGTGCCGGGCATGCCGTCCAGGTGAGCCTCCCGGCCGGACGGGCCTGAGAGCGCCGCGGTGTAGCCGGTGGCCGGTTGCCCGACAGCGGTGCCCGCACCCACGAGCTGCGGCTCAGGGGCCGGCTCCCGGACCGTGACCTGGGTGCTCCCTGTCGCGACGGGCGAGGCGGCCGGCTGGCCCGGACGGTTGCGGATGAGGAGGACAGCTGCCGCGCCGCCTGCCAGGATCGCCGCACCCGGGATCAGCACAGCCAGATGCAGTGCCCCGGAGAACGCCTCGCCCACGGCTGCGGTGATCGTCTCCCGCAGAGCGCGGGAGGCTCTGGACGCGGGCGCCCCGCTGCTGACGGCGGCGGTCAGCTTCTCGGCGACCGACGGCCGCAGCCCCCGGCCCGTCAACCGGTCAGGCAGTCGGGACGTCAGCCCGCTGGTGAGGATCGTCCCGGTGACGGTCGCCCCGAGCGTGCCGCCGACCTGGCGGAACAGGTTGACGGTCCCGCTGGCCATGCCACCGTCGGCATGCGGCACGCTGATCACCGACACCGCGGTGACCGGAGGAAGGATCAGCCCTGCCCCGGCCCCGAACATCGCCATCAGGATCCCGACGGTCGTCAAGGACGTCGACGGGTCCTGGTTGATCATCAGCAGGTTACCGGCCGCGGCGAGCAGCGCACCGATCCCCAGCGTCGCCTTGAAGCCGATCGCACGTGCCAGCGGAGCGGCCACGAAGCTGAAGATCACGTAAGCCAGCATCAGCGGCAGCAGCAGGAGACCCGATCTGAGGATCGACTCGTGCCGGACCCGCTCGAGGTAGAGCACCTGGGTGAACGCCGTCGCCACGAATCCGTACTGCGCGATCAGCGCGACCACGTTGGCCGTGGCGAACGACCGAATGCGGAACAGCCGCAGCTTCAGCATCGGTGTGCGCGTACGCGCCTCGACCAGGACGAGCGCCACCAGAGCCAACGCGGCCACGACGAACGCCCCCACGGCCCGGGCCGACCCGAAGCCCGAGTGGCCGCCGTCGATGACGCCGTAGTTGAGAGCGCCGATGGCTGCCACCCCGAGCACCAGGCCCGGGGGGTCGAGATGGCGGCCGGGGTGCCGGCTCTCGGCGACGAAGCGGGGGGTGAGGAGCAGCACGACGGCCGCCAGGCCCACATTGACGAGGAACACCGCGTGCCAGGAGTAACGCTCGAGGATCGCTCCGGCGGCGATCGGGCCGACTCCCAGGCCGATGCCGGAGACCGCGGCCCAGATGCCGACCGCCCTGGTCCGCTCGTGCGCATCGGTGAACAGGTGGGTGACGATCGACAGGCTGTTGGGAAGGACCGCCGCCCCGCCCAGGCCCATGATCGCCTCCCCGGCGAGGACACCGGCCGAACCCGAGGACAGGGAGACGGTCAGGCTTCCCCCGCCCAGCAGGAACGCGCCGAGGGCGAAGATCCGGCGGCGTCCCACGATGTCGCCGACCGTCCCGGCGGACAGGACGAAGCTGGCGACCATCACGGAGTAGAGGCTGGCCATCCAGACGAGGGTCGAGCCGGGGACGTGCAGGTCCTGCTGGATCGGTGTCAGGATCGCTGTCGTCTGCGTGATGTTCACGAACATCACCATTTGTCCGAGGCAGGCGACGAGGAGTCCGATCCACCGCCGTCGCGCCCGCTGGGTGTCGGCTGTCGCCCGGGCGGCAGGCGCCTCAGCGGCGTGGCTCGCCATGCACAGTCCTCTCCAGGTTAGTCCAGCTTTCAAACTTTCACGGCGACCAACCTAGCAAGCTGAGTATCAAAAGCAAACTCAGGTGGACAGGGGAACGCCCCGGTCGGCACGCGCCACCCGATACGCCGGCGCGAAGACCCGCCAGAACTACGCCGGCGCCGACCCCGAAGCGACCGCGTGGTCACACCAAGCCCACGCCCGGCCCGCTCGACACCCCGACGACAAGAAGCGTTCGGCCGGCCTCACCGGCCTCACCGGCCTCACCGGCCTCACCGGCCTCACCGGCCTCACCGGCGGGACATGTACAGGTTCAGCGCCTTGTGCAGCAGGCGGTTGAGGGGGAAGTCCCACTCGCCCAGGTACTCCGCCGCATGACCGCCCGTGCCGACCTTGAAGCGGAGGAGGCCGAGGAGGTGGTCGGTGTCCTCCAGGGTGTCGGTGATGCCGCGCAGGTCGTAGACCGAGGCGCCGAGCGCGTGGGCGTCGCTCAGCATCCGCCACTGGATCGCGTTGCTCGGCTGCACCTCGCGCCTGCGGACGGTGGAGGCGCCGTACGAGTACCAGACGTGGGTGCCGACCGTCAGCATCGTCGCGGCGGCCAGCACCTCGCCGTCGTGATGGGCGAGATAGAGCCGCATACGGTCGGGGTGCTCCGCCGTCAGCGCGGTCCACATCCGCTGGAAGTACGGCAGCGGGCGCGGGACGAAGCGGTCGCGTTCGGCGGTCTCCGTGTAGAGGGCGTAGAAGACCGGCAGATCGTCGCAGCCGCCCTGGACCACCTTCACGCCCGCCTTCTCGGCCTTCTTCACATTGCGCCGCCACTGCTGGTTGAGGCCGCGGTGGAGGTCGTCCAGGGTCCGTCCGGCGAGCGGCACCTGGAAGACGTACCGGGGCTGTCCGGCCGCGAAGCCGTCCTCGCCACCGGGATCCGTCTGCCGCCAGCCCATCCGGCGAAGTCGGTCCGCCAGCTCCGCGGCGCCCGGATCCTCCTCCGTCGCGGGCACGTCCCGCAGCCGCCGCGCCGCCGGGTCCGCGATCGCCGCCTTCACCGCGTCCGCGCTCCAGCGGCGTACGACCACGGGTGGGCCCATCTTCACCGAGAAGGCGCCGCGGCCCTTGAGATACCCGAGCAGCGGCTCCAGCCACCGGTCCAGGTCCGGCGCGTGCCAGTCGATGAGCGGGCCCTCCGGCAGATACGCCAGACTCCGCCCGAGCCCGGGCAGCGGGCGCAGCAGGACCAGGCCCGCCCCGGCCGGCCGTCCGCCGCCCTCCTCGAACCAGCCGAGGCTCTCCGCCCGCCAGTCCGGCTTCACCTCGCCCCAGGACGGCACCTGCATATGGCTGGCCGACGGGCGCGCGGTGACGAAGGCCAGGTGTTCTTCGCGGGAGATCGGGCGGACGCGGAGGGTCATGCGGGGCTCCTCGGTGGGACGCGGTGACACCGGTCCGAGCACAGGCACGGACCCGCTCCTCGATCCTCCCGGAGACCCGCCGGGCCTTCACCCCGGCCGGCGGGATTTCACTGCGCCGGGCTCACCCTCTGCGCCCGGTCCAGGCCGTCCGCCAGGACCTCCGCCAGGTGCCGTGCCCTGCGGCCCGCCAGTTGGGCCAGCTGGGTGCGGCAGGAGAAGCCGTCCGCGAGGACGACCGCGTCCCCGGGCGCCGACCGAACCGCCGGGAGCAGTTGCTCCTCCGCGCAGGCCGTCGAGACCTCGTAGTGGCCCTTCGTGAAGCCGAAGTCGCCGGCCAGTCCGCAGCAGCCGCCGCTCAGCTCGCCGGTCAGGCCGGCCGCCGCGCGCAGCCGGCGGTCGGCCGCGTCGCCCAGGACGGCGTGCTGGTGGCAGTGGTTCTGGCCGACCACCGGACCGTCCAGCGACGGGGGTGTCCAGTCCGGGGCGTGCCGTTCCAGGGCTTCCGCGAAGGTCACGACGGCCGCCGCCAGCCTGGCCGCGCGCGGGTCGTCGTGCAGGAGTTCCGGCAGGTCCGTGCGGAGGGCCGCCGCGCAGCTCGGTTCGAGGACGACCACCGGGAGGCCGGCCGCCAGGACCGGTTCCATCAGGTCGAGGGTGCGCCGCAGGACTGCGCGGGCGCGGTCGAGCTGACCCGTGGAGACGTAGGTCAGGCCGCAGCAGACCCGGCCGTGGGACGCGGGCAGCGGGGCGCGCCGGGCCCGTACCGTCGGCGGCGGGAGCACCCGTAGGCCCGCCGCCTCCAGCACCCGTACGGCCGCCCTGCCGACGGACGGGGACAGATGCTCGGTGAAGGTGTCCGGCCACAGGACGACCCGGTCGCCGGGAGGCGTCCCGGTGCCCGCCCGGTTCCGTCGCGCCCTCTCTCGCCGCCACCACCGGCTGAACGTCTCCCGCGCCGGCCTCGGCAGCCCCCGTTCGGGCGCGATCCCGGCGAGCCGCTTGGCGAGCGCGGCGGCCGGGGCCAGGGCGGCGAGCGCGTTGACCACCGGGGCCGTGCGGGTGCGGGCGACGGCCCGCAGCCACACCGGCAGCCACCCCATCGCGTAGTGCGCGGCCGGTCTGCGCCGTCCCGCGTAGTGGTGGTGCAGGAACTCCGCCTTGTAGGTGGCCATGTCGACGCCGACGGGGCAGTCCGTGCGGCAGCCCTTGCAGGACAGGCACAGGTCCAGGGCGTCCCGTACCTCCGTCGACCGCCAGCCGTCGGTGATCACCTCGCCCGCCAGCATCTCGTGCAGCAGCCGGGCCCGTCCGCGGGTGGAGTGCTCCTCCTCGCCGGTCGCCCGGAACGAGGGGCACATCACCTCCGCGCCGGACCTCGTCGTCGTACGGCACTTGGCGACGCCCACACAGCGCCGGACCGCGGCCGAGAAGTCGCCGCCGTCCGCGGGGTAGCCGAAGGAGACGTCCACCGGTTCGCGGGGCAGCACCGCGAACCGCAGGTCGGCGTCCAGCGGGGCCGGGCGGACCAGCATCCCGGGGTTGAGCAGGTCGTCCGGGTCCCAGACGCCCTTCGCCCGCTCGAACAGGGCGACCAGGTCCGGCCCGTACATCGTGGGCAGCAGTTCCGCCCGGGCCTGCCCGTCGCCGTGCTCCCCGGAGAGCGAGCCGCCGTGGGCGACGACCAGCGCGGCGGCCTCCTCGGAGAAGCGGCGGAAGCGGGCGACGCCCGCCGGGGACAGCAGGTCGAAGTCGATGCGGACGTGGATGCAGCCGTCCCCGAAGTGCCCGTACGGCACCCCGTGCAGGCCGTGTTCGGCCAGCAGGCGCCGGAAGTCACGGAGGTACTCCCCGAGGCGGGCCGGGGGCACCGCGCAGTCCTCCCAGCCCGGCCAGGCCTCCCGGCCGTCCGGTGTGCGGGTCGCGGTGCCGCTCGCGTCCTCGCGCAGCCGCCACAGCGCGCGCTGTCCGGCCGGGTCCGTGATCACCAGGGCGTCCGTGACGTCCGCCGCCCGCACGATCGCCTCCGCACGCGCACGTGCCTCCGCCTCGCTCGCGCCGCCCGTCTCCACGAACAGCCAGGCGCCGCCGCGCGGCAGCCCCGCCGAGACCGGCAGCAGGTCGGCGGCCATGCCCTCCACGGTCAGCGGGCCCCAGGGGAGCAGTCCGGCCGCCGCCTGGGCCGCCGCGCTCTCGTCCGCGTATCCCAGGACGGCGAGGGCCCCTGCGCGCGGCGCCTCGACGAGGTCCACGACCGCCTCCGTCAGCACGCCGAGGGTGCCCTCGGAGCCGCAGAACGAGCGGGCCACGTCCCTGCCGTGCTCGGGGAGCAGCGCGTCCAGCGCGTACCCGGAGATACGGCGCGGGAGGGCCGGGTAGCCGGTGCGCAGCAGCGCCGACTCACCTCCGGCGAGGGCGAGCAGGCCCTCGGGGGCGCCCTTGCCGTCGCGGCCCAGGGTGAGTGCCTCGCCCCGCGCGGTGAGCACCGACAACTCGCGGACGCTGTCCGCCGTGGTGCCCCAGGCCACCGAGTGGGAGCCGCACGCGTTGTTGCCGATCATGCCGCCGAGGGTGCAGCGGGAGTGGGTGGAGGGGTCCGGGCCGAAGCGCAGCCCGTGCGGGGTGGCGGCCTCCTGGAGCCGGTCGAGGACGAGGCCGGGCCGGACCACCGCCGTGCGGGCCTCGGGGTCCAGGGCCACGATCCCGTTCATGAACCGGGTGAAGTCCAGCACCACGCCCGTGCCCGTGGCCTGCCCGGCGATCGAGGTGCCGCCGCCGCGGGCGACCACCGGCACCGCGTGTGTCCGGCACACGGCGAGCACGGCCGCCACGTCGTCCGCGTCCCGGGGGGCGACCACGCCGAGCGGCACCCGCCGGTAGTTGGAGGCGTCCATGGTGTGCAGTGCCCGTGCCGTCGTACGGAAGTCGACGGCACCGCGCACCGCGGCGCTCAGCTCCGCGCGCAGCGCGCCGATGTCCGCGCCGGTGGCCTCCGGCCGGCGTTCCTCGGGATCCGTCATGCTCCCCAGGATGCCTCCGGCGACGGGCGGTGACCGCTCCGGCGCCTCGGGCACGTTCCGTCGGACCACGCGACGAGGGCGCGGAGGACCGCTGCCCTGTTTGCCTCCCCATTGGCTGTCCGTTCGTGCACAGTCAAACGGAATACGTCCATTCCGATCACGAACTCACCTATAGTGACGCGCAGTTGACCAACACGGGTCACTCTCACACTCCGGCTCCCACGCACCGCACCCCACCGCCCTGGACCTGCCCGAGGCTTCCGAGGACACCATTCATGACCGCCCCCACACCGCCCGACGAACGCCCCGCCCTCCGTGCCGTCGCCCCCGCCCCGCTGGCCACCGCCGTGCTCGCGGGCCTCTTCGTCGCCGTCGTGGTCGTCATGGCGCCGAGGACGGCTCGCGTCCCCCTCGTGTGGGGCGGCGGCGCCCTGACGCTGGTGCTGTGCGCGGCTGTCGCCGTCGCCGCCCACGGCCTGCGCTCGGCCCGGCTGGCCCGCCGCCGCCTGGACGCCGCGACCCAGGACGCGGCCCGGCTGCTCCAGGAACGCGCCCGCCTCGCCGAGGACTTCAGCCAGGAGCGGGCCCGGCTGACGGACGGATTCATCGAGGAACGCGTCCGGCTCACCGAGGAGTTCGAGCGGGAACGGGCCCGGCTCGCCGAGGAGTCCGCACGGGAGCGCATCCGCTGGGCCGACGAGTCCGCGCAGGAACGCGCCCTGCTCAACGACGAGTTCGACCGCGAGCGCGACCGGCTCACCGCCGACCTCGCCCGGCTCACCGAGGAGAACGCCCGGCTCACCCGCGGCCTGCGCCGGGCGGCGAACGCCCGGGACTCGGCCGTCTCCGTCACCGCCAACGTCGCCGGCCGGATGCAGGCCCTGGCCACCGGCATGCTCGCCGACCTGCGCACGATGGAGGAGAAGCACAGCGACGAGGACGTCCTCGCCGACCTGCTCCACCTCGACCACCGCACCGCACAGACGGGCCGCCTCGCCGACTCCGTCGCCGTGCTCACCGGTGCCCGCTCCGGCCGCCGCTGGGCGCGCCCCATCGCCATGGAGTCGATCCTGCGCGGCGCGATGGGCCGTATCAGCGGCTACCAGCGCGTCCGCGTCCACTCCGCCAGCGCCGCCGCGGTCACCGGGCACGCCGCCGAGGGCGTGATGCACGCCCTCGCCGAACTCCTCGACAACGCCGCGAACTTCTCCCCGCCGACCGCCGAGGTCCACGTCTACGTCGAGGAGGTGCCCTCCGGGGTCATCGTCTCCGTGGAGGACGCGGGACTGGTCATGAGCGACGTGCAGCTGCGCCGCGCCGAGCGCGCGGTCTCCGGGGACGCCGCCGAGCTGAGCGGGCTCACCGGCACCCGGCTCGGTCTCGCGGTCGTCGGCCGGCTCGCCCGCAAGCACGGCCTGAAGGTCTCCTTCCGGCCGTCGGCGCGGGGCGGCACCGGCGTCCTGCTGCTGATCCCGCAGGAGATCCTGGCCCAGTCGGCGCCCTCCCCGGCCGCCGTTCCGAGCGCGACCCCGGTCGCGAGCCCGGCGCTCGCCCAGCCGTCCGGGACCGCGCCCGCGCCGGCCGCCGGGCACCGGCCCTCCTACGCCGCCGCCCGCGCCGTCGAGGATCTCGACCCCGACCCGGTCCCCACCCACGACTCACCCCGCCCGGACACCTCCGGGACCGGGGGACTGCCCCGGCGCCGTCGCGGCCACGCCCTCGCGGCGGCCGAACGCGCCCACCCCGGCGCCCGCGCCGAACGCGAAACGCGCACCCCCGACGACGCCAAGACCCGGGCCGCCCGCTTCAGCAGCTTCCGCCAGGCGGTCCGCGGCACCGTGCCGGACCAGGCCGCGGTGCAGGGCACGACGGCCGAGCCCGAGGCCCTACGGGAGCCGGCACCCGCGGATCGCGTACGGGACCACGACGCCGCGCCCGGCCCCCAGGTCCGGGCCACCCCGCACGAACCGGCCGCACACCGGACACCGACCCCCGGTCCCGTACCGGACCTCGCCGCACTGGACGCGGCCGTCACCCCCTCGCACCCGGAAGGCGACACCACTTCATGACCGGCATCACGACCGCCGACGAGAAGCTCACCTGGCTCATCGAGGGACTGCTCGAGCGCACCCCGGGTGCCCGGCACGCCCTCGTGCTGTCCCGGGACGGGCTGAAGCTGTGCCGCACTCCGGAGCTGTCCGTCGACCAGGCCGACCAGCTGGCCGCGATCTCCGCCGGCATCCAGTCGCTGTCCCACGGCGCGTCCGTGGAGTTCGGCGACGGGAGCGGCGGCGTGCGGTCGGCGATGGCCGAGTTCTACGGCGGGGTCCTGTTCATCGTGGAGGCGGGTCAGGGCGCGCATCTCGCCCTGGTCACCGACGAGGACGCGGACGCGGGTCTCGTCGGGCACAACATGAGCGAACTCGTGGAGCAGCTCGGCGAGCACCTGACCGCGCAGCCGCGTACGTCATGAGCCGCCCCGGCAGGGACGACGCACCCGACCGGCTGTACACCCTCACGGGAGGGCGCAGCCGGTCCGACGCGGCCGCCCGGTTCGACCTGGTGACGCTCGTGGTGGCCGAGTGCGATCCGGTGCCGGGCATGCAGTCGGAGCACGCCACGATCCTGCGGATGTGCGACCGGCCGACGGCGGTCGTGGAGATCGCCGCCGAGCTGCGGCTGCCGGTGAGCATCACGAGGATCCTGCTCTCCGACCTCCTGTCGGCGGGCCGCGTCAGCGCCCGTCACCCCCGCACCGCCGCACTTCCCGATCCCGACGTCCTGGAACAGGTGCTCGTTGGACTCCGCAACCTCTGACACCCGCACTCCGCTGGGTCCCCAGGCCGACAACGGCCTGAAGATCGTGGTCGTCGGCGGCTTCGGCGTCGGCAAGACGACCCTGGTCCGCTCGGTGAGCGAGATCCGCCCGCTCAGCACCGAGGAGACGATGACCCAGGCCGGCGCGACGGTCGACGACGTCAGCGGGGTCCGGGAGAAGTCCGCGACCACCGTCGCCTTCGACTTCGGCCGGATCACCCTGGACGCCCGCAATGTGCTGTACCTGTTCGGGGCGCCGGGCCAGGAGCGGTTCTGGTTCCTGTGGGACCGGCTCTTCACCGGCACCCTGGGCGCGGTGGTCCTCCTCGACACCCGGCGCATCGACGACTCCTGGTACGCCATCGACCGCCTGGAACGCCACGGGATGCCGTTCATCGTGGCCTGCAACGACTTCGGCGGCCCCCGGCACACGCCCTCCGAGGTCCGCGCCGCCCTCGACCTCGACCCGCACATCCCGCTCATGGACTGCGACGCGCGCTCCCGGGAGTCCGGCAAACACGTCCTGATCACGCTCGTCGAACATGTGCGGCGGCTCAGCGCCGCCCCTGCCCCCACCGCCGAACAGGAGCTGGTGTGACCACCGCCCCCGTGCCCCTCAGCGGGCCCCGGTTCCAGACCGAACCCGCCGCGCTGTACCGGGAGATGCGGCGCGAGCACGGCGCCGTGACCCCGGTGGTGCTCGACGGCGGGATACCGGCGTGGCTGGTGCTCGGCTATCGCGAGCTGCACCAGGTCACCGGCGACCCGGTGCTGTTCAGCCGGGACTCCGAGCTGTGGAACCAGTGGGACGGCATCCCCGACGACTGGCCGCTGCTGCCGATGATCGGCCGCCGGCAGCCGTCGATCCTCTACACCGTCGGCGAGCGCCACCGCGAACGCGCCGGGATGATCAGCGACGCGCTGGAGGCCGTCGACCCGTTCGAACTGCGCGGCCACGCCGAGCGGTTCGCGGACGAGCTGATCGACGCGGTGTGCGGCCGGGGCGAGGCGGACCTCGTCGCCGAGTACGCGATGCTGCTGCCCGTACGCGTCCTCGCGATCCTCTACGGCTTCGCGGAGGAGCAGGGCCCGGGGCTGGTCACCGCCCTCAACGACATGATCGACGGTCGGGAGCGGGCGATCGCGGGCCAGACGCATCTGGCCGGCTCCATGACCGAACTGCTGGCCGCCCGGAAGGCGAGCCCCGCGAACGACGTGGTCTCCCGGATGCTCGACGACAAGAGCGGTTTCACCGACGAGGAGATCACCCAGGACCTGATGGTGATGATGGCCGCGGGCCACCAGCCGACCGCGGACTGGATCGGCAACTCGCTGCGGCTGATGCTCACCGACGCCCGTTTCGCCGCCTCCCTCTTCGGCGGCCGCAACAGCGTCGCCGAGGCCATGAACGAGGTGCTGTGGGAGGACACCCCCACCCAGAACGTGGCGGGCCGCTGGGCCTCCCGTGACACCCGGCTGGGCGGTCGGCACATCCGGGCCGGAGACCTGCTGCTGCTCGGCCTGCAGGGCGCCAACAGCGACCCGCAGGTGCGCACCGACGGCTCCGCGCTGACCGGCGGCAACAACGCGCACTTCTCCTTCGGGCACGGTGAGCACCGCTGCCCGTTCCCGGCCCAGGAGGTGGCGGAGGTCATCGCGCGGACGGGCATCGAGGTGGTCCTCGACCGGCTGCCGGACATCGATCTGGCCGTATCCGCCGAGGAGTTGACGCGTCGTCCGTCGCCGTGGCTGCGCGGTCTCACCGCACTGCCGGTGAGCTTCACCCCCACCCCCTCCCTAGGAGGCCCTTCCGCATGACCACGATGGACAGATGCCCCATAGCCCTTGACCCCCTCGTCTCCGATCTGGACGCCGAGAGCGCCCGGCTCCGGGACGCGGGACCCCTCGCCTCCGTGATCCTGCCCGGCGGCGTCCCGGTGTGGGCGGTCACCCACCACGCCGAGGCCCGGCAGCTGCTCACGGACCCCCGGCTGGTGAAGGACATCGACGTCTGGGGTGCCTGGCAGCGGGGCGAGATCGCCCCCGACTGGCCGTTGATCGGGCTCGCCAACCCGGGCCGGTCCATGCTCACCGTGGACGGGGCCGACCACCGGCGGATGCGCACCCTGGTCGCCCAGGCGCTGACGCCCCGACGGGTGGAGGAGATGCGGCAGCGGATCACCGAGCTGACCGAGGAGCTGCTGGACCGGCTGCCCACGGACGGCCGTGAGGTCGACCTCAAGGCGGAGTTCGCCTATCCGCTGCCCATGTACGTCATCGCGGAGCTGATGGGCATCGAGAGGTCCCTGCTGCCGCGACTGCAGGAGCTGTTCGAGAAGTTCTTCTCGACGCAGACCCCGCCCGCGGAGGTCGTCGCGACGCTCACCGAGCTGGCCGGGATCATGGCGGAGACGGTCGCGGCGAAGCGCGCCGAGCCCGGCGAGGACCTCACCTCCGCCCTCGTCCAGGCCTCCGAGGACGGCGACCGCCTCACCGACGAGGAGATCGTCTCCACGCTTCAGCTGATGGTGGCCGCGGGCCATGAGACGACGATCTCCCTGATCGTCAACGCGGTGGTCAATCTGTCGACCCATCCGGAGCAGCGCACCCTCGTCCTCAAGGGTGAAGCGGACTGGTCCGCGGTGGTCGAGGAGACCCTGCGCTGGTCCACCCCCACCTCCCATGTGCTGATCCGGTTCGCGACGGAGGACGTCCCGGTCGGCGACCAGGTCATCCCCGCCGGGGACGCCCTGATCGTGTCGTACGGCGCGATCGGCCGGGACGAGCAGGCGCACGGCCCGACCGCGGGCGCCTTCGACATCACCCGGGAGACAAAGAACCGGCACATCTCCTTCGGCCACGGCCCGCATGTGTGCCCCGGGGCGGCCCTGTCCCGCCTGGAGGCCGGGGTGGCGCTGCCCGCGCTCTACGCCCGCTTCCCCGGCCTGCACCTGGCGGTCCCGGCGGACGAGCTTCGCAACAAGCCGGTGGTGACGCAGAACGACCTCTTCGCGCTGCCGGTGCGGCTGACCTCGTGACACGGCCGCAGAGGTCGTAGGTCCTCACAAGTCCGCGTGCCGGAGGGCGTCGTCTCATCGAACGGACACGTTTCCGCCCGGTTTCTCCGAGGGGATACCCTCCGGCTCGTGGCTGACATCCAGATTCCTGCTGACCTCAAGCCCGCTGACGGTCGTTTCGGCGCGGGTCCCTCCAAGGTGCGGGTGGAGGCGCTGGACGCCCTCGCCGCCACGGGTAGCTCCCTGCTCGGCACGTCCCACCGCCAGGCCCCGGTCAAGAACCTGGTCGGCAAGGTGCGCGAGGGCATCCGCGAGCTCTTCCAGCTCCCCGACGGCTACGAGGTCGTCCTCGGCAACGGCGGCTCCACCGCGTTCTGGGACATCGCGACCCACGGTCTGATCGAGAACAAGTCGCAGCACCTCAGCTTCGGCGAGTTCTCCTCGAAGTTCGCCAAGGCCGCGAAGCTCGCCCCGTGGCTCGCCGAACCCACCGTCATCTCCTCCGAGCCCGGCACGCACCCCGAGGCCGGTGCGGAGGAGGGCGTCGACGTCTACGCCTTCACGCACAACGAGACGTCCACGGGCGTCGCGATGCCGATCAAGCGGGTCGCGGGCGCGGACCCGGGCTCCCTGGTCCTGGTGGACGCCACCTCCGGCGCCGGCGGCCTCCCGGTCGACATCGCCGAGACCGACGTCTACTACTTCGCCCCGCAGAAGTCCTTCGCCTCCGACGGCGGCCTGTGGATCGGTGTGTTCTCCCCGGCCGCGATCGAGCGCGCCGAGCGCGTCCACGCCTCCGGCCGCCACATCCCGGAGTTCTTCAGCCTGCCCACGGCGATCGACAACTCCCGCAAGAACCAGACGTACAACACCCCGGCCCTCGCCACCCTGTTCCTGCTCAACGAGCAGCTGGAGTGGCTGAACGGCCAGGGCGGTCTGGACTTCGCGGTGCGCCGCACGGCCACCTCCGCGCGGACGCTGTACGGCTGGGCCGAGGACGTGAAGTTCGCGACCCCGTTCGTCGCCGACCCGGCCAAGCGGTCGCAGGTCATCGGCACGATCGACTTCCTCGACGAGGTCGACGCGGCCGCCGTCGCCAAGGTGCTGCGCGCCAACGGCATCGTGGACACCGAGCCGTACCGCAAGCTGGGCCGCAACCAGCTGCGTGTCGCGATGTTCCCGGCGATCGACCCGGCGGACGTCGAGGCGCTGACCCGGTGCATCGACTACGTGATCGAGAATCTCTGACCTTCTCGCGCGTCAGGTCCCAGGGGGGCGCCCGGTGTTGTGTGCACCGGCGCCCCTCCGCCGTTCCTGACGCTTCCTGCCCAGCAGCCTCTTGAGGCCGAACACCAGCACCAGGCCCAGGGCCAGGACCAGGGCACCGACCTTGTAGTCGGCGTTCAGGGTCGTACCGCCGCCCGAGCCGGTCTGCGGGGTCCCCTTGCCCGAGGGTGACGCCGAATCGCCGGTTCCGTCGCCCCCGGGCGCGTCCTCGGCCTGCACCGGGCTGTCGCTGCCCTCGCTGCCGTAGAGGAGCTTCGAGCCGTCGGTGCTGTACGTGACCGACTCGCCCTGCCGTTGCAGGGGCACGTTCAATCGCCCCTGCCGTTTGATCTGCCCGCCGTTCCACGCGTAGGCGATACCGCCGAAGTAGCCGCGTACGGCGAGCTGACCGCCGTCCGGCGAGAACGCGGCGTCGGTGGCCCACAGGTCCACGGTGGCGACGGGCCGGAAGACGTTCGCCCCGGTGGACGACAGCTGCGGCGGGCCTTCGTAGAGGTGCCCGCCGTCCTCCTTCTTGTCGATGATGTAGACGCGCCCGGTTCTGGGGTGGACCACCAGGGACTCGGCGTCCCGGGGCCCGTTCGCGTACTTCACCACGTACTGGGTGGCCCGGATCGTCTGGTCCTTGAGCACCTTGGGCTCGGGCAGCCGGTAGATCCACACATAGGGCCATCGGCCGCCGAAGTTGTCGCCGATGTCGCCGACGTAGATCTCGTTCCCCGGACCGACGGATATGGCCTCGACGTCGCGGGGCCTGCCGATGCCGCTCAGGGTGACGGTGGCGACGGTCTTCCCGGTGCGGCTGTCCACGGCGTAGATGTACGGCCCGTCGTTGCTGTCGTTGTGCGTCCAGTAGATCCCGGGGTGCAGACGGGAGGCGGCGAGCCCGCTGGACTCGGTGATCCGGGGGTCCTTGATGGTGAATCCGCCGCCGTCGTCGGCGACGGCGGGCGCCGACGCGGCGAGCGCACCGATGAGAAGGGCCCCGGCAAGGAACGCGAGCGATCGACGCATGGCCCAAGCCTGCCATCCGGCACCCCGGTTCACCGGCCCGGCGGCTTAGCGCGCCGGTGCCGGGCGGGCGTGTCGATCCTCACACCGGCCCGCCCCATACGTCCCCCCTGCGCCCCGGGGCGATCGTCCATGATGAGCGGATGCTCCGGTTCATGCCCGTAGGCGACTCCATGACGATCGGCAGCGCGGGCGAGCACACGTGGCGCTACCGGCTGTGGCGGCATCTGTGCGCGACGTACGACGGCCCGTTCTCGCTGGTCGGCCCGCGCGAGACGCTCCACGACAAGGCGACGGACACCCCCACGTCGTACGCGTACGCCGAACCCGACTTCCCCCGCGCCCATCTGGCGGGCTGGGGCGAGGGCTGGATCCATATGACGCCGCTGATCGGCGGGGCCGTGCGGGAGACCCGCGCGGATGTGCTGCTGGTCTCGCTGGGCCTGATCGACCTGGGCTTCTACACCAACGCGGAGCAGACGGACGAGAACGTACGGAAGTTCGTGGCCGAGGCCCGCCGGGCCAGGCCGCGCATCCGTATGGTGCTGCTGCCGGTGATCCCGAACATCCGGGCCGAGACGGAGGCCCCGTTCGGGGCCCAGGTGACCCTCTTCAACGACCTCCTGGCGAAGACGGCGGCGGATTTGGACGAGCCCGGCTCGCCGATCCTGCTGGCGTCTCCCCCGCCGTCGTACGACATCCACCGGGACACCTACGACGGCACGCATCCGAACGCGAACGGCGAACACAAGATCGCGGGGGCGTTCGCAGAGGCGATGTACCAGGGGTGGGGGGTCGCGGGGCCGTACGAGGCCGGAACGGATTGACCGAACAGCGGCGTCTCCTGGTCACCGTGCGCATCGTTGTACTGCGCGGCTGCATTCGTGCGGAGGGTGGCCGGGGAGGAGCGCCACCATGTGACCGTCCCGGAAGACAGGATCGAGATCGAGATGGCCGACACGAACGTCGAACGCCTGGACCGGTGGTTCGAGCGGCTTGAGCGGATGCCCGTCCCCGAGGGTCACAAGGTTGAGATCGTGGGGGGGCAGTGTCTTCAGGACGCCGCAGCGGGACATCCACTGGGAAACCATTCGCGAGATCCTCCGGGCGCTCGAGGACCACTTCGGGAGAAGGCGCGCACGGGTGTTCTCGGGCGTCCGCATCGACTTTCCCGGCCCGCAGAACAGCTTCTGCCCCGATGTGGCCAAGCTGCGCGAAGGTGCCACCAAGGACGACGAGGGTCGCTGGCGGTACCAGGACGTCGAGTTCATCGGTGAAGTCGTCTCGAAGGGGACGGCCCGGAGCGACTACGGTCCCAAAAAGGCCGCCTAAGCGCTCGCCGAAGTCCCCGTGTACCTCATCGCGGACCCCTACCGGGGCGCATGCCACGTGTACACCGAGCCGAAAGAGGGCGACTACGCCTGCGAGCTGCGCGTCGACTACGGAACCGAGGTCGATATGACCACCACCCCCCTCGGCCTCACTCTCCGGACCGACGACTTCCCCCGCGACTGAACCCGACCGCCCACAACGTCCTTGCCTAGAGCGCACTCCACGCCGTTGGCTAGGCAGTCATGAAGTACACGCAGCTCGGACGCACAGGACTCAAGGTCAGCCGACTCGTCCTCGGGACCATGAACTTCGGCCCGCAGACCGACGAGGCCGACAGCCACGCGATCATGGACGCGGCGCTGGACGCGGGCATCAGCTTCTTCGACACCGCAAACGTGTACGGCTGGGGCGAGAACAAGGGCCGTACCGAGAAGATCATCGGCAGCTGGTTCGCGAAGGGCGGCGACCGGCGGGACAAGGTCGTCCTCGCCACCAAGGTGTACGGCAACATGGCCGCGGACGGCGACGCCTGGCCCAACCACGACAAGCTCTCCGCCCTCAACATCCGCCGGGCCGTCGACGCCAGCCTCAAGCGGCTGGGCACCGACTACATCGACCTGTACCAGTTCCACCACGTCGACCGGAACACTCCCTTCGAGGAGATCTGGCAGGCCATCGACGTCCTGGTGCAGCAGGGCAAGATCCTCTACGTCGGATCCAGCAACTTCCCCGGATACAAGATCGCCCAGGCCAACGAGATCGCGGCTCGGCGCGGCGGCACGATCGGGCTGGTCAGTGAGCAGTGCCTCTACAACCTGGCCGAGCGCCGCGCCGAGATGGAGGTCATCCCGGCCGCGCAGGAGTACGGCCTCGGGGTCATCCCCTGGTCCCCGCTGCACGGCGGCCTGCTGGGCGGGGTGATCAAGAAGGAGGTCGAGGGTGGGCGCCGGGCGTCCGGACGGGCCGCCGACACCCTCGCCAACCCGACCGCACGCGCGCAGATCCAGGCCTACGAGGACCTGCTCGACAAGCACGAGATCGAGCCCGGCGAGGCCGCCCTGGCGTGGCTGCTGACCCGGCCCGGCGTCACCGGCCCGATCGTCGGCCCGCGCACCGGCGAGCAGCTGGAGTCGGCGCTGCGGGCGGTCGAGCTGGAGCTCCCGGAGGAGGTCCTGGCCGGCCTCGAGGAGATCTTCCCCGGGCCCGGACCGTCGCCGGAGGCGTTCGCCTGGTAGCCGACGGGGCCCGGCACCCCTCGGGGGCCGGGCCACGCACGGCGGCGGGGCCGGGCCACGCACGGCGGCGGGAGCCGGACCACACAGCGGCGGGAGCCGGACCACACAGCGGCGGGAGCCGGGCCACACACAGCGGCGGGAGCCGGGCCACACACAGCGGCGGGAGCCGGGCCACACACAGCGGCGGGGGCCTACCTGCCGACCGCCGCCGTCAGCGCCACCACCGCGAACATCAGCACAAGCACACCGGCCATGATCCGGTTACGGGTCTTCGGGTCCACGCATCGAGCGTAACCGGACCTCATCAGGAGCCCGCGCCGAGCCCCCACCGCCCCACGGTCTCGTACCGTGGCTGCTCCCCCGGCACTCCCGACCGTGGCAGCCGGCTGCGCACGAGGCACAGCTCCCCGACCGTCCAGGCGCTCCCCTCGAAGGCGTCCAGCGCGGCGGCGTACGGCCGCAGGTCTGCGCCCCTGCCCCGGCTGCGGGCCAGTGTCAGATGCGCTTTGTAGCGGCGGTGCTCCCCCATGTCCACCCCCGCCTTGTGGCCCGCGGCCTCCGTACGGTCGGCGAGCAGCCGCAGGGCCGTCGTCTCCCCGGAGGCGCCCACCCACAGCGCCCGGTCCCCGAACCGGCCGCCCCCGGCGAGGGCCAGGGGAAACGGCTCGGCACGCCGGGCGGCCCGCGCCAGCCGCTCCGACAGATCCGGTACGACGTCCTCGTCGACCTCGCCGTAGAAGGCGAGCGTGAAGTGCCAGCCCGGCCGTTCCGTCCAGCGCAGCCCGGCCGCGCCCGGCATCCCCTCCAACTCGCGCACGACCGAGGCCAGTTCCTGGATGACGCGCTCCGGCGGCAGCACCGCGGCGAAGAGTCTCATGGCACCAGTGTCCCCGGGGAACGCACGGGTGTGCCCCCGTCACCGTGAGTATCGTCGTACCGCGCGGCTGCATGCGACCAGGCAGCAGCGGGGAGGAGCGGCACAATGACTGTTCTGGCGGACAGGATCGAGATGGCCGACCAGGGCGAGGAGCTCAGCCTCGACACCATGTTCGAGTGGCTGGAGCAGATGCACATCCCCGAGGGTTTCAAGACCGAGATCGTCGAGGGGGGCCGTCTTCGTGACGCCGCAGCGGGACACCCGCTGGGACATCATCGCGGCCCTCTACGACCAGCTGCGCACCAAGTACCCACGCAAGCTCGTGAAGTCCGATGTCCGGATCGACTACCCGGGGCGTCTCAACGGCTTCGCGTCCGACGTCGTGGCGCTCGCGAAGGACGCCCGGAAGGACGGCAAGGGCCACTGGCGCCACGAGGACGTCGAGTTCGTCGCCGAGGTGATCTCCAAGGACACCGCCCGCAACGACTACGGGCCGAAGAAGGCCGCCTATGCCGCCGCCGAGGTGCCGTGTACCTGATCGTGGACCCGTACACCGGCACCTGGCATCTGCACACCCTGCCGCAGGACGGCGGGTACCGCGGCACGCTCAGTCTGGACTTCGGCGAGGAGACCGACCTGACCGGGACCGTGGTGGGCCCGGTTCTCAAGACGGACGAGTTTCCAAGGGGCTGACCCCGGCGCCTCAGGGGCCGGGGCCGGTGGAGCTGCGGTTCGGGATCAGGCCGCCGTCGCCAGCTCCTCCTGCCGCTCGCGGGGGACGAAGCGGACCTGCGGGTGGCCGTGGTTCCAGTCGACCGACAGGCGCAGCCCGCCCGCCCGGGCCAGCAGCAGGCCGATGGTCACGGCCGCCGCGAACGAGACCAGACCGCCCAGGGCGAAGCCCATCCGCGCGCCGTAGGTGTCCGTGATCCAGCCGACCACCGGCGCTCCCAGGGGCGTACCGCCCATGAAGACCATCATGAACAGGGCCATGACGCGGCCGCGCATCGCCGGATCCGTACCCATCTGGACCGCCGTGTTGGCGGTGACGTTCACCGTCAGTCCGGCGATCCCTATCGGAACCATCAGCAGCGCGAACAGCCACAGGGACGGTGCCCCGGCCGTCACGACCTCCAGCCCGCCGAACACCGCCGCGGCAGCGATCAGCACCCGCAGCCGGGCCGTGCCGCGGCGGGCGGCGAGCAGCGCGCCGGTCAGCGAGCCGAGCGCCATCAGCGTGTTGAAGAGGCTGTAGGCACCCGCACCCGCGTGGAAGACGTGTCCTGCGTACGCCGAGAGCCACACCGGGAAGTTGAAGCCGAAGGTGCCGATGAAGCCGACCAGGACGATGGGCCAGATCAGCTCCGGGTGCCCGGCGACATAGTGCAGCCCCTCGCGGAGCTGGCCCTTGCCGCGCGGGGCGCGCTGCACGGCATGCAGCTCACGGGCGCGCATCAGCAGCAGTGCGGCGATGGGGGCGAGGAAGGACAGGCCGTTGAACAGGAACGCCCAGCCCGTGCCGACGCCCGTGATCAGCACGCCCGCGACGGCGGGGCCGACCAGGCGGGCGGACTGGAAGTTCGCCGAGTTCAGGCTCACCGCGTTCTGCAGCTGCTCGGGGCCGACCATCTCCGAGACGAAGGACTGCCGGGCGGGGTTGTCCACGACCGTGGCGAGTCCGGCGGCGAAGGCGGCGAGATACACATGCCAGACCTGGACATGACCGGAGAGCGTCAGGAAGGCGAGGACAAGGCCCGTGGCACCCATCGCGGACTGCGTGACCAGCAGTGTCGGGCGCTTGGGGAGCCGGTCGACCAGGACACCGCCGTAGAGCCCGAAGAGGAGCATCGGCAGGAACTGCAGGGCCGTCGTGACACCGACGGCGGTGGAGGAACCGGTCAGGCTCAGCACCAGCCAGTCTTGTGCGATGCGCTGCATCCAGGTGCCGGTGTTGGAGACGACCTGGCCCAGGAAGAAGAGCCGGTAGTTCCGGACGCGCAGGGAGCTGAACATCGAGGACGCGCGGGACCCGGACCGGTCGGTGGCGTCCGCGTTCGGAGTCGTGGGAGCCGCGGGGGGCTCAGGGGTCGCGGAGGCCGTGGGGGACTTCGGGGTCCCGGGAGCCGTGGGGGGCTCGGGGGTTTCGGGTAGGAGGGGCGGGGAGTCGTGGGTGGCTGGTGCGGGGGCGGAAGCTGCTCCGGATCCCGTACTCAAAGGGGTTCGCCTCCTAGCGATGACGGCTTCATACGTACGCGGGTGGGGCCGCGTCCGTGGCGGTGGGTGTCCGGCGCGGACGCCCACCGTCACAGATGCGCGAGTTTCTCCAGGACCGGGGCGGCCGCGCGGAGCTTCGCCCACTCGTCCTCGTCCAGGCCCTCGACCAGGCCGGCCAGGAAGGCGTTCCGCTTGCGACGGCTCTCCTCGAGCATCGCCTCGGCCCGCTCGGTCTGAGTGACCACCTTCTGGCGCCGGTCCTCGGGATGCGGCTCCAGCCTGACCAGCCCCTTGCTCTCCAGCAGCGCCACGATGCGGGTCATCGACGGCGGCTGGACATGCTCCTTGCGGGCGAGCTCGCCGGGGGTGGCGGAGCCGCAGCGGGACAGGGTGCCGAGCACCGACATCTCGGTCGGGCTCAGCGACTCGTCGACCCGCTGGTGCTTGAGTCGGCGCGAGAGGCGCATCACAGCGGAGCGGAGAGCGTTCACGGCGGCAGCGTCGTCGCCATGGGTCAGGTCAGCCATGCTCTTTAGGATAAGTCATTACTTTCCCTAAAGACCACCGCGCAACGCCGCCTCCCGGGTGACTCCCGCCACGCAAACCCACGCTTCCCGGCGGCACGGGCAAACTTTCGAGTCACATCTATCACCCAAATGGGTGATAGAGCGGGGGAACGTGACACACCGGCCGTCCGAATCCGGCGACCCTCGTACACATGGGGACCAGTGTGCTCAGTGTGCGGCTGGAGCTGGAGCTGCTCGAACGGCTCCGCCTGCACGCCGCCAAAAGAGGAATGAGCGTCCAGGACTATGTCGTCCGGACGCTCATTCGGGATGACTTCGACGAGCGGTTCCAGGCCGCCGTCGACGAAACGGAGAGGTTCTACGGGGTCACCTGACCCCGCAGGAGCCCATCAGGTCAGACCCAGGGCCGGCATCAGGTAGTAGAAGCCGAACACCGCCGCCACCACGTACATCGCGGCGGGGATCTCCCGGGCACGGCCCGCAGCCAGGCGCAGCACCACGAAGGTGATGAAGCCCATGCCGATGCCGTTCGTGATCGAGTACGTGAAGGGCATCATCAGCATCGTCACGAAGGCCGGGACGGCGATCGTGTAGTCCGCCCAGTCGATCTCCTTGATCGAGTTGGACAGGATCAGGAAGCCGACCGTGACCAGCGCCGGGGTGGCGGCCTGGGACGGGACCATCGTGGCGACCGGGGTGAGGAAGAGGGCCACGGCGAAGAGAAGGCCCGTGACGACGTTGGCGAAGCCCGTGCGCGCGCCCTCGCCGACGCCCGCCGTGGACTCCACGAAGCAGGTGGTGGCCGAGGAGGAGCTGACACCGCCCGCGGCGACCGCGATGCCGTCCACGAAGAGCACCTTGTTCATGCCCGGCATATAGCCCTCGGCGTCGGTCAGCTTGGCCTCGTCGCTGATGCCCATGATCGTGCCCATCGCGTCGAAGAAGCACGACAGCAGGACCGTGAAGACGAAGAGGATGCCGGTCAGGACGCCGACCTTGCCGAAGCCGCCGAACAGGCTGACCTTGCCGATCAGGCCGAAGTCCGGGGTGGCGACCGGGTTGCCCGGCCACTTCGGGACGGTCAGACCCCAGGAGGCGATCTTGGCGGTGGCGTTGAGGATCACCGCGAGCACCGTCATCGCGACGATCGAGATCAGGATGGCCCCCGGCACCTTGCGGACGATCAGCGCGAAGGTGAGCAGGGTGCCCAGGATGAAGACCAGAACCGGCCAGCCGGTCAGATGGCCGCCCGTGCCGAGCTGCAGCGGGACCGTGGTCTGCGCGATGTCCGGGATACGGGTGACGAAGCCGGAGTCGACGAGCCCGATCAGCATGATGAACAGGCCGATACCGATGGCGATGCCCTTGCGCAGACCGAGCGGCACGGCGTTCATCACCCGCTCGCGCAGACCGGTGGCGACCAGCAGCATCACCACGAGGCCGGCGAGGACGACCATGCCCATCGCGTCCGGCCACGACATACGCGGCGCGAGCTGGAGGGCGACGACCGTGTTCACGCCGAGACCGGCGGCGAGAGCGATCGGGACATTGCCGATCACGCCCATGAGCAGCGTGGTGAAGGCGGCGGTGACGGCGGTCGCGGTGACCAGCTGGCCGTGGTCCAGGTGGTGCCCGTACATGTCCTTCGCGCTGCCGAGAATGATCGGGTTCAGCACGATGATGTACGCCATCGCAAAGAAGGTGGCGAAGCCGCCCCGGATCTCACGGGAGAGCGTGCTGCCCCGCTCCGAGATCTTGAAGTAACGGTCGAGGGCACCGGACGGGGGTCGGGTGCCCGGCTGCTGCGGGGCGGCCTTGGCAGGGGCCGAGGTGGACATGCGAGACCTCAGGAGTGCGGGGGACTTCGGACAGGCACAGACATGGACAAACATGATCGAGTCTCGCCGTCACCTGATCACCAACGGGTCTCCCCCATGGCGTTGTTGGTGATTCATACGAATATAAGCGGCCAGACTCGAACTGTTTCAGTATGAACATATGAGGCGTAGATCGCTATCTCCGCGCGTAGACCCTTGGCGCACACGGGCCCGGGGTCCACCCCGACACCGCCGCCCGTCCCTCGTAAGCTGTGCGCATGGCGAAATGGACCCCCAAGCACGAGGCGCCGGAGCCCCTTGAGGGCCCCGTGGTCGCCACCATCACCGGCGGCACGATCCTGTGGTTCGTCCTCTTCCTGGTCCAGCTGCCGTTCTACGGCTGGTTCGCCGACCACGGGCACACCTGGTGGCTGTGGACCTGCCTGGCCGGCGCGGGGCTCGGCTGCATCGGCATCTGGTACGTGCGCAGGCGGGACGCCGCGATCAAGCGGGACGCGGCGCGGAACGAAGCCGCGGCCGAGGGTTAGTCCGGGGCTCCGCGTACGACCACCGCAGGAGAGGCGTCCTCCCCGGGTCGGATCTTCGGCTCGCTCAAGGGGTGAAGGCGCAGTTCCGCACGTACCGTCGAATGCATGAGTCACATCGACGCGGGCGCCGAACTCGATCCCGTGCACCCCGCCCCCGTACCCGGGCGGACTCGGGGACTGTCCGCCGCCGAGGTGGCCGAGCGGGTCGCCCGCGGTGACGTCAACGACATCCCCGTCCGCAGCAGCCGCACCCTCGGCGAGATCGTCCGCGCCAACGTCTTCACCCGCTTCAACGCGATCATCGGTGTGCTCTGGCTGATCATGCTGTTCGTGGCGCCGTTCCAGGACAGCCTCTTCGGCTATGTGATCATCGCCAACACCGGCATCGGCATCATCCAGGAGTGGCGCGCCAAGAAGACCCTGGACTCGCTCGCGGTGATCGGCGAGGCGCGGCCCACGGTCCGCCGGGACGGGGTGACCGCCGCGATCGCCACCTCGGAGATCGTGCTCGACGACATCATCGAGACCGGACCGGGCGACAAGATCGTCGTCGACGGCGTCTGCGTCGAGGCCGACGGACTGGAGATCGACGAGTCACTGCTGACCGGCGAGGCCGACCCCGTCGTCAAACGGACCGGGGCCCCGGTCATGTCCGGCAGCTTCGTCGTCGCCGGCAGCGGCGCCTTCCGCGCGACCAAGGTGGGCCGGGAGGCCTACGCCGCCCAGCTCGCAGAGGAGGCGAGCCGCTTCACCCTCGTCCATTCCGAGCTGCGCAGCGGTATCTCCACGATCCTCAAGTACGTGACGTGGATGATGGTCCCGACCGCGATCGGCCTTGTCATCAGCCAACTGGTGGTCAAGCAGTCCGGATTCAAGAACTCCCTGGCCCGTACGGTCGGCGGCATCGTGCCCATGGTCCCCGAGGGGCTCGTCCTGCTCACCTCCGTGGCCTTTGCCATCGGCGTCATCCGGCTGGGGCGCAAACAGGTCCTGGTCCAGGAACTGCCCGCCATCGAGGGCCTCGCCCGCGTCGACACCGTCTGCCTGGACAAGACCGGCACCCTCACCGAGGGCGGCATGGACGTCACCGAACTCAGGCCGCTCCAGGGCGCCGACGAGACCTATGTACGCAAGGTGCTCGGCGCGCTCGGCGAGTCCGACCCGCGTCCGAACGCCTCCCTCCAGGCGATCATCGACGCCTACCCGGACAGCGAGGAGTGGCGCTGCACCGAGGCCCTGCCCTTCTCCTCCGCCCGTAAGTACAGCGGCGCGTCCTTCAGCGAGGGCGACGGCCAGGCCAGCACCTGGCTGCTCGGCGCCCCGGACGTCCTGCTCGGCCCCGACGACCCGGCCCTGACCGAGACCGAGCGCCTCAACGAGCAGGGGCTGCGGGTGCTGCTGCTGGCCCGCACCAGCCGCGAGCTGGACGACCCCCGGGTCAAGGACGGCACCCGGCCCACCGCGCTGGTCGTGCTGGAGCAGCGGCTGCGCCCGGACGCCGCCGACACCCTGCGCTACTTCGCCGACCAGAACGTCCGCGCCAAGGTGATCTCCGGCGACAACGCGGTGTCCGTGGGCGCGGTCGCCGGGAAGCTCGGCATCGCCGGCGAGGTGATGGACGCCCGCCGCCTTCCGCCGAACCAGGCGGAGATGGCCAAGTCGCTGGACAAGGGCACCGTGTTCGGGCGGGTCACCCCGCAGCAGAAGCGGGACATGGTGGGCGCGCTGCAGTCGCGCGGCCACACGGTGGCGATGACGGGCGACGGCGTGAACGACGTGCTCGCGCTCAAGGACGCGGACATCGGCGTCTCGATGGGCTCCGGCTCGGAGGCGACCCGGGCCGTGGCGCAGATCGTGCTGCTCGACAACAGCTTCGCGACACTCCCGTCTGTGGTCGGCGAGGGCCGGCGGGTGATCGGGAACATCACCCGGGTCGCCACGCTGTTCCTGGTGAAGACGGTCTACTCGGTGCTGCTGGCGGTGCTGGTGGTGTGCTGGCAGGTGGAGTACCCGTTTCTGCCCCGGCATCTGACCCTGCTGTCGACCCTGACGATCGGCGTGCCGGCCTTCTTCCTGGCGCTCGCGCCCAACAGGGAGCGGGCCAGGCCCCACTTCGTACGGCGGGTCATGCGGTACTCGGTCCCGGGCGGGGTCATGGCGGCGGTCGCGACCTTCGTGACGTATCTGATCGCCCGGCACCACTACACGGGCCCCGGCTCGCTGGAGGCGGAGACCAGCGCGGCGACTCTCACGCTCTTCCTGATCTCGATGTGGGTGCTGGCGATCGTCGCCCGGCCCTACACCTGGTGGCGCGTCGCTCTGGTGGCCGCGATGGGTGTGGCGTTCCTGTTCGTCCTGGCCGTGCCCGCGCTGCAGCACTTCTTCGCGCTGAAGCTGGTGGGCGTCTCGATCCCCTGGATCGCGGTGGGGATCGCGGCGGTGGCGGCGGCCGCCCTCGAGTTCGTCTGGAAGTGGGTCGACCGCCGCGTGCCCGCGTGAGGGGTGCTACACGGCGGGCCACATGGTCTTGCCGACCGCCAGCTTGCCCTTGCCGTCGCCCGCGTACCAGCGCAGATCGCCGTTGGACCACAGCGCGGCCAGGTCCGCCTTGCCGTCGCCGTTGAAGTCACCGCCGAGCACGGCACGCATGCCGCCCCAGCTCTTGTCGGGGTACATCGAACGGGCCTTGTCGAAGGTCCCGTCGGCCTTGCCCGGGTAGAGGTTCAGGGCGCCGTCGGAGGTGACGGCGGCGATGTCGTCACGACCGTCGCCGTTGAAGTCACCCGTGGCGATGTGCTTCATCTTCCAGGTCTTGTCGGGCCACATGGCCTTCTTCTGGTTGACCAGGTTGCCGCTCGCGTCCCTCTTGTAGGTGTAGAGGGATCCGTCGGGCCACTGGAACAGCAGGGTGTCGCGTCCCGCGGTGCCGGTCTTGAGGGCGGCGGCGGGCAGGCCGTCCTTCCAGGTGGCGTCGGTCCAGAGCTTGGTCCGCTTCCACATCGTCGGCACCCAGGTGTGCTGTGCCAGGAACATGTCACCGTCGTTCTCGACCATGGCCACTTCCGGGCCCGCCCCGTCCCCGAAGTCGCCCGCGACGAGCTGTGCCGGCGTGGTGCGGCTGAAGGTCGGGCCCAGGTACGCCCCGTACTGGAGCGTGCCGTCGGGACGGCCGTAGAAGACATGGGCGGGGCCGCGGGTCAGGACGGCCGCGATGTCCGTACGCCCGTCACCGTTGAAGTCCGCCGCCGTGATGGCGTCGGTGACGAAGTCCTTCCGGGTCGTCAGCCGGACCCGCTGCACCCAGTCCGCGATGTCGTCGACCCGGGTGGCGACGGCACCGGTGCGGGTCTCCTGGGAGCCGAGGCAGCCGCCTCCCCAGGAGGCGTCGACCACGCCGACCAGATCGCCGTTCGCGTTGAGGACGGGGCCGCCGGCGTCGCCCTGGCACAGGGCACCGCCGCCGTTGCTCGGGGAGATGGCCAGGGTCGAGGCGCCCACGGTGTCCACGGTGAAGGAGCCGGTGTGCGCCCGGGCGGGGACCCACTCGTCCCTGGTGCGGCCGAACCCGTCGGCCTTGAGCTGGTCGCCCTGGGCCGGTGCGGTGGTGCCGAGTTCGGCCTCGTCGATGTCGGGGAACGGGCCGTCCAGCGGGTTGTCGATCGTGGCCGGGTTGGTGATCCGCGCCATGACCAGGTCGCGGTCGGGGTGCGGGACGAGCTCCAGGACCTTCTGCTTCACGATCGCTTCCGCGCTGGGGCGGTTGCCGTCGGCGGTGACCACGGTGGTGTACGCGGGCTTGCCGGCGGGGATCTTCGACGGGTGCTGGGGGTCGGCGGCGAAGCAACTGGCGGTGGTGAGCACCCACTGGCCGTCGACCAGGGTGCCGGAGCAACTGCGCTCGTTGTCGTTCCCGAGGTCGATGTGGAGCTTCACCGTGAACTGGTCGGCGCCGTCGGCCACCTGATCACCCACCACCGACTGGGCGGGCGGAGCGGCCAGCAGACCGGTCGTGAGGCCGGCCGTCACCAGACCGGTCACCCATGCCATGCGCTGTGTGCGCGGACGAACGTTTTTCACTGTTCCTCGAATCACCAAGAAGTTCTGCGCGGACGGAAGAGGGGACGGGGCGCCTCGACGGGCACCGGTGCGGCCGGTCAGCCGGTCACCCGGAGCTCGACGAGCACCGACCTGGCGCCGTCGCTGGTGCCCTCGCCGACGGACTGGTAGCCGTCCTTGGGCACGTTGACGGTCGTGGTGGAGCCGTTGGCGGTGAGGTCCGCGCTCACCGGGTGGTCCGTGGTCTCGACCCCGAAGACCCGGGGGAGTTCCAGGGTCAGCCGGCCCGTCGGGCCGAGCGCCTTGAAGCAGTAGGTGCCCCGGCGGCCGACGGAGTCGTCCTTGACGGTGAGCACCCGGATCTGCTGGGCGGCCTGGTCGCAGTCGACCAGCAGGATGTGACCGTCACCCTTCTTCAGCTTGATGCCCTGCTCGGTGAGGATCCGGTCCGCCGAGGGGTAGTTGTAGCCCTCGACCGCGACGGGCGGCGTGTCGGAGGACGGGGGCACGGGCGGGTCGTCGGCGGCGGCGATGGACACACCGCCCACCGTGGCGATCCCGGCCACGACTGCGGACACGACTATTTTCCGGGCGTGGAAAGGCACGCGAGAGTCCTTTCGGAAACGGGTCGCCGAAAAGAGGGACCCGCCGAGAAGTAAGGAACGAAAAAGCCTGCGGAGAAGCAGAAGAGGTCAGTTGAGTGCCGGGCCGTGACAGGCCGGTCCGCACCGCTGAAGACGCCTCAAAGCAACCCCCGTGATTGCGTCGAAAAACCAAGGCGCCGACGACTTCACAGACGGAAGGGCGCGAATGGTTGAAATCCCCTGGCCGAAAGCCACCGCTGGTCAGGCGGAGACAAAGGCGGGGCATACGTTAGTCAAAGCCTCACTGTTCGTCAATACAAGACCTCTACGCCTTGCTCGGCAACTCGCCATGAACCCAACGCGATCACGCCATGGGACCGCAGCCGATACACCGCCATAGGGGGAACAACGGGACATTTCTCCGGAGCGGCCGCCCATCGATCGCATCGGCCCTGAATCGGATTCGATTGCACGGATCCCGGGGCCGCTCAGCCCTATTTCGATTTCGGTGTCCGTTCGCGAAAAACGGCCGCCCCCGCCGGGATTCCGGCGAGGGCGGCCTTGGTGGGGTGAAAGGGTTACTTCACGTCGACGAAGTCACCCGTGGCGTTGACCGCCGGGGTGGTCGAGGTGCCCGAGAAGGAGTAGCGGTAGTACCCGTCGACGGACGCCTTGACCGTGGTCTTCAGGTTGCCCGCGCTGTCCGTCTTGATGGTCTTGAGCGTGGTGTAGGTGTTGCTGCCCTTCTTGCGGAACTGCAGCTTCACCGACTGGCCCGAGAACCCGACGTACTTGTGGGCCTGCCAGTCGGCACGGGACAGCTTGCCCTTGACCGTGAGGGTCGCGCCCTTCCTCACCGGCTCCGGCGAAGCGTCGGCCGTCAGCGCGGAGTTGCGCTGGATAAGGGTCGTCGCGAGGCCGCCCTTCTCGGCGACGCCGATCTTGGACGGGTCCGGGTTGCTCGAGTCCAGCTGGCCGTTCCAGTCGATGGCGCCGGCGGCGGCGCCCCAGGAGCCCGCGTTCGCGTTCTCCAGGTCACCCTCGGCCGGGTAGATGTCGATCGTGCCCTTGCAGGTGGCGACGGTCGACGAGGTGGCGGTGCACTTGGCCGGGGCGTCGCCGAAGAGGACGTTGTCCGCGTCGGCGTAAGAACCCTTGTAGAGGTACGGGTCCGTCTCGAAGTCCGGCGAGGTGATGTCGACGTCGGTGCCGTGGGTCATGGTGTACGAGACCGGGATGGACACGTGGCCGCCGGTGCCCACCTTGTAGGCCTTGCCGATCTTGAAGCCGGAGAAGGTGACGTTCAGGGCGTACGGCTCGCCCGACGTGCCGGTGCCGGCGGTGAACGCCCGCATGCCGGAGGCGGCGTGGGCGGACTGCAGGACCTTCGCGACGGCCGCGCGGTGAGCCGGGGCGGCGGGTGCGGCCTGCGCGGCCGACACGGCGAAGGCGGAGAGGGCCAGGGCGCCGGTGACGGCGGCCGCAGTGGCACGGATACGCATGACGTTCTCCAAGTGGAGAAAGGGGCCGCGGACTGACTCACGGAGCCCCGGAGTGTCTGGGGAGTCGGTTGACTCGCATGATCAGATCCATGGCCTGAACACATGGTTGTACGTGGCTGGATCTTTTTTCACGCGCATTACCCGACTGCTCCACACCCCTTCACATGGGGCGACGTCCCGGCAGCCGTCGCCCCACGTGCAGGCCCCGTACGAGCGCGGGCCGGACTCAGTCGAACCAGCGGTCCCGTGCCAGCTCGTCCGTGCGTGAGGGGTCCTCCAGAAGCGCGGCGACCTCGAAGCGGCGCGGCCACTGGCCCGTCGCCCAGGCGAGACCCGCGGCGACGCCCTCCAGGGTGGCGGCGTGCAGCACGCCGTCCGTGGTCAGCCGCCAGTCGATCTCCACGCCGTCGACGACGAGTTCCTCGTGCTCCACGTACGACGCCGGGGTGGACTGCCCGAGCAGGACCCGCACGGACTCCGGGACGTCGTGCTCGGCGCCCTCGGAGGTCACCTCGCCCGTCACCGACTCGCTCAGCCGCCGCACCTGGAACAGCTCGGCGAGATCGGCGGCCCGCGTCGGGCGCACCGGCAGCAGCGGGACGCCCTCGGTGAAGGGCAGCAGGTCGGGCGAGTCGACGACCACCGCGTCGGCGGCGTCCACGACACCCACCCGGCCGTCGACCACCGCGCGCAGCTCGTCCGGCAGGGTCACCTGTTCCGGGTCGAGATCGGCCAGGGCCGTGTAGAGGGCGTGCAGCTGGGCCGCGGAGACGGGCCGCCCGGGGTCGGCGAGCCGATCGAGCAGTTCGGCCGCACCGCCCGGCTCGTCGAGCAGGGCGGCCACGGAGGTCCGTACGCCGAGCGCCCGCAGCACCTGCTCGTCCTCGAAGCCGGTGGCGTCGGCCTCGTCGTACAGCCCGTGCAGCAGCGGGTCGCCGCCCGCGGCACGCAGACCCGCGGGGCGGCGACCGCCGAGGACCGGGTTCCCGCGCAGCCACCAGGCGGTGTACGGCCGTACGACCTCATGGGTGCCGTCGGGCAGCAGAATCCGCACCGGCTGGGTGAGCGCGTCCCGCAGCGGGGGCTCGGACAGCAGGGCGAGGGCCTGCGGCCAGTGGTCGTCGTCGACGAGGTCCAGATCGCGCACGGCGACGATCTCGGTCGCCACCGGCGGCACAGGGGTGTCGGGCAGCCGGTCCAGGACGTCCTCGCACCACACGTCGACGGCGTCGAGCAGTCCGACGTCGTCCGGCTCGGCGAAGTCCCCGTCGCGGGGATCGAGCTCGTCGGGGTCCAGGACCACGTCGGCGGCGCGGACCAGGGCGAAGTTCGCCAGCACCCCGCAGGCGGTCAGCGGCTGTTCACCCCAGCGTTCGGCCAACTCACCGTCGACCAGCGCGAGTTCCTCCTCGCGCATGACGCTCGCGAAGGGGCTGCCGGGGAGCACGAGTTCCCCGGCGGGCGCGAGCTCGCCGTCCTCGTCGGGCAGGGCGAGGGCGCCGAGCCAGGGCTCGTCGCCGGGGCCGAGCGCGGCCTCCCGGACCAGGGCGAGGACGGTGTCGGCGAGTTCCTCGGCGTCCAGGCCCTCCTGGTCCCAGCCGGGCCCCTCGTCGTCGAGGGAGGCGGCGACGGCGGCCCGCACCTGCGGGGTGGTGAGCACCGCGCGCGGGGTGGCCGGCAGGGCGCCCAGCTTCTCCAGGAGCGGATGGGCGGCCTCCGGATGGGCGACCTTCAGACCCAGCCGAGCCAGGGCCTCGGGCGTCACCGGCGGCCCGTCCAGGGTCGGCAGCAGCACCTGACGGGGCCCGATGGTCGTACGGCCGTCGGCGAGCGGCACGGGCAGCCCGGTCAGCCGGTCCGGGTCGACGCCGGCCAGGCTGTCGTACAGCCGCCACCACCACTCGGGCTCCTTCTCCAGGCCCGCCAGCCGGTCCACCGCCTCGGTCAGCGGGACCCGGGCCACGCCCAGGGTCCGCAGCTCGGCACGGCGCTCCAGGCCCGCGGGGAGGAGGCTCGGCAGCACCTCGGCGAGGACCCGCACGGTCTCGGCGCCGGCCCCCTCGACGATCTCGGCGTCCCGCGGCCGCAGCGCCTCGGGCAGCTCGGAGTCCTCGACCAGGTCGTGGGCGGGCGGCAGGAACGCGGTGCGCGGCAGCCGGTCCAGGACGGCCCGGCGCAGGGCGCCGTCCAGCTCGCCCTTGCCCAGCGGGCCGGGCACCAGGTCGATGGCGCCGGGGGTCACCGGGCGCCAGTCGGCGAGGAGTTCGGCGTACGCGTCGGCCGCGCGCTCCACCAGGAAGTCGGTCAGCGGGCCGGGCGCGGCGTGGCGGCGGGTGGGGTCCAGCGGGAACGAGGCGATGAGCAGCGCGGGCACGCCGAGCGCCTCGTCGCTGGGTGTGGGGGCGTGCACGACGGCTGCGGTACGGGGCCGGGCCGGGGTGCCGTCGTCGGCGACGGGGACGGCCCAGGTGACGGACCAGTGCGGACGCAGCCGCTCCTCGACCGGACGGTCGGCGAGCAGGTCCGGGGTGAGGGGGCCGTGCCGGGACTCGGTGCGCCAGCGGGAGGTGCCGTCGCGGGAGTCGTCGACCACGGTGTCGGTGCCTTCGGCGCGCCGGCGCAGGGTCCGCACCTCGTCGCCGATCTCGACGACGACCTCCTCCAGGCCGGGCAGGGCGAGCAGGAGGGCGTCGTCGACGGTGTGCAGCAGCCGCTCGGCCAGGTCGGCGGCGGCCGTGTCGCGCAGCGGGAGGATGACGACGGTGTCGTACGGGTCGGGGGCGCTGCCCTCGGCGGCGAACGGCAGCCGCAGCAGCGGCACATGGCCGTCGCGGCGGCGGATCTCGTCCCCGAGGCCGGCACTGTGCAGGGCGGTCTCGCCGGCCAGTTCCCGGGCCTCGGCCAGGGACCAGCGGACCCCGCCGTGCCGGCCGACGACGGCGGGCTCGTCGCTGACCGCGAGGACGGCCGCGAAGCCGACGCCGAAGCGCCCGACGGCCTGCTCATGGGTGTCGCGCTTGGCCGAGGCGCGGAGGGTGGACAGCGACTCGACGCCGACCGCGTCGAGAGGGGCACCGGTGTTGGCGGCGACGAGCACGCCGTCGCGCAGGGTGAGCCGCAGCCGGCCGGGGGTCCCGGCCCGGGCCGCGGCGTCGGCGGCGTTCTGCGCGAGCTCGACGACCAGACGGTCGCGGTACCCGCCGAGTACCAGGTCCTCCTCGGCGTTGGCGTCCTCGCGGAACCGGGCCGGGCTGGTGGCCCAGGCGTCCAGCACCCCGCGCCGCAGCCGGGCCGTTCCGAACGGGTCCGCGCCTTCGGCTGCCGGCCGCACGAATACGCTCACGCTTTCACTCTCCCTCTCGCGGCGTGCCCGTGCCTGCCGCGGGACGAAAGTACCGTCTGCCGGATCGGCCGTTCCCGGGGGTGGCGCCCCCGGGCCCCTCGCCGCGGCCCGCACGGCCGCGCTGCGCGGTGACGGGACGGGCCCGACCGGGGCCGGACCGGAGGTCGCGGACAGGGCCGTCACGGCACGTCGGAGGGGCCGGGCGAGAGCGGCGAAAGAGCCGCTGACGAGGGCGCGCGGGTCGCGCGCCGGGGCGGGCCTCGGCGGGGTCGCTCCTACGGGCGGGCCCCGACGGGGGCGCTCCTAGGAGTGCCCCAGCTCGGCCGCCGCCTCGTCCGCCACGGCCGGTACCGAACCCGAGTCCGGAGAGGGACGCAGCGGGAACGGCTCCACCCTCGTCTCGTCGACCACCGGCGGGGGCGGCTGCGGAGCCTTGGGCATGACCGCCGCCTCGGAGTGGCCGCCGCAGCCGTAGGCGAGAGAGACCACATGGCCGTCGGCAGGGGAGAACTCGTTCGCGCACACACCGAAGGCCTGGCCGAGCGAGCCCCCGAGCGCCACCAGGAAACCGCAGCTGACACAGGAGGCGGGCGCCGCCTGCGCCATCGGCGTCTTCGGGCCGAACGCCTCCTCCCAGCGGTCGGCGGCGACATGCAGTCCGTAGCGGGACAGGACCCGGGCTCGGCGCATGCCCAGTTCCTCCGCCACCGCGGCGATCGAGCCGCGCGAGGGGGCCATCGGCAGGTTCGCGGGAACGCCCGCGGTCACCTCCACGTCCTCCGCCTCGACCAGCTCCGCCATCTCGCCCGAGACCGGGGAGTTCGGCGGGGGCTCCTCCTCGCCCGAGAAGCCGGGCTCCAGGCGCAGATCCTCGGCGTCCGTCGGCAGCAGGTCGCCGGGGCCCATGTCGCCCGGGCGCAGCCGCTCGCTCCACGGCACCCACTCGGGCGCGAGCAGCGCGTCGGGGCCGGGCAGCAGCACCGTCTCGTCGAGCGTGACGATCTTCGCGCGGGACGCCCGTGCGACCGTCACCGCCCAGCGCCAGCCCCGGTAACCCATTTCCTTGCACTCGAAGAAGTGGGTGACAACGCGGTCGCCCTCGGCCACCATCCCGGTGTGCTCGCCGACGATGCCGGGCGCGGCGACCTCCTCGGCGGCGGTGCGGGCGAGGTCGACGGCCTCGGCGCACAGGCGGTCGGGGGTGCGGCTTCGCGTTGTCGCTGCGCTCACAGGTATCGCTTCTCTCCTACGCCGTCTCACGGGTGCGCCATTCCCGGCTGTGAGTGCGAACGGAGCGGACCGGAGGACCGCGTCGACGTCCGCGCCCGATCGCACTCGGGCGCACCTACCCCATCCATTCTGCGGGATGGATGAGAGGCGCGCGGCCGAGAACAATCGCCACGACGCGCTACGCACGCTACCCTCTCCGCGCCCCGGGGCCCACACCGAGTGGCTGCGCTTTCCCGGAGGCGGGCCCTCCGAGCCGGGCCGGTACGGCGTGGGCGCGGTTTCCGGACCGTCCGGCGCGCCCGGCCGACCGCGCACCCCCGCCCGTCCTGTACGGGACACCACGCGCCCCGATCCGCGCGGTAACCGCACTACCCCCGGCCTTCTCGGGGCACTATGACGGGGTGGCAGCCGCGAGGTCGTCCCACGAAGCCGCCGGCGTGAGCGGGGCCGAGGGACGCAGCCGGGGTGGCGGTTCGGGCCGGTTCGGCGGTTCCGTCCGCGCGGTCGGCCGTGCCCTGCACTTCCCGGTCACCGGCGCCGCCCGGGGCATCCGCAAGGTGACCCACGCGCACGGCGCCGGCGAATCCGGGCTCGGCAAGCTGATCGAGCTGCACGCGGTGAACGGTGCCGGCGACGTCATGGTCACCGTCGCCCTCGCGTCCACCGTCTTCTTCTCCGTGCCGACCGACGAGGCCCGCGGCCGCGTGGCCCTCTACCTCGCCATCACGATGGCCCCGTTCACGGTCCTCGCCCCCGTGATCGGCCCGCTCCTGGACCGGCTGCCGCACGGCCGCAGGGCCGCGATGGCGGGCGCGATGCTCGCCCGGGCCCTGCTCGCGCTGATCATCTCGGGGGCGGTCGCGAGCGGAAGCCTGGAGCTGTACCCGGCGGCGCTCGGCGTCCTCGTGGCCTCCAAGGCGTACGGCGTGGTCCGCAGCGCCGTCGTGCCCCGGCTGCTGCCGCCCGGCTTCTCCCTGGTGAAGGCCAACTCCCGGGTGACCCTCGGCGGTCTCCTCGCCACCGGCGTGGCCGCCCCCATCGGCGCGGGCCTGCACACGATAGGACCGGCGTGGCCCCTCTACGGGGCCTTCCTGATCTTCGTCGCGGGGACGTTTCTGTCGTTCTCGCTGCCCCCGAAGGTCGACTCCGCCAAGGGCGAGGACATCGCGCTGCTCGCCGCGGACGCCGAACACCTGCACGGGCCACGCCGCCGGGCGACCGGGCGCCGTCCGGGGCTGCGGACGGTCGGCCCCGCCGTCACCCACGCCTTGGCCGCCAACGCCGCCCTGCGCTGTCTGTCCGGCTTCCTGATCTTCTTCCTCGCCTTCCTGCTGCGCGAGCACCCGCTCACCGGGGAGAGCGCCGCGGTGTCGCTCGGCATAGTCGGCGTCGCGGCGGGCGCGGGCAACGCGCTGGGCACGGCGGTCGGCTCCTGGCTGAGGTCCCGCGCCCCGGAAGTGATCATCGTGACGGTCGTGGCGATCGTGCTGGGCACGGCGATCATCGCGGCGGTCTTCTTCGGCGCGTTCCTCGTGGCGTGTCTGGCGGCGGTCGCCGGGTTCGCGCAGGCGCTCGCCAAGCTGTCGCTGGACGCGCTGATCCAGCGGGACGTGCCGGAGCTGGTGCGGACCTCGGCGTTCGCGCGCTCGGAGACGCTGCTCCAGGTGGCCTGGGTGCTGGGCGGCGCGATCGGCATCGTGCTGCCGCTGAACGGGGTGCTGGGGCTCGTGGTGGGCGCCGCGCTCGTCGCCGCGGGCTGGCTGGCGACCGTACGGGGTCTGCTCGCCTCGGCCCGCCGCGGCACCCGCGCGGGCACCTGATCGCACGAGTACGCGGCACGTCGCGCACCCCACGTGGCAAGGGGACTGGACGTGCCCGATAGCCTTCGGCCATGACCGCACTGCGTTCCCGCCGCGCCGTAGCCGCCCTCGGCGCCGTTTCCGCCGGACTTCTCCTGCTGTCCGCCTGTAACAAGCCGACGCCGCTCGCGACCGTCACGGTCGGCACGGACTCGGTGAGCTCCCAGACCGACTGCTACAACGACGGCAACGAAGTCGCGGCCGCGGATCTGGCGAAGTGCCTGAAGTCCAAGGACATCAAGACGATCAGCGTCGACCCCGATGCGACCGTCCGGTTCGGCGTGGACCCGGCCATCGCGGACAACGGCTGGACGATCCTCATGAACGGTCAGCCGCTGACCGACGCCAGCAAGAAGACGTACCGCACGATCCCGGGCAGCGTGTTCTTCAACGCGCAGTACGGCGCGAGCGGCAACACCACCCTCGTCTCCATCAAGGAGGGCGCGAACAAGGTGACGGGTCTGTGGACCTTCAAGCTCAAGAAGGAATCCTGACCACGTCGTCCGTCGAGGCGTCCCCCGCTCGCGGGGGCGGCATCCTGGTGGCCACCGCGGTCCCGGCCGAACGGGACGCGGTGGCCAGGGCGTTTCCGGGGCCGGTGACCGAGGCGCCGCTGCCCGCGGCCGTCCTGCACCGGACCGGGGCCGTGGACCTCCTCGCCGTCGGGGTCGGGCCCGCCCTCGCCGCCGCCTCCACCGCCTCCGCGCTGACCGCCGCCGCGCTCGCGGGCGCCCCCTACGACCTCGTGGTCAGCGTCGGCATCGCGGGCGGCTTCGCCCCGGACGCCCCCCTCGGCGCGCTCGTCGTCGCCGACGACATCGTGGCCGCCGACCTCGGTGCCGAGAGCCCGGACGGCTTCCTCCCGGTCACCGACCTCGGGTTCGGGACCGTCAGCCACCGGCCGCCCGCATCACTCGTACGAGAACTCGCGGCCGCCGCCGGTGCGCTCACCGGCACCGTCCTCACCGTCTCGACCGTCACCGGCAGCGCCGGGCGCGCCGCGGAGCTGCGCGCCCGGCATCCGTCTGCGCTCGCCGAGGCGATGGAGGGCTTCGGCGTCGCGGAGGCGGCCGCCGCGCACGGCACGCCCGTCGTGGAGATCCGGGCCGTCTCCAACCCCGTCGGCCCCCGCGACCGCGCCGCCTGGCGCATCGGCGACGCCCTCGCGGCCCTCACCGAGGGCTTCGGGAAGTTCGCGCACGTACTCGAGAGTTGGACACAGCATGACCGCACCCACTGAGTCCCGGCCCCTGCAGATCGCCTACTCCCCCTGCCCGAACGACACGTTCGTCTTCGAGGCATGGGCCCACGGCCGCGTTCCCGGCGCACCGGCGCTCGACGTCACCTTCGCCGACATCGACGTCACCAACGGCATGGCCGAGCGCGGTGAGTTCGACGTGCTGAAGGTGTCGTACGCCGTGCTGCCGTACGTCCTGGACGAGTACGCCCTGCTGCCGTGCGGGGGCGCGCTGGGCCGGGGCTGCGGGCCGCTGGTGCTCACCCGGGAGCCGGACGCCCCGCTCACCGGGCGGACGGTCGCCGTGCCGAGCGAGACGTCGACGGCGTATCTGCTCTTCCGGCTGTGGGCCGCGGACACCGTGCCGGGAGGCGTCGGCGAGATCGTCGTCATGCCGTTCCACGAGATCATGCCGGCCGTGCGGGACGGGAAGGTCGACGCCGGGCTCGTGATCCACGAGGCCCGGTTCACCTACCAGAACTACGGGCTGCACAAGCTCGCCGACATGGGCGAGCACTGGGAGGCCACGACCGGACTGCCCATCCCGCTGGGCGCGATCATCGCCAGGCGTTCGCTGGGCGAGGACACGCTGATGCTGCTCGCCGAGTCCGCCCGGGCCTCCGTACGGGCGGCCTGGGACGACACCGAGGCCTCCCGTGCGTATGTCATGGAGCATGCGCAGGAGATGGATCCGGCGGTGGCGGACGCGCACATCGGGCTGTATGTCAACGAGTTCACCGCGGACCTGGGCGAGGACGGCTACGCCGCGGTCCGGGGCCTGCTCACGCGCGCGGCGGCCGAGGGGCTGGTGCCGTCCCTCGGCCCGAACGCGCTGGCGTTCCCCTGACGGGGGTTCCGGACCGGCTCGCGCGCGGTCAGACGTCCAACTGGTCGGCGACCGCGCGCAGCAGGCCCGCGATCTTCTTGCCGGAGGCCTTGTCGGGGTAGCGGCCCGCCTCCAGCATCGGGGTGATGTTCTCCAGGAGCGTCGTGAGGTCCTGGACGATGGACGCCAGTTCGTCCGGCTTCTTGCGCTGGGCGGCCGCGACCGAGGGCGTCGGATCCAAAAGGGTGACGGACAGCGCCTGGTCACCACGCTGACCGGCGACCACTCCGAACTCCACGCGCTGTCCCGGCTTCAGGGAATCGACTCCGGCGGGGAGAACCGAGGAGTGGACGAAGACGTCGCCGCCGTCGTCGCGGGAGAGAAAGCCGAAGCCTTTCTCGCTGTTGAACCACTTGACCTTGCCGGTAGGCACGTCTGTCCTCGTCCTCGTACTCGTCGGAAACTGCGTCTGCAAAGTATTTCGGGAAACCGCTCTGGAGAGCACTGCAGCGGGTCCCCCGGACCCGCCGGTACCAAGGCTAATGGTCCGGGGGCCGGTGACAAGACGTCGCCGAGTCGTTCCTCGCGACGGGAACTACCCTGGTCCGGTGCGTGACGAAACCCAAGCGAATTCCGCCGCGGCCGGCGACCGGCTGATCCGTGCCGGTGCGATCGTCTTCTTCATCGGAGCGGTGGCCACTTTGGTCACCGTGGCCCCGCTCCTGCTCGGGACGAAGCCCTTCCCGACGTTCCTGTACGGCCTGAGCATGCTCATGGGCGTCGGTTTCCTGCTGGCCGGCGCGGGCTTGCTGCGCTCGATCGCGCAGGGCCGCAAACGGGCCCGCGAGGCACGCTCCTGACGGACGGGCGCTCTCCCGACGGACCGGAACTCTCCTGATGGACCGGAGCTCTCCCGTGGGACCGGCGGGGGGCGCCTCTCTACCGGGCCGCGTACTCCGTCAGCCAGGCGGGGAACTCGGTCAGGTCGGCGAGGACGACGTCCGCGCCTGCCGCCCGCAGCTCCTCGGCGGGGCAGGGGCCGGTGGCCACGGCGACGGAGTACGCGCGGGCCTTACGGGCGCCGCGCACGTCCCCGACGTGGTCGCCGACGTAGACGCCGGCCGCGTGCTCCAGGAGCGCCTCGGCCTTCTGCTCCGCCCACAGGTCGCCGATCACCTCGTCCGGCTCGATCCCGAGGTGCTCCAGGTGCAGCTTCGCGTTGGGCTCGTACTTGGCGGTGACGACGATCGCGCGCCCGTCGGCCGCCCGCACGGCCTCGATCGCCTCACGGGCGCCGGTCAGGGCGGGCGTCGCGGCGATCGCGACGGCGGGGTACATCGCACGGTAGAGATCGGCCATCTCGTCGATCCGCTCCGCCGGGAACCAGTTGACCAGTTCGTCCACCAGCGGGGGCCCGAGCCGGGTGATCGCGAGGTCGGCGTCGATGTACGTTCCCGTCCGCGCCGACAGCTCCCGGTAGCAGGCGTGGATCCCGGGCCGGGAGTCGATCAGGGTCATGTCGAGGTCGAAGCCGACGGTGAGGGCGCGAGACGTCATGGGAGCCATTGTCCCAGCGCCGCGGGTGGGCACCGGCGGCGGCTCCGCCCGCCGGACCGTGCCTCACTTCTGCCGCTGCGACCGCCACACCAGATACAGGGCCGAGGCGACGGCCGCTCCCCGCACCACCCAGGGCCAGGTCTGGGCGACGGCGTCGTTCATGTGCCCCTGGGCGATCGGATCGCCCCAGCGGCCACTGGTGCGGCCCCAGAGCCAGACGATCCCCGAGGCGACGGCCAGACCGGGCAGGACCATGACCGCCCACTTGGACTCGGCGGGGGTCAGCCGGCGCGAGCCCCAGGCGATCAGCCAGCCGAGCCCGAGGGCGAACCAGTTGCCGAGCACGGCCCCGGCGACGAGGAGTCCGGCGGCCAGGAGCAGCAGCGGGTTGCTCCGGGCGGTGAGCAGGGGCAGCCGCCGGCGGGCGGCGCGCTCCTTGGCGGCGGGGGCGGCCTCGACGACGGGTTCCGCCGCGGTCGGCTCCTTCCCCTTCGGCTCCCTGGCGGCCGGTCCCCCACCGCCGTCCGGCTTCGGCGGACCGCCCGGCGCGGGCGGCGGCTTCAGCAGTTCGGGGATCTCCACCCCGCCCGTGAACCCCGGTACCGGGTCGCCGAGCGCGAACCCGCCGCCGGGGGCGCCGTCCACCCGCCACCAGTCGGGCCGGACGGCGCTGTCGCCCAACTCGTCGGCACCGGCCAGATGAGGCGGCGAGGCGGCGTTCCTGGACGGGCCCGCGGGGCCGGGCTCGGCGGGCCGGGGGCGGGGCACGACACGGCGCAGGCCCCTGGGGCGGCCGGGGTCCTCGAAGCCCTTCGACCGCTGCTCGGGTACGGCCGCGGGACGGCTCGGAACGGCACCGCCCGAGGTGTCCTCGGACGCGGCGGCCACGACCTCGTCGGGGGTGCCCAGCCGGTCGAGGATCCGCCGGACGGCGGCCGGGCTGTCCACCGGGGACTTCGCCCGCCGCCGGTCGATCTCCTCGCGCAGCCCGGACACGAGCCGCATCCGCGCGGCCGACGGCAGCTGGCGCTGCTGGGCCACGTCTCCGACCCGGCTCAGATAGTCGAAGACGATCTGGTCGCTCTCGATCCCCACGAAGCCCCTCCGGGGTGGGCCGCTGTCGGTACGTACCGTATCCCGGCGGACGCTTCCCGTGAGCTGCGCCCGGGCCTCCCGTCGGCCCCGCCGCCCGCCACGGCCTCGCCGGCCCGCTCCCCCGGTGCCGGACGGGCTGGGAAGGCGGATCACCCGCTACGGTTGACCGGATGACCCCCGAGCAGCGCTCACGCAAGGAAGCCGCGGGCACCGGCGCCGCCGCGCCCCGCTCACTGGCCGAGTCCCTGCGTGCGCGGGACGACGCCTCCCTGTCCGCCCTCCTGCGCGCCCGCCCGGACCTCATCACCCCCGTCCCCACCGACCTCACCCAGCTCGCGACCCGCGCCGCCACCCGGGCGAGCGTCGTCCGCGCGCTGGAGCGCCTCGACCGGTTCGCCCTGCAGACGGCGGAGGCCCTGGCCGTGGCCCCGGACCCGGCGTCGTACGACGAACTGCTGAATCTGATGGCCGGGGACGGCGGCGCGGAGACCGACCCGGTCGTCGCCGAGGCTCTCCCCCGCGCCCTCGCCGTCCTGCGCGAACAGGCCCTGGCCTGGGGCCCCGACGACCGCCTCCGCCTCGTCCGCACGGCCCGGGAGCTGCTCTCCCCGTCCCCGCAGCACCCCTCGCCCACCGGCCTCGGCCCGACCGTCACCGAGGCCGCCTCCGGCATGTCCCCGGGCCGGATCCAGGAGATCCTGACCGTCACCGGGCTGCCCAGCACCCATGACGCCGTGTCCGCGACGGCCTCCCTGACCGCCCTGTTCGCCGACCGCGCCCGGATGGCCGCGCTTCTCGCGACCGCGCCCGCCGAGTCCCTCGAGGTGCTGACCCGCCTGGTGTGGGGACCGCCGTACGGCCAGGTCACCCCGGATCCCGCGCCGCGGCTGCGCTGGCTGCTCGACCGCGGGCTGCTGCTGCCGACCGCCCCCGGGACCGTCGTCCTGCCCCGGGAGGTGGCCCTGCATCTGCGGTCCGGCCGCGCACACCGGCACACCGAGCCGCTGCCGCCCGCCCTCGCGACCGCCGCCACCCACCGTCCGCAGATGGTGGACGCGACGGCGGCCGGTCAGGCGTACACCGCGCTGGCGACCGTCGAGGAGCTGCTGAAGGACTGGGACGAGGGCGGCCCGGCGGTGCTGCGCGCGGGCGGTCTGAGCGTGCGCGACCTGAAGCGGACCGCGGTGGCGCTCGACGTGCCCGAGCCCATGGCCGCCTTCTGGGTCGAACTCGCCTACGCGGCGGGGCTGCTGGCCTCCGACGGCGAGGCCGACGAGCGGTACGCGGCGACCCCGGCGTACGACGAGTGGCTCGAACTGCCCCCCGCCGTGCGGTGGACCCGGCTGGCCACGGCCTGGCTGGCGGCGACCCGCGCGCCGGGCCTGGTCGGCGGCCGGGACGCGAAGGACCGCGCACTGTCCGCGCTCGGCCCCGGACTTGACCGCTCCGCCGCCCCCGAGGTCCGCCACCGGGTGCTGGCCCTGCTCGCCGGCCTGCCCGAGGGCGCGGCGGCCGGCCACGACTCGGTCGTCGCCCGGCTCCGCTGGGAACGCCCGCTGCGCGGCGCCCAGCCCACGGCGGAGGACCTGCGCGGCCGCCTCGCCGAGTGGGCGCTGTCCGAGGCGGAGCTGCTGGGGGTCACGGGCCGCGGAGCGCTGTCCGCGCACGGCCGTGCGCTGCTCGGTGATGCCGCGGAGCACGCCCCGGCCGCCGAGCCGGCCGGCCCCGGCGACAAGCTGCCGGTGCACCACCGGCACCACCGCCCCGCGCTCCGCGAGCCCCTCACGGCGGCCGACCGGGCGGCGGCGGCCGACCGCGCCGCGGCGCTGCTCGCCCCGCTGCTGCCCGAGCCCCTGGACCATGTGCTGCTGCAGGCGGACCTGACGGCGGTGGCCCCCGGTCCGCTCCAGCGGCCGCTGGCCGACATGCTCGGGGTTCTCGCCGACGTCGAGTCGAAGGGCGGCGCGACGGTCTACCGCTTCACGCCCGCCTCCGTACGCCGCGCCCTGGACGCGGGGCGCAGCGCCAGCGATCTGCACACGTTCCTGACCGCGCACTCCCGCACTCCGGTGCCGCAGCCGCTCGCCTATCTGATCGACGACGTGGCGCGCAGGCACGGGCATCTGCGCGTCGGGGCGGCCTCGGCGTATGTGCGCTGCGACGACGACAGCGTGCTGAACGAGATCCTCGCCGACAAGCGCTCCGCCTCGCTGCGCCTGCGCCGGCTGGCCCCGACGGTCCTCGCCGCGGGGGCCGACCCGGCGACGCTCCTGGAGGGGCTGCGCGCCATGGGCTTCGCCCCCGCCGCGGAGTCCGCGGAGGGCGACGTCCTGATCACCCGGGCCCATGCCCACCGCACCCCGCCCCGCACCGCACCGGAGCCGGTCCCGGACGGGCCGCCGACGCCCGACGCGACGCTGCTGACCGCGGCGCTGCGCGCCATCCGGGCCGGCGACCTCGCCTCGACGGCGCCCCGCAAGCCCGGCCCGGAGCCCGCCGCCGACGGCGACCTGCCGCGCACCACCTCCGCCGAGACCCTGGCCACCATGCAGGCCGCCGTCCTCACCGGCACCGCCCTGTGGATCGGCTACGTCAACGCCGAGGGCACAGCCTCCCAGCGCGTCATCGCTCCGCTCCGGGTGGAGGGCGGCTTCGTCACGGCGTACGACCACACGGCGGACGAGGTCCGCACCTATCCGCTGCACCGGGTCACGGGAGTGGCCGAGCTGGCGGACGACCAGCTGTGATCACCTCCGGATGAGGCACACTGGACGTTTGGCCGAGCTGTTGGCCACACGGAAAGGGTGCCGCGCGTGAATGGTCCGCTCATCGTTCAGTCCGACAAGACCCTGCTTCTCGAAGTCGATCACGAGCAGGCCGACGACTGTCGTCGCGCCATCGCGCCGTTCGCCGAACTGGAGCGGGCGCCCGAGCACATCCACACCTACCGGGTGACCCCTCTTGGCCTGTGGAACGCCCGGGCCGCCGGGCACGACGCCGAGCAGGTCGTCGACGCCCTCGTGCAGTACAGCCGCTATCCGGTGCCGCACGCCCTGCTCGTCGACATCGCCGAGACCATGGACCGGTACGGACGGCTGACCCTCAGCAAGCACCCGGCCCACGGTCTGGTCCTGACGACCACCGACCGGCCGGTGCTCGAGGAGGTGCTGCGCTCCAAGCGCATCGCCCCGCTGGTCGGGACCCGGATCGACCAGGACACGGTCGCCGTGCATCCCTCCGAACGCGGGCAGATCAAGCAGGTGCTGCTCAAGCTGGGCTGGCCCGCCGAGGACCTCGCGGGATACGTCGACGGCGAGGCGCACCCGATCGAGCTGGCCGAGGACGGCTGGGCGCTCAGGCCCTACCAGAAGCAGGCCGTGGAGAACTTCTGGCACGGCGGCAGCGGGGTCGTCGTGCTGCCCTGCGGCGCCGGCAAGACGCTGGTCGGCGCCGGGTCCATGGCCCAGGCCAAGGCCACCACCCTGATCCTGGTCACCAACACCGTCTCCGCCCGGCAGTGGAAGCACGAGCTGGTGAAGCGGACCTCGCTCACCGAGGACGAGATCGGCGAGTACTCCGGTACGCGCAAGGAGATCCGGCCGGTCACCATCGCCACGTACCAGGTGCTCACCACCAAGCGGAAGGGTGTCTACCCGCACCTGGAGCTGTTCGACTCCCGCGACTGGGGGCTCATCGTCTACGACGAGGTGCATCTGCTCCCCGCGCCCGTCTTCAAGTTCACGGCGGACCTCCAGGCGCGCCGGCGGCTCGGACTGACCGCGACGCTGGTGCGCGAGGACGGCCGCGAGTCGGACGTGTTCTCCCTCATCGGGCCCAAGCGGTTCGACGCGCCCTGGAAGGAGATCGAGGCCCAGGGCTATATCGCCCCCGCCGACTGCGTCGAGGTGCGGGTGAACCTCACCGACTCCGAGCGGCTCGCGTACGCCACCGCCGAGACCGAGGAGAAGTACCGCTTCTGCGCCACCACCGACACCAAGCGGAAGGTGACCGAGGCGCTGGTGCGGCGCTTCGCGGGACAGCAGATCCTGGTCATCGGCCAGTACATCGACCAGCTGGACGAGCTGGGCGAGCACCTGGGCGCGCCCGTCATCAAGGGCGAGACCTCCAACGCGCAGCGCGAGAGGCTCTTCGACGCCTTCCGCGAGGGCGAGATCAACGTGCTCGTCGTCTCCAAGGTCGCGAACTTCTCCATCGACCTGCCGGAGGCGACCGTCGCCATCCAGGTGTCGGGGACGTTCGGGTCGCGCCAGGAGGAGGCCCAGCGGCTGGGCCGGGTGCTGCGCCCGAAGGCCGACGGCCACCAGGCGCACTTCTACTCGGTGGTCGCCCGCGACACCATCGACCAGGACTTCGCCGCCCACCGCCAGCGCTTTTTGGCGGAACAGGGCTATGCGTACCGGATCATGGACGCGGACGAGCTGCTGGCCGAGAGCTGAGGGTCGGGAACCCATAAGCCACAGAAGGTACACGAGTGGTAACGGTCCGTCAGGGTGCGGGCCGGACCCCTCGCTTCCGGGCGGCGGAGCCCGGCTGGGGGCCGGGGAAGCGCCCGGCGAGCCGCCGTCACCGGCGGCTGCGGACGCCCGACTCTTCCCCGTACTCGCCGAGGAGGACCACGTCGATCGCGGCGCCCAGGAACACCTTGGCGGCGCGCAGGGCGTCCCCGAGGCGATGACGTCGGTGCTTGCCCTCCAGGGCGGTGGCACCGGTCGGCGGGCCGTGCCGGGCGGGTGTGAAGGTCACTGCGCTCATGTCTCCATGGTGGAACCGCCGGCCCCGAATGGCGTCGGACCAAGGACGTAACCTGCGCGGCTCTCCGTACCTCTTCCGGCTGCCCGGTGTCGTACCCCGGAGGGACCCCTCCCCCTAGGGGGACACGGCCCGCCCGGCACCGGGGCGCCGGTCGCGGGCGGCCCCGGGCGCCGGGAAATCCGCTGGCCGCCGCCGCCGCCGTCACCTAAAATCTCCTCTCTTGCCCGCCTCCCTTCACGGAGAGCCGTCGTCCGGCCGGAAACCGGACGGCACCACCGCCACCCGTCCTCGCGACGCAGCCACCGCCCCGGAGGGCAGCTTTCCGTGTCCACGCCGTCAGCCCCCGACCCCCGCCCCGGCCTCTCCGACGCCGACCCCCTCTCCCGCGAACGCTCCCACCTCGCCGCCTCCCGGGCCGCGCTGCGCGCGATGCGCGAGGACGTGGAGAACCTCGACATCCGCGATGTCACCGCGAACTGGGTCAACGCCGCGGTGCTCGCCCGCCAGATCGACGAGCGCATCAAGGCCCTCGCCGACCTCAGCCACACCCCGCTGTTCTTCGGCCGCCTCGACTATCTGCACGCTCCCGGGGCCGACCAGGCGGAGGGCGCCGAGGGCGAGCGCTTCTACATCGGGCGCCGGCATGTGCACGACGCCGACGGCGACCCGATGGTGATCGACTGGCGAGCGCCCGTCTCCCAGCCGTTCTACCGGGCCTCGAAGAAGGACCCGATGGACATCGGGCTGCGCCGCCGCTTCGGCTACACCGGCGGCGACCTCACGGCGTACGAGGACGAGCATCTGTCCGACCCCGCCGAGACCGCCGCCGCCAGCAAGCTGCTCCAGCAGGAGATCGAGCGCCCGCGCGTCGGCCCGATGCGCGACATCGTGGCCACGATCCAGCCCGAGCAGGACGAGATCGTGCGGTCCGGGCTCTCGGGCACGGTCTGCGTGCAGGGCGGCCCCGGCACCGGGAAGACGGCCGTCGGCCTGCACCGGGTCGCCTATCTCCTCTACGCCCACCGCGAGCGGCTCGCCCGCACCGGCACCCTCGTCATCGGGCCGAACGCGTCATTCCTGCACTACATCGAGCAGGTACTGCCCGCGCTCGGCGAGCTGGAGGTGCGGCAGGCGACGGTGGACGACCTCGTGGCGCATGTCGAGGTCCGGGGGACGGACGCGGCGGCAGCCGCCGTCGTCAAGGGCGACGCACGCATGGCGGAGGTGCTCCGGCGGGCCGTCCGCGCGCATGTGACGCTGCCCACCGAGCCCGTCGTGGTGGTGCGCGGGTCCCGGCGCTGGCGCGTGTCCGCGTACGAACTCGAGCAGATCGTGCGGGAGTTGCTCGACCGGGACATCCGCTACGGCGCCGCCCGCGAGGCCCTGCCGCAGCGGATCGCGCACGCCGTGCTGGTCCAGATGGAGCGGGCCGGGGAGGCGCCGGACGACCGGGTGCAGGACGCCGTGGCCCGCAACACCGCCGTGAAGGCGGCGGTCAAGGCGATCTGGCCGCCGGTCGACCCGGCCAAGCTGGTCCTGCGGCTGCTCACGGACGCCGATTTCCTCGCCGGGCATGCGGCGGGGCTGCTCGACGAGGACGAGCAGAAGAAGATCCTCTGGACGAAGCCGGTGCGCTCGGTGAAGTCCGCCCGCTGGTCGCCCGCGGACGCCGTGCTGATCGACGAGGCCACCGATCTGGTCCAGCGCACGCACTCGCTCGGGCATGTCGTGCTCGACGAGGCGCAGGATCTCTCCCCGATGCAGTACCGGGCGGTCGGCCGGCGCTGCACCACCGGTTCGGCGACCGTGCTCGGCGATCTCGCCCAGGGCACCACGCCCTGGGCGACCCGCAGCTGGGAGGAGGCGCTCGCACACCTGGGCAAGCAGGACGCGATGATCGAGGAGCTGACGGCCGGTTTCCGGGTGCCGACCGACGTGATCACCTACGCCTCCCGGCTGCTGCCGCACATCGCACCCGGGCTCACGCCGGTGGCGTCGGTCCGGGAGAACCCGGGCTCCTTCGAGGTGCGCCCGGTCACGGACACCGCCGACGTGGTCACCGCCTGCGCGCAGTCACTGCGCCACGAGGGCTCCATCGGCCTGATCGCGGCCGACGCCCGGGTCCCCGTGCTCGCCGAGGCGCTCACCGCCGCGGGCATCGGCTACCTCGGCCCGGGCGAGGAGACGACCGAGGAGACCCGGCTGACCCTGGTCCCGGCGTCCCTCGCGAAGGGTCTGGAGTACGACTACGTGGTCCTCGACGAGCCGCAGGCGGTCGTCGACGGCGAGCCGGACGAACGGACGGGCCTGCGCCGCCTGTATGTGGCCCTCACCCGTGCCGTCTCGGGCCTGATCGTGACCCACGCGGCCCCGCTGCCGCCTGAGCTCGGCTGAATCAGTCGTCGAGGGCCGTACGCCACTCCCGTACGGCCTGCGCGGAGACCGGCTCGGTCCAGCCGGCCGGGCGGGCCGCGCCGCCGATGTGGAAGGCGTCCACGCCGGCGGCGCGCAGCCGCGGGACATGGTCGAGGCGGAGGCCGCCGCCGGCCATGAGCCGCTGGGTGTAGCCGGGCTCACCGTGCCGGGCCGCCTCGGCGACCAGCGTGGGCAGGCCGTCGTCCACACCGTCGGACGAGCCCGCGGTGAGATAGGTGTCCAGGCCCGGCAGCTCGGCGAGCTGCTTGCGCAGGGCGTCCCGGTCGGCGGCGTGGTCGATCGCGCGGTGGAAGGTCCAGCGGCAGCCGTCCAGCTCCGCGAGCAGCCGCTCCACGCTCTCCAGGTCGGGCCCGCCGTCGTCGTCGAGGAATCCGAGCACGAACTCGTCGGCACCGGCCGCGCGCAGCTCGCCCGCGGCACGGACGAGCGCCCCGGCGTCACCGGCCGCGAACCCGTCCCGCTTCCGGAGCATCACGCGCAGCGGGATGTCGACGGCGTCGCGGATCCCGGCGAAGGCCGCGACCGGCGGGGTGAGCCCGTCGGCGGCGATGTCGGTGACCAGTTCGAGGCGGTCCGCACCTCCGGCCTGGGCGGCGACCGCGTCCTCGGGACCGAGGGCGATCACCTCCAGGACTGCACGCGAGCTCATAGGACCCCTTCCGTTGGTGTTCCCTGGAGCGACTACAGGTCTAGTCCAATCCAAGCGTACGACGACGGGACACCCAGGGGGAGACGGCACCGGCCGGGCCGGCCCTCCCACGCCGCCCGGTCCTGCCGCATCGCCGTAGGATCCCCGCGTGATGACGGGCGCGCTGAAGAGCACGGTGGACCGCGTCTGGGACGCCTTCTGGTCCGGTGGCATCTCCAACCCGCTGGAGGCGCTGGAACAGATCACCTATCTGCTCTTCGTCCGCCGCCTCGACGAGCTCCAGACGGTCAGGGACCGCACGGCCCGGCACGGCGTCCCGGACTCCGCCCCCTTCTTCGGCCCTGATCAACAGGACCTGCGCTGGCAGAACTTCAAGGACGACGAACCGGCGCGGATGTACCGCACGGTCGCCGACAAGGTCTTCCCCCATCTGCGCACCCTGGGCGGCGAGGACTCCACGTACGCGCACCACATGAGGGACGCCCGCTTCACCATCCCCACCCCCGGCCTGCTCGCCAAGGTCGTCCTCCTCCTGGAGGGCATCCCCCTGCAGGACAAGGACACCAACGGCGACCTGTACGAGTACATGCTCGGCAAGATCGCCACCGCCGGGCAGAACGGACAGTTCCGCACCCCCCGGCACATCATCCGGCTGATGGTCGAGATGACCGAGCCCCACCTGCGCGACGAGATCTGCGACCCCGCCTGCGGCACCGCCGGCTTCCTGGTCGACGCGTCCGAATACGTGTGGCGCGTACACCGGGACGACCTCCTCGAGGCCGACAACCGGCACCACTTCCACAACGGCATGTTCCACGGGTTCGACTTCGACTCGACCATGCTGCGCATCGGCTCGATGAACATGCTGATGCACGGAATGGCGAGCCCGGACATCCGCTACCGCAACTCGCTCTCACAGAGCGCGGGCGAGGAGACCGACCGCTACTCCCTGATCCTCGCCAACCCGCCCTTCGCCGGCAGCCTCGACCACGAGACGACGTCCTCGGACCTGCTGAAGGTCGTCAAGACCAAGAAGACCGAACTCCTCTTCCTCGCCCTCTTCCTCAAACTCCTCAGACTTGGCGGCCGCGCCGCCGTCGTCGTTCCCGACGGCGTCCTCTTCGGCTCGACCAAAGCCCACAGGGAACTGCGCCGCGTGCTCGTCGAGGATCAGAGACTCGACGCGGTGGTCAAACTCCCCTCCGGCGTCTTCAAGCCCTACGCCGGCGTCTCCACCGCCATCCTCTTCTTCACCAGGACCGACTCCGGCGGCACCGACGACGTCTGGTTCTACGACGTCCGGGCGGACGGCTTCAGCCTCGACGACAAGCGCACACCACTGTTGCCGGAGGACCGCCTCGGCGCCCGCGCCACCCACCTCACGGCCGAGGAACATGCCAGGAACAACCTGCCCGACGTCCTCGCCCGCTGGAAACGCCGCACCACCGACGAACGCGACCGCGCCCGCACCGACCAGAGCTTCTGCGTCCCCCGGGCCGACATCGTCGCCCAGGCCTACGACCTCTCCCTCAACCGCTACAAAGAAGTCGTCCACGAAGAGGTTCCCACCCGATCCCCCCTCGACATCCTCGCCGACCTCGAACGACTCAACAAAGAGATCGACACCGGCACGGCCAGGCTCAAGGAGATGCTCGCATGAGCGGGGCGCGCACCGTGCGGCTCGGCGACTGCGTGGACTTCCTCTCCGGATTCGCCTTCAAGTCCGGCCAGTTCAACACGGACGGGGACGGCATCCCGGTGATCCGGATCCGTGATGTGAAGCCGGGCCGCTCACGGACGTACTACAGCGGGACCTACGACCCGAAATACGTGATCTCCGACGGCGACTACGTCATCGGGATGGACGGCGAGTTCACCCTCTCCCGGTGGCGCGGCGGGCGGGCCGTCCTCAATCAGCGGGTGTGCAGCCCGCGCCCGCTGTCCCAGGACATCGACCTGGCCTATGTGGCCCACCTCCTGCCCCCGGTGCTCAAGCGCATCGAGGACGCCACCCCCTTCGCGACGGTCAGGCATCTCTCCGTCAAGACGCTCCGGGACATCGAGTTGAAGGTGCCGCCGCTGCCCGAGCAGCGCCGCGTCGTCGCCCTACTGGAGCAGGTGGAGGAACTGCGCGAGAAGCGCCGCCGGGCGACGGCCCTCCTCGACGACCTCGCGGAGTCCGTCTTTCTCGACATGTTCGGGGACCCGGCCGCCCCCGCCCCGCCGTTCCCCAGGGTCCCCCTGGAGGACGCCGTGGCCCGGCGCCTGCAGAACGGCGCCTACTTCCCGGCCGAGGCGTACGTCGAGGACGGCGTGGCCATGGTGCACATGAGCGACGCGTTCCACGGCACCGTCGGCGCCCGGGGGCTGAGGCGGGTGGCGTGCCAGGAGAAGGACGTCGCCAAGTACGCGCTGACCGGGCACGACCTCCTGGTGGCCCGTCGCTCGCTCACCTACGAGGGGTCCGCCAAGCCCTGCCGGGTCACAGAGCCGGCCGAGCCGCTCATCTTCGAGTCGTCGCTGATCCGCGTCACACCCGCGCCCGGCCTCCTCACCACGCGGTATCTCCACGCCTATCTGTCCCACCGGCGGGTGCGGGCCGCCCACGTCTTCCCGCGAGTCACCGGGGCGACCATCACCGGCATCAGCCAGGAGAACCTGGCGAAGGTCCCCGTACTCCTGCCGCCGCTCACGGAACAGCGGGCCTTCGAGCGGCGCCTCGACGAGATCGACCGGGCGAAGGCCGCGTACCGGACCCAACTCGGCTCCCTCGACGAACTCTTCGCCTCGATCCAGCCACGCGCCTGCACCGGCACCCTCTGGGGACGCGAGGCCACCGCGTAGACCCTGGAGGGTCCACGCGGAACCGCGCACAGCACTCCCCGGTCGAACGACCGGGGCACCACGGGGACAATGGCGGCATGGCCGATCTCGATGACCTGCGCGCACGCTGGACCCGGGCCCTCGAAGGAGCCCGGGGACCGGCCGGCGGACCCGACCCCGCCCCGTACGCCGAGAACCTGCTCGCCCGCTGGCAGGAGCCGCAGCGCCGATACCACACGCTCGCGCATCTCACCACGGTCCTCGACCACATCGACGTACTGCGGGAGTACGCGGACGATCCGGACGTGGTGCGGCTGGCCGCCTGGTTCCACGACGCCGTCTATCTGCCCGACCGCTCCGAGAACGAGGAGCGCTCCGCCCGTCTCGCCGAACGCGCTCTGCCCGAGGCCGGGGTCGCCGAGGAGCGGACGGCCGAGGTCGCCCGGCTGGTCCGGCTCACCGTCACCCACGACCCGGCCGACGACGACCGCGACGGCCAGGTGCTGTGCGACGCCGATCTCGCGATCCTCGCGGCGCCCCCGTCCGTGTACGCCGCGTACACCGCCGCCGTCCGCGAGGAGTACGGCTTCGTCCCGGGCGACGCCTTCCGCGCGGGCCGCGCCGCGATCCTGCGCGAACTCCTCGGCCTGCCAAGGCTGTTCCGCACCCCGTACGGCCAGGACCACTGGGAGGCGACGGCCCGCTACAACATCGCCTCGGAACTGGAAATGCTGTCGACCTGAGGACGGGCGGTCTCCTAGCCTGCCCGCATGCGGAACATGGGCGGGGAACGGGTGGAAGAGGCCGTGGCGAGCTGCACGGGGCTGCTGCGGACGGCGACGGACCGGGACTGGGACGGGGTGAAGGCCGGGCGGCTGGAGTGGAGCTGCCTCCGGACCGCGGAGCACATCGCGAGCGATCTCATCGCCTACGCCGGGCAGTTGGCGGGCCGGGCACAGGACGCGTACGTGCCCTTCGACATCACCCTCGACGAGGGCACCGACGCGGCGGGCGCGCTCGATGTCATCGAGGCGACCGGCGCCCTGCTCTCCGCGGCCGTCCGCACGACCCCGCCGGGGGTGCGTGCCTTCCACCCGTATCCCTTCCGCAGCGTGAACCGCGAGGGCTTCGCCGCGATGGGCATCGCCGAAGTCCTGCTGCACACCCACGACATCGCCGAGGGCCTGGGGCTCGCGTACGAGCCGCCCGCCGAGCTGTGCGAGGACGTCCTGACCCGGATCTTCCCGCAGGTCCAGCCCGGACCGGAGCCCTGGCCCACCCTGTTGTGGGCCACCGGACGCGGCGATCTGCCCGGCCGCGCCCCGGTCACCGACTGGCGCTGGCACAACACCCCGGTGGTCCCGGCGGAACGCCTGACCCTGGAGGGCGTCACGCCCGCGGCGGCCCGTGATCTGTTCCTGGGCGGCGACGGGGGCTTCGAGTGGATCGAGGGCGGGCCCTTCCACGGCACGCGGGAAGCCTCCGGAATGGTGGTGGCCGCGTACGAGAACGGGGTGTACCAGCCGGAGTGGGGCCTGTACGTCCTCGTACGCAAGGAGGACGGCCGCGCGGTGGGCGGCATGGGCTTCCACGGCGCCCCGGACGAGGACGGCCGCGCGGAGGTCGGCTACGACCTGGCGGAGGCCGCCCGCGGTCACGGCTACGCGACCGAGGCGCTGCGCGCCCTGACGGCGCGGACGCTGGACCGCGACGACGTCCGCGCCCTGCACGCGGTCGTGGACAGGGACAACCACTCCTCGCACGCGGTGGTCTCGCGCGCCGGGTTCCGGCGGGTGGGCACGACCGGCGAGGGCGGTACGCAGGTGGCGTACGAGCTAGGGGGCGGCTGACCGGCGCGCCGCGTCGGCCGTGCCCTTGCGCCGCCGTAGGCCGGAGGCGTGCAGCAGACGTACCACCTCACGGCTGTCCACCTCCACCGCGCCCGCCCGGACGGCGTCCGGGTAGCGGTGGGAGGGCAGGTCGTAGTGGTCGCGCTCGAAGGCCCGGCGCGGCACGCCCAGCCGCTCGGCGAACCGGTGCAGTTCGTCGTACGAGACGTCGCTGACCAGGTGGGACCACAGCCGGCCGTGGCCCGGCCAGGTGGGCGGGTCGATATAGACCGTCACGAGGACGGCATCCCGCCCGTGGCCCGCCCCAGGAATCCCACCGCCGCGACCTTCACGCCCGCCTTCGGGCACACCCAGTGCGGATCGGCGCCGAGTTCGGGCTCGACGTCGAGGGCGTGCGGGTCGCCGGAGCCGCAGACGGGGCACAGCGGCCAGCGTCCGTACCGCTCCAGAAGGGCGTCCTGGACGTCCTGGGCGACGAGCCCGGCGACGTAGTCCATGCCGTCGGGCCACTGTTCGACCCACCATCGCCGCTGGGCGACGGAGTCCTCGACGAGCGAGACGACATCCGCCTCGGCGACCTCGCCCGCGACCAGGTCGGCGAGCACCAGGGCCCGGGCCGCGTGCAGGGCCTGCTCCAGGGGGCTGATGGGATCCATGCCCCCATTGTGCGCAACTCTTGACCGGACGTCCGAACGGAAAATATCTTTCACATTGTGACCCAGCGTGTGAAGGAAACTTTCCGCGGTTCATCGGGCAAGGACGCGCCGCCCGCTCCCGCCGCGCTCGCCGCCAAAGTGCGCACCCTGGCGCCCTCGATGACCCGGTCCATGCAGCGCGTCGCCGAGGCGGTCGCCGGCGACCCGGCCGGGTGCGCGGCGCTCACGGTCACCGGTCTCGCCGAGCGCACCGGCACCAGCGAGGCCACCGTGGTGCGTACGGCCCGCCTCCTCGGCTATCCGGGCTACCGGGACCTGCGGCTGGCCCTCGCAGGCCTCGCCGCGCAGCAGCAGTCGGGCCGCGCCCCGTCCGTCACCGCCGACATCGCGGTCGACGACCCGATCGCGGACGTCGTCGCGAAGCTCGCCTACGACGAGCAGCAGACCCTCGCCGACACCGCGGCCGGTCTCGACACCGTGCAGCTCGGCGCCGCCGTCACCGCGCTCGCCGGCGCCCGCCGTATCGATGTGTACGGCATAGGGGCGTCCGGGCTCGTCGCCCAGGACCTCGTCCAGAAGCTGCTGCGGATAGGGCTCATAGCCCATGCGCACAGCGATCCGCATCTCGCGGTCACCAACGCGGTGCAGTTGCGCGCCAAGGACGTGGCGATCGCGATCACGCACTCCGGTTCCACCGGCGACGTCATCGAACCGCTGCGGGTGGCCTTCGAGCGCGGGGCGACCACCGTCGCGGTCACCGGCCGTCCGGACGCGCCCGTCACGCAGTACGCGGACCACGTCCTGACCACCTCCACCGCGCGCGAGAGCGAACTGAGGCCGGCCGCGATGTCGTCCCGCACCAGCCAGCTCCTCGTCGTCGACTGCCTGTTCGTCGGCGTGGCACAGCGCACGTACGAGACCGCCGCACCGGCTCTGGCCGCGTCCTACGAGGCCCTGGCACACCGTCACCATCCCCGCGGCGCAACGAAGAGGTAGTCCTGCCCGTCCTCCCCTCAGAGCAGTGCCGCACCGGAAAGAGCCGCGCCCGATGACCTCCTCGTCCCACCCGCGCGATCTGCGAGCAGAGCTGGAGTCCCTGACCACCGAGGCGTTCCGCCCCGAGCTGGCCGAGATCGACCGGCTGCCGACCCTCGAGATCGCGCGGATCATGAACGGCGAGGACGCGACCGTGCCGGCCGCGGTCGCCGCGCGGCTGCCGCAGATCGCCGCCGCGATCGACGCCGTCGCCGAACGGATGGCCCGGGGCGGCCGGCTGGTGTACGCGGGCGCGGGCACGGCCGGGAGGCTCGGCGTCCTCGACGCCTCCGAGTGCCCGCCGACCTTCGACACGGACCCCTCGCAGGTGGTGGGACTGATCGCGGGCGGCCCCGGCGCGATGGTGACGTCGGTGGAGGGTGCGGAGGACTCCCGGGAGCTGGCGGCCCAGGACCTCGACGCACTGGGGCTGACGACCCGTGACACGGTGGTCGGCGTCTCGGCCTCGGGGCGCACGCCGTACGCACTCGGCGCGGTGGAGCACGCCCGGGCGGCCGGTGCGCTCACGGTCGGCCTGTCCTGCAACGCGGACAGCCCCCTCGCGGCGGCCGCCGACCACGGCATCGAGATCGTGGTCGGTCCCGAACTGCTGACCGGCTCGACCCGGCTGAAGGCGGGCACGGCGCAGAAGCTGGTCCTCAACACGATCTCGACGATCACGATGATCCGGCTGGGCAAGACGTACGGGAACCTGATGGTCGATGTGCGCGCCTCCAACGACAAGCTGCGCGCCCGCTCCCGGCGCATCGTGGCGCTCGCGACGGGCGCGGACGACGAGGAGATCGAAAAGGCGCTCGCGGCCACGGACGGTGAGGTCAAGAACGCGATCCTGACCATCCTCGGCGCGGTGGACGGCCTGACGGCGGCCCGGCTCCTCGCGGAGAGCGACGGCCATCTGCGCACGGCACTGGAGAGGGCGGCGGACTGACCGGGGCGCAGCCGTCCGCTTCCCCCGCGCTACCGCTCGGCCCGGTCCCTGCGGCGGCGGTGCAGATGGCGGGCGACGAGGACGGCCAGGGCGACGAGGACGTACAGCTCGTAGCGAGCGATCGCCGGGTACAGCGTCTCCAGGTGGGATCCGGCGAGGGCGCCGAACGTGACCCACACCCCCACCCACAGGGCGGCGCCGAGCGCGTTGAAGAGCAGAAAACGCCGCCAGGGCATCTCGGCCAGCCCGGCGATGATGCCGTTCGCCTGGCGCAGCCCCTCGATGAACCGCGCCACGGTGACGATCTTGCCGCCGTGCCGGGCGAAGAAGGCCTCCGCCTTGGCGACGCGGGCCGGGGTGAGCAGGAGGTAGCGGCCGTAGCGCTCCACCACCCGGTGGCCGCCGAAGCGGCCGATCGCATAGCCGACGTTGTCGCCGACGACCGCGGCGACGAAGGCGATGACGGCGACCAGGATCAGGTTCAGCCGGCCCGTGCCCGCGTACACGGCGGCGACGATCAGGATCGTCTCGCCGGGGGCGGGCACGCCGAAGTCCTCCAGGAACACCAGGCCGGCGACGGCCGGATAGCCCCAGTGGTCCAGGATCGGCGCGACGTCGGCGAGGACTCCGGGAAGCGGGGGCTGGGTCATCGGCGGTCTCCGGGCAGTCGGGCTTCGGCGTTCGGCACCGGCTTCCATGGTCCGTCACGCGGGGGGAAGGTGCCGTCTCACCCGAGCAACGGCAGTTCGGAGAACTCGTAGGTCTCCCAGATGCGCCGCGACACGGGCCGCCGCGCGGCCGGATCGGGGTCCGGTGTCCATACGTTGACGGTCAGCCAGTCGTCGCCGAGCGCGGCGTCCACCGGCCGGGCACGGCCCTGGATCCCGGCCTCCTGCGGGGGCGGTGGGCCGAACGTGTACGCCTCGCGGGTGCCGTCCCGGGCGCGCACCGGCCGCGGCGCCGCGAAGCGCCCCTCACCCACCGGCGGCTCGGCGAACGGGATGCCCCGGAAGACCGCGAGTCCGTCCTCCCGGCGCCCGCGGACGGCACCGACGGTGGTGCGCACCACGGGAGCGGACGTGTCGGCGCCCGGAGCGAGGGACCCGGATGACGTCATCGATGATCTCCACTGCTCGATCGGGAGAAGCGGCGCACGGTGTGCCCCCCTCCCGTAACGAACGGCGCGCGGCGGGTGATCCCGTCACAACGGGACCACTCCGCCGCGCACCCGGCGGACGCCGGGGCCTTCGGAACTCCGGGCCCTTACGCCTTGGTCCCGGACACCTCCCCCGTCGGCTCCTGTTCGCCCGCTGCCGTCGCGGTCGGCCCCTGTGCGTCGGCCGGGCCCCGGCGCGGGATGAGGGACGCCACGGCGAAGGCGAGGATGGCGGCACCCGCGCCGATGCCCAGGACCGTCTTGAAGCCGCTCTCCGACGGCAGGGTCGCGGGCCCCAGGTTCGTGGTCATATGGGCCAGGATGACGCCCGCCACCGCGCTCGCGGTGGACGTGCCGATGGAGCGCATGAGGGTGTTGAGGCTGTTGGCGGACCCGGTCTCGGAGGCGGGCACGGCCCCCATGATGAGGGCGGGCATGGCGCCGTAGGTGAAGCCGATGCCGGCGCCGATGACGCAGGAGACCAGCACGAAGTGCCAGACCTGGGCCATCAGCGCGATGTTGATGCCGTAGCCGGCGGCGACGATCAGCGCGCCGATCATCAGGGTCGTCTTCGGGCCCTTGGCGCGCGAGACGGCCGCCGACACGGGGGCCGTCGCCATCATCACCAGGCCGGAGGGCGCCATGACCAGACCGGCCGTCAGCAGTGACCTGCCGAGGCCGTAGCCGGTGGCCGCGGGCAGTTGCAGCAGCTGGGGGATGACCAGGGACATCGCGAACATGCCGAAACCGAGCGCCACCGAGGCGAGGTTGGTGACCAGCACCTGCCGACGGGCGGTGGTGCGCAGGTCCACCAGCGGCTCCGCCACGCGCAGTTCGAAGACGCCCCACACCAGCAGGATCACGACGGCGGCCGCGAACAGGCCGAGGGTGGTGCCACTGCCCCAGCCCCAGTCGGCGCCCTTGGAGATCGCCAGCAGAAGGCACATCAGACCTGCCGCCATGCCGAGCGCGCCGAGCGCGTCGAACCGGCCGCCGCTGCGCACGGCCGACTCCGGGACGAGGGCCACGACGAGCACGGCTGCGACCGCGCCGAGCACGGCGGAGGTCCAGAACAGCATGTGCCAGTCGAAGTTCTCGGCGATGACCGCGGCGGCGGGCAGACCGAGGGCGCCGCCGACACCGAGCGAGGCGCTCATCATCGCGGTCGCCGAACCCAGCCGCTCGGCGGGCAGTTCGTCGCGCATGATGCTGATGCCGAGCGGGATGACGCCGGAGGCGAGGCCCTGGAGGGCACGTCCCACGATCACCGGCGTCAGGGCGTCGCTGAGGGCGACGGTGACCGAGCCGACGACCAGCATCGCGAGCCCGGTCAGCAGCATGCGGCGCTTGCCGTACATGTCTCCGAGGCGGCCCATCACCGGTGTGGCGACGGCGGCGGCGAGCAGGGTCGCGGTGACGGCCCAGGCGGTGTCCGAGGAGGAGGCGCCCAGGAGCTTCGGCAGCTCGGGGACGATCGGGATCACCAGGGTCTGCATCAGCGAGACCACGATGCCGCCGAAGGCGAGCACCACGACCAGGACGTTCGATCTCGGCGCCGCGGACGGCCCGGCCTCGGCGGGCCGGGCGGGTGCGTCGGACATGAAGGGTGCCTCCGTCGGAGTGCAAGCGTGATTGACTCAGGCAACCTTAAGCCGATTGATTGACTTAAGCAAGGGAAATCCTCTGCAAGAGCCCCCTCCCGGCACCCCTCCGGCGGCGGGCCGCTGCGGCCGGTACCGCGCCCGACGGGAGCGGTACCGGCCGGGCGCGGATCAGTACAGGGTCTGCACCGCCGCCGCGTCGTACGACTCCAGCTCGTCGAACCGGCCCGCCAGGACCTTCGCCGCCCACTCGGGGTCCTGGAGCAGGGCGCGACCCACGGCGACCATGTCGAACTCCTCCGCCTCCAGGCGGTCCAGGAGGTTGTCGATGGCCTTGACCGGGGCGCCGTCGCCCTGGAAGGCGTTGATGAAGTCGCCGTCCAGACCCACCGAGCCGACGGTGATGACCTGCTTGCCCGTGAGCTTCTTGGTCCAGCCCGCCAGGTTGAGGTCCGAACCGTCGAACTCCGGCAGCCAGTAGCGGCGGGTGGAGGCGTGGAAGACGTCGACACCGGCCGCGGCCAGCGGGGTCAGGATCGCCTCCAGCTCCTCGGGGGTCTCCGCGAGCCGGGCGTCGTAGGCGTCCTGCTTCCACTGCGAGTAGCGGAAGATGACGGGGAACTCCGGCGAGACCGCCTCCCGTACTGCGGCCACGATCTCCGCACCGAACTTCGTACGGGCCACCGGGTCACCGCCGTAGGCGTCGGTACGGCGGTTGGTGCCCTCCCACAGGAACTGGTCGACGAGGTAGCCGTGGGCGCCGTGGATCTCCACACCGTCGAAGCCGATGCGCTCGGCGTCGGCCGCGGCCTGGGCGAACGCGCCGATCACGGCGTCCAGGTCGGTCCGGTCCATGGCCTTGCCGGTGGCCTCGGTGGCGCCGATGCGCAGACCCGAGGGACCGACGGCGGGGGCGTCGGCGAACGGCGGCCGGCCCTCCTCGCGGACCATGCCGACGTGCCACAGCTGCGGGACGATCGTGCCGCCCGCCGCGTGCACCGCCTCGGCGACCTTCGCCCAGCCCGCCAGCTGCTCCTCGCCGTGGAAGCGCGGCACCCGGCTGCTCTGACCCGCCGACGCGTGGCCCACGTAGGTGCCCTCGGTGACGATCAGACCGACACCGGCGGCCGCGCGGCGGGCGTAGTACGCCGACACGTCCTCGCCGGGGACGCCGTCCGTGGAGAACATGCGGGTCATCGGGGCCATCGCGATCCGGTTCGGGACCGTGAGGCCGTTGAGGGTGATCGGCCGGGACAGGATCTGGGCCGCGCGGGAGGCGGGAGACGGGGCGACGGTCACGTGGGCTCCTCGAGGGTGACGTTGCTAACCGGTTGGTATGTGCACGCGCATTGTTGCATCCCATAAAACAACCGCTGATGTGCTACCCCGTATTCCGCTTCCTGGGCGCACCGCGGCGTGACCCCGGACACGCCCGAGGGCGGCACCCCCTGTCGAACAGGGAGTGCCGCCCTCGGTCAGGACGGAGATCGACCAGGTCGATCAGAAGTCCATGTCACCGCCCGGCATGCCGCCACCGGCGGGCGCGGCGGCCTTCTCCGGCTTGTCGGCGATGACGGCCTCGGTGGTGAGGAACAGCGCGGCGATGGAGGCGGCGTTCTGCAGCGCGGAACGGGTCACCTTCGCCGGGTCGATGATGCCTTCCTTGACCAGGTCGACGTACTCACCGGTCGCGGCGTTCAGGCCGTGACCCGGGGTCAGGTTGCGCACCTTCTCCACCACGACGCCGCCCTCGAGGCCGGCGTTGACGGCGATCTGCTTCAGCGGGGCCTCGAGCGCCAGCTTGACGGCGGCGGCACCGGTGGCCTCGTCGCCCTCGAGCTCCAGCTTCTCGAAGACCTGGGAGGCCTGGAGCAGGGCCACGCCACCACCGGCGACGATGCCCTCCTCGACGGCCGCCTTCGCGTTGCGAACGGCGTCCTCGATGCGGTGCTTGCGCTCCTTGAGCTCGACCTCGGTGGCGGCACCGGCCTTGATGACGGCCACGCCGCCGGCCAGCTTCGCCAGGCGCTCCTGCAGCTTCTCGCGGTCGTAGTCGGAGTCGCTGTTCTCGATCTCCGCGCGGATCTGGTTCACGCGGCCCTGCACCTGCTCCGGGGAGCCGGCGCCGTCGACGATCGTGGTCTCGTCCTTGGTGATGACGACCTTGCGGGCGCGGCCCAGGAGGTCCAGGGTCGCGTTCTCCAGCTTGAGGCCGACCTCCTCGGAGATGACCTCGCCGCCCGTGAGGATGGCGATGTCACCGAGCATGGCCTTGCGGCGGTCGCCGAAGCCCGGGGCCTTGACGGCGACGGACTTGAAGGTGCCGCGGATCTTGTTGACGACCAGGGTCGACAGGGCCTCGCCCTCGACGTCCTCGGCGATGATCAGCAGCGGCTTGCCCGACTGCATGACCTTCTCCAGCAGCGGGAGCAGGTCCTTGACCGAGGAGATCTTGGAGTTGGCGATCAGGATGTACGGGTCGTCGAGGACGGCCTCCATACGCTCCATGTCGGTGGCGAAGTACGCCGAGATGTAGCCCTTGTCGAAGCGCATACCCTCGGTGAGCTCGAGCTCCAGACCGAAGGTCTGCGACTCCTCGACGGTGATGACGCCTTCCTTGCCGACCTTGTCCATGGCCTCGGCGATGAGCTCGCCGATCTGGGTGTCGGCGGCGGAGATGGAGGCCGTGGAGGCGATCTGCTCCTTGGTCTCGACGTCCTTCGCCTGCTCCAGCAGGGCGGCGGAGACGGCCTCGACGGCCTTCTCGATACCGCGCTTCAGAGCCATGGGGTTGGCACCGGCGGCCACGTTGCGCAGGCCCTCGCGGACCAGCGCCTGGGCGAGCACGGTCGCGGTGGTCGTACCGTCACCGGCGACGTCGTCCGTCTTCTTGGCGACTTCCTTGACCAGCTCGGCGCCGATCTTCTCGTACGGGTCCTCGAGCTCGATCTCCTTGGCGATGGACACACCATCGTTGGTGATCGTGGGGGCGCCCCACTTCTTCTCGAGGACGACGTTGCGGCCCTTGGGGCCGAGCGTCACCTTCACGGCGTCCGCGAGCTGGTTCATGCCGCGCTCGAGGCCGCGCCGCGCCTCCTCGTCGAACGCGATGATCTTGGCCATGTGAAGTGGTCCCTCCAGGACTGGGGGTGATTACTTCGGACCGCGCCCGCGCCCGCGACGGACGGCCTCGGCCGGTGGTTCCTTGCCCCACCCGGTCCGCGGCCTCACCGACTCGGTCCTTCTTTGTCACTCTCACCTTCAGAGTGCTAACGCCAATGATTAGCACTCGCCCCCTCCGAGTGCAAGACGCGCCCGCGAAGCGGGCTCGATGAGGGGTGGTGGCCGGGTGACGGGAGGGCGCAAGACGCGCCCGCGAAGCGGGCTCGATGAGGGGTGGTGGCCGGGTGACGGGAGGGCGCAAGACGCGCCCGCGAAGCGGGCTCGTCGGAGGGCGCGCGGAGGACCTCGCCGCGCGCCCCCGCCACGCCCGAACCCATCGGATTCCGGACAGACCGAGGGGCTCGCACCCCGTACGGGATGCGAGCCCCTCGACACGTCGAACAGTTCAGTCGTCGGCGCGCAACTCAGCCGGCCAGACGGACCATGTCCGCCTGCGGCCCCTTCTGACCCTGCGAGATCTCGAACTCGACCCGCTGACCCTCTTCCAGGGTGCGGTAACCGTCCATCTGGATCGCGCTGTAGTGGACGAATACATCCGCACCACCGTCGACCGCGATGAAGCCGTACCCCTTCTCCGCGTTGAACCACTTGACGGTGCCCTGAGCCATGCCTAACTCCCCTATTACTGGCCCTTGCACAGATCCACACTTCGCGGATCCGGGTCAGACCTCACCCCCCAACGGTTGGGGGCGTGCGCCGGAACGCGTCGACCGCGGCTGAATGTATCTGTCCAACTGCCGTGTGCAACAGGTCAATCGGACGAGAATTCCGGGCACGACCGGTCGGGAATGTACCGAGAATTCACCCGAATTCAGGGCAAGTCGGGCCCGACAAAAGGAATGGATGGCGCAAAACCCCTGCCCACTTTGGCTGCTTCTTGTCGGACGGGCGGCAGGGACACCGGTTGCCCGACCGGAAAACGGGGAGCGAGTTCCCCAACTGTACCGTGCTCAACCATGCAGAATTGCCCCCTCCGCTTCTCTCGCGGAGAGGGCAATTCAGTGAACTCTCGGTGCTCGACCTTACCGAGGGTAATGGCCGCGCGGGGACGAACGGCCGTCAGCCGCCCGCGACAGCCGGGATGATGGAGACGCCGACGCCGTCCGGGGTGGCCGTCTGAAGGCCCTGCTCGAAGCGGACGTCGTCGTCGTTGACGTACACGTTGACGAAGCGGCGCAGCTTGCCCTGGTCGTCGAGGACGCGGGCGGCGATGCCGGTGTGGTTCTTCTCCAGGTCGGCGATGACCTCGGCGAGGGTCGCGCCCTCGGCGGCGACCTCGGCCCGGCCTCCGGTGTAGGTGCGCAGGATGGTGGGGATGCGAACGGTCACGCTCATGCGAGGCCAGCCTCTCGGAAGGAGTCCAGGTTCGGACGGATCGTCGCGGTGAGGCCCGTGCCCGCCACCGCGTCCAGGGTCTTGAGACCGTCGCCGGTGTTGAGGACGACGGTCGTCTTCGTCGGATCGAGCAGACCGCTCTCGATCAGCTTGCGGGTCACGCCCACCGTCACACCGCCCGCCGTCTCCGCGAAGATGCCCTCGGTGCGGGCGAGCAGCTTGATGGCGTCCACGATCTGCGCGTCCGTCACGTCCTCCACGGCCCCGCCGGTGCGGCGCGCGATGTCGAGGACATAGGGACCGTCCGCCGGGTTGCCGATCGCCAGCGACTTGGCGATCGTGTCCGGCTTCTGCGGCCGTACGACGTCGTGGCCCGCCTTGAACGCGGTCGACACCGGGGAGCAGCCCTCGGCCTGGGCACCGAAGATCCTGTACGGGCGGTCCTCGACCAGCCCGAGCCTGATCAGCTCCTGGAGCCCCTTGTCGATCTTCGTGAGCTGGGAGCCGGAGGCGATCGGGACCACGATCTGGTCCGGCAGCCGCCAGCCCAGTTGCTCGGCGATCTCGTACGCCAGGGTCTTGGACCCCTCCGCGTAGTACGGACGCAGGTTGACGTTGACGAAGCCCCAGCCCTCGCCGACCGGGTCGCCGATCAGCTCCGAGCAGAAGCGGTTCACATCGTCGTAGTTGCCCTCGATGCCGATCAGCTCGCCGCCGTAGACCGCGGCCATGACGATCTTGCCCTGCTCCAGGTCGTGCGGGATGAAGACGCAGGACCGGAAGCCGGCCCGGGCCGCCGCGGCACCCACCGCGCCCGCCAGGTTGCCGGTGGAGGAGCAGGAGAGGGTGGTGAAGCCGAAGACGCGCGCCGCCTCCAGCGCCTGGGCGACCACGCGGTCCTTGAAGGAGTGCGTCGGGTTGCCGGAGTCGTCCTTCACATACAGACCGCCGGTCACGCCCAGCTCGCGCGCCAGGTTGTCGGCCTTGACCAGCTTGGTCCAGCCGGGGTTGAGGTTCGGCTTGTCGGCGACGTCCGCCGGGACGGGCAGCAGCGGCGCATAGCGCCAGATGTTCGCGGGTCCCGCCTCGATGCGCTTGCGCAGCTCCTCGGTGTCGTAGCCCGAGAAGTCGTAGGCGATCTCCAGCGGGCCGAAACACTCCTCGCAGGCGAAGACCGGGCCGAGGGGCACCCGATGGCCGCACTCGCGGCAGGACAGGGCGGCGGCGGGTCCGAGATCCACGGAGTCGGTGCTGCTTACAACTGACTGCACAGCCATGACAGGCGAGGCCCTTTCTCCTCATCTTCCTCACGACGCATCTCGCCGTGAGACGGATTTGGCACCTTCCCTAGCCGGGAGCCTCGCGGAAACGATCACATGGATCTACGAGAACCGGCTGGAGGGTTGCCGGGGCTTCATCGGGCCGTGTCCCTCTGCCCCTCTGGATGAGCTGTATGCGGTTGTTTCACTGCTATGAGCAGCGGCGACCCCCGACATGCGATGGTCACCGGCGTTGTTCAAGACTGTAACCGAAGGCCAGGACAGTTGAGATAGCCGTCCGACCCGCGAGATGGATCACGCATGTAAGGAGCCGCAGACCGTGCTGGAAGAAGTCGAGCGCTGGCTGAGCACCCGCTCCTGGTCCGTGACCGATCGCCCGATCCACCAGCTCCTGGCCGCCAAGCGGGCCTCGGGCTCGTCGGTCAGCGTGGTGCTGCCCGCACTGAACGAGGAGGAGACGGTCGGCGAGATCGTCGCCGTGATCCGTCATGACCTGATGCAGCAGGTCCCGCTCGTCGACGAGATCGTCGTCGTCGACTCCGGTTCCACGGACCGCACTTCCGAGGTCGCCGCGGCGGCCGGCGCGACGGTGGTGCACCGTGACAGCGTCCTGCCGCGCATTCCGGCCGTGCCCGGCAAGGGCGAGGTGCTCTGGCGCTCGCTACTGGTCACCCGCGGGGACATCGTCTGCTTCGTCGACGCGGACCTGAGGGAGTTCTCCTCCGACTTCGTCTCCGGGATCGTGGGCCCGCTGCTCACCGACCCGGGCGTGGACCTCGTGAAGGCGATGTACGACCGGCCGCTGGCCCTGCCCGGCGAGCCCGCCTCCGGCGCGGCGGCCGGCCAGGGCGGCCGGGTCACCGAGCTGATGGCGCGCCCGCTGCTCAACATGCACTGGCCGCAGCTGGCCGGCTTCGTCCAGCCGCTCGGCGGCGAGTACGCCGCCCGGCGCTCCCTGCTGGAGCGGCTCCCGTTCCCGGTCGGGTACGGGGTGGAGCTGGGCATGCTGGTCGACGCCCTGCATCTGGTGGGCCTGGACGCCCTGGCCCAGGTCGACGTCGGGGTGCGTCTGCACCGCCACCAGGACGGCCAGGCGCTGGGCCGGATGGCCGCGGAGATCTACCGCACCGCGCAGCTGCGGCTGGCCCGCGGCCATCTGGTGCGCCCCGCCCTCACCCAGTTCGAGCGGGTCGAGGGCCGCTTCGAGCCGCGGACGTACTCGGTGGACACGGAGGAGCGGCCGCCGATGGCGGAGATCCCTGAGTACGCGCACCGGCGGGCGGCCTGAGCCGTCCGGGTCCGGGCGCACCCCGGGAAGCCCGGCTCATGGCGCCCCCCTTTGTATACGGTTCCGCAGACGGCCGAAGGGAACGTTTGAGCGTTTTCTGCACGGGCTAGGTTTCGTGGCATGGCTTCGAATGCGGCTTCCGTTCTGGTGGCGTCCAACCGCGGCCCGGTCTCGTACGTGCTGGACGAGACCGGACAGCTCACGGCCAGGCGCGGCGGGGGCGGACTGGTCTCCGGCCTGTCCGCGATCGGCCCCGACACGAACGCGGTGTGGGTCTGCTCCGCGCTGAACGACAGCGACCGGGAGGCCGTACGGCGCACGGCGGGCAGGCTCGATCCGGCCGACACCGGCGGCCAGCGCGTACGGATGCTCGACATCGACGCGCAGGTGCACGCGGACGCGTACAACGGCATCGCGAACTCGGTCCTGTGGTTCGTGCACCACATGCTGTACCAGACACCGCTGGAGCCGGTCTTCGACGCGGAGTTCCGGCGGCAGTGGGCGGCCTACGAGACCTACAACCGGGCGTTCGCCGGGGCACTGGCCGAGGAGGCGGCCGAGGGCGCGGCGGTCCTGGTCCAGGACTACCACCTCACCCTGACCCCCCGGATGCTCCGCGAGCTGCGCCCCGACCTGCGGATCGGCCACTTCTCGCACACGCCGTGGGCACCGCCCGAGTATTTCCGGCTGCTGCCCGACGACATCGCCGCGCAGGTGCTCGGCGGGATCCTGGGCGCGGACCGGGCGGCGTTCCTCACCCGGCGGTGGGCGGACGCGTTCACGGACTGCTGCCACGCGGTCCTCGGCCCCGGCATCCCCTCGGGCACGCGCATCGGCGTCCACGGGCTGGGCGCCGACGCCGAGTTCCTGCGCGAGCGGGCGCACCGGCCGGACGTGGACGAGCGGATGCGGGCCCTGCGGGAGCAGATCGGCTGGGCCCCCGACGGCACGCCCCGCAAGTCGATCGTGCGGGTGGACCGCACTGAGCTGTCGAAGAACATCGTGCGCGGGCTGCTGGCGTACGAGGAACTGCTCCAGTCGCGTCCGGAGTGGCGCGAACGGGTCGTCCATGTGGCGTTCGCCTACCCGTCCCGGCAGGACCTGGCGGTCTACCGCGACTACACGGCGGAGGTCCAGCGGGTGGCGGCGGAGATCAACTCCCGTTACGGCACCCCCGGCTGGACCCCGGTGGAACTGCACGTCAAGGATGACTTCGCCCGCTCCCTCGCCGCGTACCGGCTGGCGGACGTGGCCCTGGTGAACCCCATCCGGGACGGCATGAACCTGGTCGCCAAGGAGGTGCCGGTGGTCTCGGACGAGGGCTGTGCGCTGGTGCTCTCACGAGAGGCCGGGGCGTACGAGGAGCTGGGCGAGGACGCGGTGACCGTGAACCCGTACGACATCGTGCGCACGGCCCAGGCGCTGCACGAGGCGCTGTCGATGAGTCCCGCAGAGCGCGCGGAACGCACCAAGCGGCTGGCCGCGCAGGCCACCGCGCTGCCCCCGGCCCGCTGGTTCCTGGATCAGCTGGCCGCACTGGAGGGCTGAGGGGCGCGCCCGGCGGGACCGCGGCCCTCAGCCCTCAAGGCCTCAGGGGCGGTCCGTCATGCGGGCGCCCAGAGCGGTCACCAGTCGTACGACGCCTTCCGGGCCGTCGACCACGAGGTCCGCCCGGTCGGCCAGTTCGGTGACCTCCTCGCTGCCGCTGCAGACGAGCAGGCCGGGTACGCCGTCGGAGCGGAGTTTGTCGACGGCGGCGAAGGCCGGGAGGTCGCCGAGGTCGTCCCCCACGTACATGACCGCTCCGGCGCCCGTCTCCCGGACGTACTCCGACAGGGCCACCCCCTTGTCCATGCCCGGCGGGCGCAGCTCCAGGACCAGGCGGCCGGGCTCGACGATCAGGCCGTGGCGGGTGGCGAGGTCGGTGAGGGGTTCACGCAGGGCCTCGAAGGCGGCCTGCGGATCGTCGGCGCGGCGGGTGTGCACGGCGACGGCGCGTCCCTTCTCCTCGATCCAGGTGCCGTGCCAGGCCCCGATCTCGTCCAGGAAGCCGGGGAGTTCGGCGCGGACGGCGGCGACGCCCGGGTGCGGGGCGGGCGCGTCGACGGTGCCGGTGCGGGCGTCCCAGCGTTCGGCGCCGTAGTGGCCGAGGACGACGAGGTGGTCGAGTCCGGGTACGCCCGCGAAGCCGCCGTGGCGGACGGCGACGCCGGCCGGGCGGCCGGTGACGACCGCGACGGAGGCGACCTTGGGGGCGAGCGCCGCGAGGGCGGGGACCGCGTCCGGGTGGGCGCGGGCCTGGTCGGGGTCGGGGACGATCGGGGCGAGCGTCCCGTCGAAGTCGAAGGCGAGTACGGCCCGCTCGGGACGGGCGAGGATGGCGTCGAGACCGTCGCGCCCGGCCGCGGTGGCGGGCGTCGGCAAGGAGTCCGTATGGCTGCCCATGCGTCGACCCTATCCGCGCGGGACCGGACCCACTCCCGACTCCGGCAGACGCACCGGCACACTCGCCGCGCGCCCCGGCGCGCCCCGCTCCCGACAGTGTGCGCTCGGCGCGGTCAGCGCTCGGCGCGGCGGGAGTCGCGGACGCGGCGCAGGCGGTTGACGGTGACCGGGGCGTGGGCGAGCGCCCTCGGGTCGTCGAGAAGGGCGTTGAGCAGCTGGTAGTAGCGCACGGGGGCGAGGCCCAGCTGCTCCCGGATGGCCCGCTCCTTGGCCCCCGGCCCGGAGAAGCTGCGCCCCTCCAGGGCGAGGACGGCCTTTTCTCGGGGGTTGAGCTCTTCCATGGGGGAACGGTAGCCGCACGGGCCGACAGAGCGGACGGCTCAGCCGGTGGCGCTGTCCGCGGTCACCGCCGCCCGCTGGATCCGGTCCAGGACGGCCGACGGGCTGCCGTCCGGGCTGACGGCCTCGCCGATCTCCTTCTTGATCTGGGCGCTGACGCCCGCCCAGGACGTCTTGCCGACCGGGTACAGCTCCGCGCTGGGCAGCTGCTGCAGGAAGGGCCCCAGGTCGGCGTCCCGCGAGGACCCCGACATCGCCTCCTGCGCCGAGCTGGTGACCGGCAGCAGGTCGTACTCGCGCGAGAAGTCCAGCACGTTCTTCTCGTCGTACGCATAGTCGAGGAATTCGCGGACCTGGTCCTGGTGGCCGTTCTGCTTGAAGGCGGTCATCCAGTCGGTCACACCCATCGTGGACTTCGCCCGTCCGTCGACCCCCGGCATCGGCACCATGCCGAAGTCGACCCCCTTGGCCCGGGCCGTCTTCATCAGGGAGGGGTGGCCGTTGAGCATGCCGACCTCGCCGCGGGTGAAGGCGGCGAAGGCGTCGGCGCGGTTGAGCCGGCCCGGCGGCACCGGACCCGTCAGCCCCTTGCCGACCAGGTCGTCCTTCAGCCAGGTGAAGGTGCCCACGTTCTGCGCGGAGTCGATGTCGTAGGAGCCGAACCCGTCCAGATAGCCGGCACCGCCGCTGAGCAGCCACTGCATCGTCTCGGCCTGCGCCTCCTCCGGGCCGAGCGGCAGCGCGTAGGGGAACTTCACCCCCTTGGCCTTGAGTGCCGCGGCGTCCGCCGCCAGCTCGTGCCAGTTCGTGGGCGGCTGGATCCCCGCCTGCGCGAACAGCGTCTTGTTGTAGAAGAGCAGCCGTGTGGAGGCCGCGAAGGGCATGCCGTACTGGGTGCGGTTCACCTTGCCCGCGTCGCTCAGCTCCGAGGCGAAGTCCGCCTGGACGGGGATGGAGAGCACCTCGTCCGCCTGGTAGAGCTTGCCCGCCGCCGCGTAGTCCGCGTACGCCCCGATCTGCGCCATGTCGGGCGCGTGGCCCGCGGCCACCATCTCCTTGACCTTGCGGTCCACGTCGTTCCAGGAGTAGACGCTGACCTCGACCTTGATCCCGGAGTGCTCCGCCTCGAAGCCCCGGACCAGGTCGTCCCAGTACTTCTTGGAGCTGTTGGCCGAGGAGTCACCGTAGTCCGCGGCCACCAGCCGCAGCGTCACGCCCCCCGAGCCGGACGAGCCCCCGCAGCCCGCCAGTACCGCTGTCATGCCCAGTGCGGACACCCCCGCGATCAGACCCTTGTGCCACGTCGTCCTACGCGTCCCGCGCCCCTGCACCGCTCTTGCCCAACCCTGCTGTCTCGCTATTCGGAATATCAACTGCATAAGGTCTACACCACGCGAGTGGACTAGACCTCTTCCGGGTCCAGGGCCCACACTGTCTCCGTGAGACATGTCATCGCCCTCGACGTGGGCGGCACCGGGATGAAGGCCGCCCTGGTCGGCGCGGGGGGTGAGCTGCTGCACCGGGCGCGCCGGGCCACCGGCCGCGAACGCGGGCCCGACGCCGTGGTGGAGTCGATCCTCGCTTTCGCCGCCGAGCTGCGCGCGTACGGCGAGCGCCACCTCGGCGAACCCGCGGCCGCGGCGGGCGTCGCGGTGCCCGGCATCGTGGACGCCGACAGCGGCGTCGCCGCCTACTCGGCCAACCTCGGCTGGCGTGACGTGCCGCTGCGCGATCTGCTCAGCCGCCGGCTGTCCGGCGCGCCTGTCGCCCTCGGGCACGACGTGCGCACCGGCGGCCTGGCCGAGGGGCGCCTCGGCGCGGGCAAGGGCGCCGACCGCTTTCTGTTCGTCCCCCTCGGCACCGGCATCGCGGGCGCCATCGGGATCGACGGCCGGGTGGAGGCCGGGGCGCACGGCTTCGCGGGCGAGATCGGCCATATCGTCGTACGGCCCGGCGGGGCCCCCTGCCCGTGCGGCCAGGTCGGCTGCCTGGAGCGCTACGCCTCCGCGGCGGCCGTCAGCGAGGCCTGGGCCAAGGCGTCCGGGGACCCGGAGGCCGACGCGGCCGGCTGCGCACGAGCCGTCACGTCCGGAGAGCCGAACGCCGTCCGGATCTGGCAGGAGGCCGTGGAAGCGCTCGCCGACGGCCTGGTCACCGCCCTGACCCTGCTGGACCCGCGCACGATCATCGTCGGCGGGGGGCTCGCCGAGGCGGGCGACACCCTGTTCACGCCGCTGCGGGACGCCGTCCGGCGCCGGCTCACCTTCCAGAGGCCGCCCTCGGTCGTCCCCGCGGCGCTGGGGGACACCGCCGGATGCCTGGGCGCGGGACTTCTCGCCTGGGATCTCCTCGACACCACTGACCGCTCGGAGGTAACCGCCTGATGGCCCCCAGCAAGGTTCTCGCAGGTGCCCGGGTGGTACTGCCCACCGGGATCGTGGACGACGGCCGCGTCGTCGTGGAGGGCACGCGGATCACCGACACTGCTCCCCCGGACGCGGAGACCGTCGACGTACGGGGCCACTGGCTGGTCCCGGGCTTCGTCGACCTGCACAACCACGGCGGCGGCGGGGCGTCCTTCTCCGGCACGGCCGAGGAGATCCTCACGGCCGTCCGCACCCACCGGCTGCACGGCACCACCACCCTGGTCGCCTCGACCGTCACCGACGACATGGACGTCCTCGCCCGGCAGGCCGGACTGCTGTCCGAGCTGGCGGAGCAGGGCGACATCGCCGGCATCCACTTCGAGGGGCCGTTCATCTCGCCGTGCCGCAAGGGCGCGCACTCCGAGAAACTGCTGCGCGACCCGGAGCCGGCGGAGGTCCGCAAGCTGATCGACGCGGCCCGCGGCCGGGCGAAGATGGTCACGCTGGCCACCGAACTGCCCGGCGGCATCGACTCCGTGCGCCTGCTCGCGGAGCACGGCGTGATCGCGGCGATCGGGCACACGGACGCGAGCTACGAGCAGACACTGGAGGCGATCGACGCGGGGGCCACCGTCGCGACGCACCTGTTCAACGCCATGCCGCCACTCGGCCACCGCACCCCGGGGCCCATCGCGGCGCTCCTGGAGGACGAGCGGATCACGGTCGAGCTGATCGACGACGGCACCCATCTGCACCCGGCCTCCCTCCAGCTGGCGTTCCATCACGCGGGGGCCGCACGGGTCGCGTTCATCACGGACGCGATGGACGCGGCGGGCAGCGGCGACGGGCGGTACATGCTCGGCCCGCTGGAGGTGGAGGTGACCGACGGGGTGGCACGTCTGGTGCAGGGCGGCTCGATCGCGGGCTCCACGCTCACCCTGGACCGCGCCTTCCGGCGGGCGGTCACCGTCGACCGGCTGCCGGTGCAGGACGTCGTCGCCGCCATCTCGGCCAATCCGGCCAGGCTGCTGGGCGTCTACGACCGGGTGGGCTCCCTGGAGCCCGGCAAGGACGCCGACCTGGTGCTGCTGGACGAGGAGTTCGCCCTCAAGGGGGTGATGCGCCGCGGCGCATGGGTGGTCGATCCCCAACTGGGATGATTCATCCGTTTGTTGGTGCACGGCGGTCGACCCGGGGACTGGGCCGACCGCCGACTCATTTGGCATGATCGAGCCTCCGCACACCGCCGACGGCGGGCGCATCCTGGGATTCCGCACACGGGGAACCGTCGTACGGAACCACCGGACACGCCGTCACGACATTCGAGGGAGGTCCCCAGGTGATCCTGACGGTCACGCTGAACACCGCTCTCGACATCACCTATCGCGTACGGGCGCTGAGGCCGCACACCGCGCACCGGGTGACCGAGGTGACCGAACGGCCCGGGGGCAAGGGCCTGAACGCGGCCCGGGTGCTCGCCGCGCTGGGCCACGAGGTGACGGCCACGGGCTTCGCGGGCGGCGCGACGGGCCGCTCCCTGAAGGACCAGCTCACCCACACGCCCCGGGTCGTCGACGCGCTCGTCCCGGTGGCGGGCTCGACCCGGCGCACCGTCGCGGTGGTCGACGAGACGACCGGCGACACCACCCAGCTCAACGAGCCGGGCCCGCTGATAGCTCCGGCCGAGTGGTCGGCCTTCCTGGACACCTACGCCGGCCTGGTGCACTCCGCGACGGCGGTGGCCCTGTGCGGCAGCCTGCCGCCGGGGGTGCCGGTGGGCGCGTACGCCCAACTGGTGCGCACCGCACGGGCGATGGGGGTCCCCGTCCTGCTCGACACCAGCGGTGAGCCGCTTCGCCGCGGGGTGGCCGCGCGCCCGGACATCGTCAAGCCGAACGCCGACGAACTCGCCGAACTCACGGGCTCCCACGAGCCGTTGCAGGCCACCCGGGACGCCCGCAGACGCGGGGCGCACACGGTGGTCGCCTCGCTGGGCGCGGAGGGCCTGCTCGCCGTGAACGCGGAGGGCCGCTGGCGGGCCGTACCGCCGCGCCGGATCCCGGGCAACCCGACGGGCGCCGGCGACTCGGCGGTCGCGGGTCTGCTGTCGGGTCTGGTGGAGCACCTGCCCTGGCCGGCCCGGCTGGCCCGGGCGGTGGCCCTGTCCGCGGCGACCGTACTGGCCCCCGTGGCGGGCGAGTTCGACCGCCACGCCTACGAGGAGCTGCTGGACCGGGTGGCCGTCACCGGTGAGGCGACGGCCGCGTGACGTCGGCTACTTGGACCAGCCGTTCGTCAGCCAGAGCTGGTCGAGGTTGGCGTTGCACTGGTTCCCCTGCTCGCAGGAGATCCGGATCGTGTTGGTGCCCTTGTTGAGCTGGATGTAGTTGTACGTCTTGGTCCAGCCCTTCTCCCAGTCGCCCTGGGCCGCGTTGGCCCAGTTCTTCAGCTTCAGGGGGCTGTCCAGCGGCGTGCCGTTGATCGTGAGGGTCGCGGTGGCGTCGACGCCGGGCACGCCGTAGCCGGTGTGCAGCGTGTACTTGCCGTCCGCGGGGACGTCCACGCTCCAGGTCACGGCCGCGCCGACGGCGTTGAGGCCGCCCACATAGACCCCGCCGTCCGCCTTGGCGCCCTTCACGTCGGAGGCCGTGGTCGTACCGCCCTCCAGTCGCAGGGCCTTGGCGTCGATCTTCGGCAGCTCCCCGGCGGCGGAAGCGGACGCCGACGCGCTCGGGGAGTCGCTCTGCGAGGTGGTCGGGCCGCTCGACGCGCCGCCCGCCGAGTCCTTCTTGTTGCCGTTGCCGCCCATCATGGCGACCCCGATGCCGATCACGACCGCGGCGACCACCGCGATCGCGCCGATCAGCAGGCCCTTGGTGTTGGGGCCCCGGCCCCGGCCGCCGCCGCCCGGTCCCGCAGTCGCCTGCCGGGTCGTGGGGGCGCCGCCCGGCTGGGTCTCGGGCGCGGCGTAGTGTGCGTTCGGCTGGCCGTAGCCCTGCTGCTGGGGCACCTGCCCGTAGGCGGCCGTGGGGGCCTGGGCCTGTGGCTGGCCGTACTGGCGCTCGCCGACCGTGCGCACTCTGTTGACGGATCCCGGGTAGCCGTAGCCGCCTGACGGCGGCTGGGCGCCGTTGGCCTGCCCGTCGGCGTAGAGGTAGCCGAACGGGTCCTCGTCCTCGGGCGTGCTCGCGCCGTTGTTGCCGGGCGTCATCCCTAGGTCTCCTCAACAGGTGCGGGTCAAGATGCGTACGTGGCTGAATGGCGAGCCTACCCGCTTCACGGACCCCGCACGGCTGTTCTTCCCATCACCCCTGCACTGAGCTGGGTCTATCCCGCGCGTCGATGCTGTTTGGGCCGAGATCGTTTCTCCACGTACATCCGTTCGTCAGCGGATTTCAACACTTCGTCCGCCGTCATCCCGCAGTGGGCCCAGCCGATGCCGAAGCTGGCGCCGACCCGCATGGCGCGGCCGTCCACCCGGATCGGCTGGATGATCTCGTTGCGCAGCCGTACGGCGAGGTCCTGGGCGTCGGCCTTGCCGAGTCCGTCCGCGAGGACGACGAACTCGTCGCCGCCGAGCCGGGCCACCGTGTCCCCGTCGCGCACGCCGCGGCTGAGCCGCCGGGCGACCTCGATGAGGACGGCGTCGCCCGCGTTGTGCCCGAAGCGGTCGTTGATCGACTTGAATCCGTCGAGGTCGCAGAAGAGCACCGCGAGCCCCTTGGTGCCGTCGTCGGTGTCCCGGTCGGGGGCGACGGAGTGCACATGGTGGTCGAAGGCGTCGAAGGGCCCCGGGCCGGTGTGGAAGTCGAAGGCGTGCCCGCTCCCGTCGTACGCCGCCGGGTGATCGGTCTCGTACGCACCGTACGCGGCGTCCAGGGACTCGGCCGCGCCCGGCGGCAGGGACTGCGGCCGCTGGCAGATCCGGGCCGACAGCCGGGAGCGCAGCTCGGCCGAGTTGGGCAGACCGGTGAGCGAGTCATGGGAGGCGCGGTGCGCGAGCTGCAGCTCGCGGCGCTTGCGCTCCTCGATGTCCTCGACGTGGGTGAGCAGGAAGCGGGGGCCGTCGGCGGCGTCCGCGACGACGGAGTTGCGCAGGGACACCCATACATAGGTGCCGTCCCGCCGCCCGAGCCTCAGCTCGGCCCGGCCGCCCTCGGCGGAGGTGCGCAGCAGCGTGCCGATGTCCTCGGGGTGGACGAGGTCGGAGAACGAGTAGCGGCGCATGGCGGAGGCGGGCCGGCCGAGCAGCCGGCACAGGGCGTCGTTGGTGCGCAGGATCCGCCCGTGCTGATCGCCGCCCATCTCGGCGATGGCCATGCCGGAGGGGGCGTACTCGAAGGCCTGCCGGAAGGACTCCTCGCTGGCCCGCAGGGCCTGCTGCTCCCGCTCCAGGCGGACCAGGGCCCGCTGCATGTTGGCCCTCAGCCGGGCGTTGCTGATGGCTATCGCGGCCTGGAAGGCGTACATCTGGAGCGCCTCGCGCCCCCAGGCGCCGGGCCGCCGCCCGTTGCGCGGGCGGTCCACGGAGATGACGCCGATCAGCTCGCCGGGGCCGCCCTGGACGCCGGGCGTGTACATCGGCGCGAAGAGGCGGTCGGAGGGGTGCCACTCGTCCTCGAAGCGGGGCTCCGGGCCGTCGGTGTACCACTGCGGGACGTCGTCCTCGTCGAGGACCCAGCCCTCGGTGTGCGATATGAACCGCAGGTCGCCCCAGGCCTCGCCCATGGACAGCCTGCGCTCCCAGGAGGCGCGGGAGCCGACCCGGCCGGTGATGAGCGCCTCGGCCGCGGAGTTCCCGGCGAGCGCGGCGACGACGAGGTCGCCGTCCTGGCGTACGAGGTTCACGGCCGCCAGTTCGAAGCCGAGGCCGGTGACGATGCCGTCCGCGACGGTCTGCAGCGTGTCCGCAAGGCTGCGGGCGGTGTTCATGTCCGCCATCACCTGGTGCAGCTGCCGCAGGGTGGCCAGGCGGACATACGGCTCCGACTCGGCCTCCATTCGCCCCCTCCCCTCGATGTCTTCGCAGCAACTCCAGGGATGCTTCGGCGTCCTACGGTTCTCTCGGTCTTCCTCGGTGCGCTACTCGGAGTACTCCGGGTGTAGCGTCGTGCAGCGTCCCCGCCACTGAATCACAGCGCGCTGCTCACTAGGTACACAGGGTCAACAAAATACGGCTCCTGTGACTCAAGTCACAGAAAAAGATGAACAATTGAGTGGGGATTCCGCGCTTTTTCGACGCATTCGGCGAACACAATTCGTCACTGCGTGCAGGCACTGTGATCATACGTGTCAACTGAGCGCGCCCGGAGTCGAGTTGGGATCATGGGGAGCGGCCGGTCCCCCGCCGTCTCGGCCGCCGGACCTAGGTCCCGCCTCGGCCCCGGGCCCGATGTGGCGGCCGGCGGGTGCCCACTAGCGTTCTTGTGTGCTGAACACTCCGCTCGCCCCGCCGCTGACCGCCGTCCCGCCCACCTCCGGGCATCCTGAGGGGGTGAGCAACGACGAGTTTCGCGCGGCCATGTCCCGGCTGGCCACGGGTGTGGTCCTGGTGACGGCGCGCGAGCCCGCGCTGGACCCGGAGGGGCCGAGCGGCGAGGACGTCGGGATGACGGCCAACGCGTTCATGTCGGTGTCCCTGGACCCGCCCCTGGTGCTGGTCAGCCTGCGCGAGGGCTCCCGGATGGACGACCTGCTCGCCGAACAGCCCCTGTGGGCCGTCTCGGTGCTCACGGAGAGCCAGCGGCACATCGCGGGCCGCTTCGCGATGAAGGGCCGCATCAGCGACCGGCTCCTGTTCGAGGACATCGCCTGCACCCGCGGGGAGGCCTCCGACGCACCGCTGGTCGGCGGCGCGCTCGCGACCCTGGAGTGCCGCACGGAACAGCGCGTGCGGGCGGGCGACCACACCCTCGTGATCGGCCGGGTCCTCACGGCGCAGGTGCCGAGCACGGAGGGGGGACCGCTGCTGTACTTCCGGGGGCGGTACCGCCACCTGGGCTAGCGTTCAGCCCCAGTCCCGGCCGGTGCGGCCGCGCTTGGTCTCGCCGCGCCGCTTCTTCTCCCGCAGCCGGCGTTCGTTGATGCCGCGGGGGATCCGGGTCGGTGTGCGCGGCTTCGGCGGCGGAGCCGTCGCCTCCGCGAGCAGGGAGGCCAGGCGTACGGCCGCGGCCTCGCGGTTGCGCCACTGCGAGCGGTGCTCCGAGGCGCGGACGGTGACGACGCCGTCGACGAGCCGCCCCGCCAGCCGGCGCAGGGCCCGCTCCTTCCACACCTGCGGCAGCGCCTCGGTGCGCGCGAGGTCGAAACGCAACTCCACCTGGGTGTCGCTGGTGTTGACATGCTGGCCGCCGGGCCCGGAGGAGCGCGAGAAACGCCACATCAGCTCGGCCTCGGGAAGCGAGACGGAGCCGCGGATGACGTGAGGACCGGACATGACGTCCATGTTCCCGGCTCCACGGGTCCGCGTCATCCGGATTTCCCACAGAAGGTAAAAAAGGTAAAGAGACCCGGAACCATATGTACCCCTCTTGGCGTTCCTATGGGTGGCGGTAGCTTCATCCGCACACGTACCGAGGGAAGGGACTCCCAACAATGGCTGTAAGCCTGTCCAAGGGTGGCAACGTCTCGCTCACCAAGGAGGCTCCGGGCCTGACCGCCGTCACCGTGGGCCTCGGCTGGGACGTCCGCACCACCACCGGCACGGACTTCGACCTCGACGCGTCCGCGATCGCGGTCAACACGCAGGGCCGGGTCTACTCGGACCAGCACTTCGTGTTCTTCAACAACAAGCAGACGCCGGACAACTCGATCGTCCACACCGGTGACAACCGCACGGGTGAGGGCGCGGGCGACGACGAGGCGATCAACGTCAACCTGGCGGCGCTCCCGGCCGACATCGACAAGATCGTCTTCCCGGTCTCCATCTACGACGCGGAGTCCCGCTCCCAGAACTTCGGCCAGGTGCGCAACGCGTACATCCGCATCGTCAACCAGGCCGGCGGCCAGGAGATCGCGCGCTACGACCTCTCGGAGGACGCGGCCACGGAGACGGCCATGGTCTTCGGCGAGCTGTACCGCAACGGCGCGGAGTGGAAGTTCCGCGCGGTCGGCCAGGGCTACGCCTCGGGCCTGGTCGGCATCGCCCAGGACTTCGGCGTCAACGTCTGACGCCGGGAACGCTCGTCCCGGAGCCCCTCGTCCGCGGTGCTGCGCGGCCGGGGGGCTCCGGTCGCTTCCCGGGCCCCGAACACCCCGCGCGGGATACGTTGGCGTCCGTGATCCTCCAGCCCCTGCGGCTCTCCGCCGACCACGACATCCCGGCCCCGCTGCTCACCGAACTCACCGCGCTGTACGCCTCCCACCGCGCGTACCACGCCCTCAGCGGTGACTTCCCGGATCCGGACGACATCCGCCCGGAGCAGGTGGCGACGGCACTGGCCGACGAGTTGGCGAACCCGGACGTGGAGGTCCTGCTCGCCCGCGCCCAGGGTCGCCTGGTGGGGATCGCGATCATCCTGGCCCGCCACCCAGACCCGGCCGACCCGGACCCGTGGATCGGCCTGCTGATGGTGGACGCGGCCCTGCAGCGGCAGGGGTACGGCCGGCGCCTGGCCGTACTGGTCGAGGAGCGCCTGCGCGCCGAGGGCCGGACCGCCGTACGCCTCGCGGTCCTGGACGGCAACACCCGTGGCCTCGCCTTCTGGACGTCCCTCGGCTACGAGACCGTCGCGCACCGCCCGGACCTCCAGAAGTCCCGCCCCTGCACCGTGCTCCGCAAGGCGCTGCGGCCCGCCTGAACCGGGCCGACCCGGTTCGGCCGCTACGGATGCTCCTGAGCCGGCGGTGCTCCGGGTCGTAGGCGAGGGTCAGGTCGTGGTGCGTGACGTCCTACCCGCCGTTGCCCGCACGCGGGAAGTACGGGTCGTGCAGCCCGAGGCCGCCGGGCGTGCCGTGCACCCCGCCGCCGCAGGCCGTGAGCGTGACGCTCAGCAGCACGGCAGGGACAAGACGTATGAACCGGGACACGCACGTGATCTTACGGGGCGGCCCCCGGGCGCGGGGCGGCCCGCGGCGTGACACCATCGCCCCCGTGCTCGACATCGGCTACGCCCTCTCCAACCGCTTCCCCGACCCACCGCAGACCGACTACCGCCGCGCGGACGTCCACGCCCTGCGCCACGACCTGTTCTGCGGTGATGTCTATCTCGCGGACACCAAGGCGGACCGGGAGTTGTCCACAGCCTGGGGATGGGTGCCGGTGCTCGACTTCGCCTGGGCGCTGTGCGACATCGTCGAGCTGCTCGACCGGGACCCGCTCGGCAGCCGCGCGGCCCGGCCGCAGCAGGCGGAGCTGGACTTCACCGAGTCCACCGACCGGCTGCTCTTCGAGCGGCGCTTCGGCTGGGTGGACATCGAGGCGGAGTGGCTGCCGGCGTCCGAGCCCCCGCTGACCTTCTCCCACACCGAACTGCGCCGGGAGGCCCGGGACTTCCTGCACGACCTCGTCGCCGATCTCACCGACCTCCACGAGGACCTCGCGGACAACCCGGCGATCTGGACCCTCCAGTCCCGCTTCCCCCGCCTCGGCTGAGCCGCCGGGCGCTATGGACGCCGGGCGTCCCTGGGCAGCGGCGTACCCCGGGTGCCGTGCGCCGGGGCCGCGGCTCTGACGGTCACCCCCGCGACCAGCCCCGCCAGCAGCATGACGCCCGCCGCCCACCAGATGGCGACGGTGTAGCCGTGGACCACGCCCTCGCGGACGACGAGCGCCCTCCGGGCGGGGTCGGGCAGATGCGCGGCGAGGTACGCCGTGGCGCTGCTCGTGGCGATCGTGTTCAGCAGCGCCGTACCGATGGAACCGCCCACCTGCTGCGAGGTGTTGACGGTCGCCGACGTCACCCCCGAGTCGCGCGGCGCGACATCGGCGGTGGCGGTCGCGAAGACCGGCATGAAGGTCAGGCCCATACCGAGCCCCAGCAACACCAGTCCGGGCAGGATCGCGGTCGTGTAGTCCGAGTCCACGGTGATCCGGGTGAGGATCACCATGCCGCCCGCCGCCAGCAGCAGGCCCGGCACGATCAGCAGGCGCGGTGCCACCCGGGGCAGCAGACGGGCCGAGATCTGTGTCGAGCACACGACGATCGTCGCCGTCAGCGGCAGATAGCCGAGGCCCGTGCGCAGCGGCGAGTAGCCGAGGACGACCTGAAGGTAGTAGGTCAGGAACAGGAACAGCCCGAACATGCCGATGACGGCCAGGGTCATCGTCGCGAAGCAGCCGGCCCGGTCGCGGTCCCTGACGATGTGCAGGGGCAGCAGCGGCTGCGGCGCCCTGGCCTGCCACCACACGAACGCGCCGAGCAGCGCCGCGCCGGCCGCGAACAGGGCGAGGACCAGCGGGTCGGTCCAGCCCCGCGGCTCGGCCTCGCTGAACCCGTAGACCAGCGCGACGAGTCCCCCGCAGCCCAGCAGCGCGCCGGGGACGTCCAGCCGGGCGCCCGGGTGGCGCGGCCCGGCGGGCAGCAGCACCAGGCCGCCGACGACGGCACAGACAGCGATGGGCACGTTGACGTACAGACACCAGCGCCAGTTCAGGTACTCGGTCAGCAGGCCGCCCGCGAGGAGCCCGATCGCCGAGCCGCTGCCCGCGAGCGCGCCGTAGATGCCGAAGGCCCTGCCGCGCTCCCTGGGACGGGTGAACGTGGTCGTGAGCAGGCTGAGCGCCGACGGGGCCAGTACGGCGGCGAAGGCGCCCTGGAGTGCGCGGGCGCCGAAGAGCATGCCGGACGTGGTGGCCGCGCCGCCCAGCGCGGACGCCGCGGCGAAGCCGGCCAGTCCGGCCACGAAGGTGCGTCTGCGGCCCGCCAGGTCCGCGATCCGGCCGCCGAGCAGGAGCAGCCCGCCGAAGGCCACGGTGTACGCGGTGATCATCCACTGGCGGTTGCCGTCGGAGATGCCGAGCGCGCGTTGGGCGGACGGCATCGCGATGTTCACGATCGTCGCGTCCAGGACCACCATCAGCTGGGCGAGCGCGATGATCACCAGGGCCCACCAGCGGCGGGGGTCATCCGTGTCGTCGAGGCCCGCCGGCTCGCCCCTCGGGGTGACGCTCACCCCGTCAGAAGACCATGGAACGCCAGGCCCCGCATCTTCGGCCGGCGCACGCCCTCGAAGCCGCTCCGGGCCTGCCCTTGGGGATGTCGTCGCAGGTGGGCGGGATTGTCGGTGGCGGGGTGCAGCATGGGGGCATGGTGCGGAACGATCGGTTGGTGAAGCCGGCGCGGCGGCCGGAGGTGCGGCTGCCGGAGCTGGTGGCGTTCACGGACGGCGAGTTGACGCCGGACGGGGACTACGACGGGCTGGAGTTCCGGGACACGGACCTCGCCGGACAGGACGGCGGGGGTGCCCGGTTCCTGGACTGCGCGCTGACGGGCTGCGCGCTGGACGAGACGCAGTTGCACCACGCCCGCGTGGTGGACTCCGTCCTGTCGGGGATACGGGGCGTGGGCACGGATCTCGCCGAGGCGAGCCTGCGCGACGTGGAGCTGGTGGACGCCCGGCTCGGCGGGACGCAGCTGCACGGCGCGGTGCTGGAACGGGTGCTGGTGCGCGGCGGGAAGATCGACTATCTGAATCTGCGCAGGGCGAGACTCAAGGACGTCGTCTTCGAGGGCTGTGTCCTGGTCGAGCCGGACTTCGGGGGCGCCCGGCTGGAGCGGGTGGAGTTCGTGGACTGCGTGCTGAAGGGGGCCGACCTCACGGCGGCGACCCTGGTGGACGTGGATCTGCGCCGTGCGGCGGAGCTGGACGTCGCCCGCGGGTCGGACCGGCTCTCGGGCGCGGTGATCAGCCATGCCCAGCTCCTGGACCTGGCGCCCGTGCTGGCGGCGGCGTTGGGCCTCCGGGTGGCCGACGACGCCTGAGCCCACGGGGCCCGGTGTCTACACCCGCTTTCCCAGGTCGGCCAGGGCCCCGTCCGTCAGGCGGTACACGGTCCACTCGTCCTGCGGGCGGGCGCCCAGGGCCTCGTAGAAGTCGATGGCGGGGCGGTTCCAGTTCAGGACCGACCACTCCAGGCGCTCATAGCCGCGGGCGACGCAGATCCGGGCCAGTTCCCTCAGGAGCGCCTTGCCGTGGCCGCCGCCCCGCGCCTCGGGACGTACGTACAGGTCCTCCAGATAGATCCCGTGCACTCCCCGCCAGGTGGAGAAGTTCAGGAACCACAGCGCGAAGCCGACGACCTCGCCGCCCTCCTCGGCGACCTGCGCGTACGCCGCCGGGCGGTCGCCGAACAGCGCCTCGCGCAGCTGCTCCTGGGTCGCTCGAGCCTCGTCGGGCGCCTTCTCGTACTCGGCCAGTTCACGGATCAGAAAATGCAGGACGGGGATGTCGTCCGGGGTCGCGGTGCGGATCATGGGCGCAGTGTCACACGGCGGGGACGGGGCCCGGCAAGCGCCGTTTCCCACCGTCCCCGCCGTTCGTGCCGGTCAGTGCGGATTTCGCAGGTCGTTCAGTGCCGCCCGGCCACCCGGTCCGCGAACTGTGCCAGTTTCGACGACTCGGCGGCCGGAGCGGTGAGTTCACGCCGGTCCGCCGCGCGGTAGGTGGTGTACATGCCGTGCACGCCGAGCCACCGCAGCGGCTCCGGCTCCCATTTGCGGACCCGGTGGTTCACCCACGGCAGCTCGGTCAGATCGGTCCCGCCGGCCTGGCCCGAGTCCTGCTGGACGAGGTCGCGGAGGGTCCGCGCGGCGAGGTTGGCGGTGGCGACGCCCGAGCCGACGTAACCGCCCGCCCAGCCGAGCCCCGTCGCACGGTCCAGGGTCACCGTGGCGCACCAGTCGCGCGGCACCCCGAGCACACCCGACCAGGCGTGCGCCACCCGCACCCCGGCCAGCGACGGGAAGAAGCGGACCAGGATGTCGTGCAGCGCCTCGACGGTGGCGGCTTGCGTACGGCCGTCGTTGTCGGTGCGGGAGCCGAAGCGGTAGGGCACACCGCGGCCGCCGAGTGCGATCCGGCCGTCGGCGGTGCGCTGCGCGTACATGTACGCGTGCGCCATGTCGCCGAGCGCCTCGCACCCCTCCCAGCCGATCTCGGCCCACTGCGCGTCGGTCAGCGGCTCGGTCGCGATCATGGAGGAGTTCATCGGGAGCCAGGTGCGCCGCTGTCCCCTCAGCGACGCCGTGAACCCCTCGGTGCAGCGCAGGACATAGGGCGCGCGGACCGTGCCGTAGGGCGTCACCGCGTGCTTGGGGCGGATCTCGGTGACCGGGGTGCCCTCGTGGATCGTCACGCCGAGCGCCTCGACGGCCGCCGCGAGGCCCTTGACCAGCTTGACCGGCTGCAGCCGTGCGCCGTGCGGGGTCCAGGACGAGCCGACCGCGTGCGCGACCCTGATCCGCTCGGCGGTCCCCCGGGCGCCGTACAGTTCGCGGTCCTGCTCGCCGAAGGACAGCTCGTGCTCGTGGAACGCCTTCAGCCGGGCCAGCTGGGCGGGCGTGTACGCGACCTCCAGGACGCCGCCGACGCGCACATCGGCGTCGATGCCCTCCTCCTCGGCGGCCCGGACGACCTCGGCGACCGTCTCGTTCATCGCCTTCTGCAGGCGTACGGCGGCCTCGTGGCCGTGCAGTCGCGCATATCGGTCGCGGCCCGCGATGCCGTTGTAGAGCCAGCCGCCGTTGCGTCCGGAGGCGCCGTAGCCGCAGAACCTCTGCTCCAGCACCGTGATGCGCAGGAAGGGGGCCGCCTTCTTCAGGTAGTAGGCGGTCCACAGGCCGGTGTAGCCGCCGCCCACGATCACGACGTCGGCGGCCGCGTCCCCGGCCAGGGGCTCCCGCGGGGCGGGGAGGCCGTCGTCGGCGTACCAGAAGGAGATGCCGCCGTTGACGACACCGCTCGCTGCGCTGTTCATGGGGCGGACGTTAACTCCTGAGAGCGGCCAGTGTCTCCTTCGGATTCCATGCTTTTCCGCGGCTCCGGGTCAGCGGATAGCAGCCGAGGCCGATCAGCACCGAGATGAGATGTCCGAAATCGGTGAAGGTGGGAGAGAGGACGAAGGGGACGGTGTACACGGTCAGGACGACCGCCAGACAGGCGTACCGCCAAGGCGCCGCGATCCGGTAGGCGAGCACCGCGACGACCCCGGCCAGCGCATAGCTGACCCCGATGTCCAGGGTGTCGGCGGCGGAGAGCGGGGCGACGCCACGGCGTATCGCCTGCAACAGGGCTCCCTCGCTGGCGAGGGTGGCCAGGACATGCGCGGCGACGCACACGGCCAGCCAGCGCACGGTGCCCAGCCAGCGCTCCGCCTGCGCGTGGAAGGCGGTGTAGAGCACGGCGTACGGCAGCCAGTGGCCGCCGTCGATCCACATCGCGCTGGTGATGAGCACGCGGACGGGATGGGACGACAGCTCGTGGATGTTGGTGGACCGCTGCCGCAGGAAGTCCTCCTCGACCCGCGGCGACATGTGGTGCAGCGCGACCGTGGTGACGAACAGGACCGCCAGCCAGAGGTAGGTGCCCGGGGCGCTGCGGACGTATGCCGCCACTGCTCCGATTCCACGCCTCAGCCATATCACCGGGTCCACATACGCCAGTATGGTCGGCCCCGCGATCGATGCGCCCGGCGAGCCGGCCGTCCCGCGCTGCCGGGCGCGGACCCACCGCCGCCGCTCTCGCACGCGCGTTCACCATGACACGCCACCGGATGGCCGACCCGGCTTTCCACCCCCCATAAGGGGTCATAGCGTACAGAATATGACGAAACGCCATATCGCCGGTCCGGCGTGCCCGGCAGCGCTCGTCGGGTCGGGACACCCGTCGGCGGCCCCGGAGAGGAAGGGCGGCACATGACGACCGCGACCCCCGCCCCACCGCCGTCCATGCGGCTGAGGGAGCTCGTATTCGGGGCGGCCTGTGCCGCCGCACTCCGCGCCGCCGCCCGCCTGGGCGTCGCCGACGCGCTGGGGGACAGCCCCATGAGCGCGGAGGAGCTCGCCGCCGCGGTGAAGACCGAACCGCGCCCGCTGCGACGGCTGCTGCGCGCCCTGTGCTGCTACGGCGTCTTCGCCGAGCACAAGGACGGCACCTTCGAGCACACCGAGATGTCCCGGCTGCTGCGCGAGGACGACCCGGGCAGCCTGCGCTCCATCTCCCTGTGGTGCACCGAGCCCTGGACCTGGGCCGCCTGGCCGCGGCTTGACGAGGCGGTGCGCACCGGCCGGAACGTCGTCCAGGACCTGTACGGCAAGGAGTTCTTCACCTATCTGCACGAGGACGCCCCGGAGTCGGCCGACGTCTTCAACCGGGCCATGACCACCTCCAGCGAGCAGTCGGCCCGGGACGTCGCGGCGTTCCTCGATCTGACGGGGTGTGCGTCCGTCGCGGACATCGGCGGCGGCCAGGGACACGTGGTGGCGAGCCTGCTGGAGAAGTACTCCTCGATGCACGGCACCCTGCTGGACCTGCCGCCCGTGGTGGCGAACGCCGTGCCCCGGCTGCAGGGGGAGTTCGCCGACCGGGTGACCATCGTGCCCGGCGACTGCCGGGTGGCGATCCCGGTCCGGGCCGACGTCTACATCGTCAAGAACATCCTGGAGTGGGACGACGACAGCACCGCGCGGACGCTGCGCAACGTCGTCGCGGCGGGCGGCCCGAACGCGCGGGTCGTGGTCATCGAGAACCTCGTCGACGACACGCCCTCGATGCGGTTCAGCACCGCCATGGACCTGCTGCTGCTCCTCAACGTGGGCGGTGCCAAGCACACCGCCCGGAGCATGGTCGACCGGCTGACCGCCGCGGGGCTGGTCATCGAGGAGGTCCGCCCGGTCAACCCGTATCTGCACGCGTTCGACTGCACCGTCCGCGCCTGACCCGCCGCCGCGGGCGCACCGCGCGGCGGGCACACCGCTCACAGCACCGGTCGCCGGACCCGCGTCCATCACGCGGGGCCGGCGACCGGTGGTCGTATGGGCGGTTCAGGAGGTGACATCCCGCTCCCAGAGGTAGAAACGCTGCGCCATCGCGTCCTTGGGCGAACGCCAGGTCGCGGGGTCGTAGGCGCTGACGTACGCGGCGAGCCGCTCGCTGATGCCCCGGAACTCCGGATGCCCGGCCACCTTGGCGATGGCGGGGCCGGGGTCCCGGTCGGCCTCGACCAGGTGCATGTACACGTCGCCGAACTGGAAGAGGCTGCGCCGGGTGACCCCGACGAGATGCGGCAGCTCTCCCCGGTCGGATTCCTCGAACACCTTGGCGATGTCCGGGGCCGAGCCGGGGGCCATCCGGGCGACGATCAGGGCTTGGTGCATCGGCTGTCCTCCGCCCGGCTCAGTCGGTGAGGGCCGGCGCGGGCCGGTTCTCGGCGGCGACCTGCTCGATGCGGTCCCGGATCAGGGCCATCTGGACCTTGGAGTTGCGGTTGATGTTGTCGGTCATCCAGGCGTCGTCGACCGGCGCCTCGGGCTTCATCTCGAAGTCCTGCGTCCACACCATCCGGGTGCCCTCGGTGACCTCCTCGTACTGCCAGCGGATGTTCATGTACGCGAAGGGGCCCGGCTCGACGCGGCGGGCCTTGACGCTGAGCGTGGGGCGGTCGGTCTCCCGCTCCGAGACCCAGCTCCACACCGTGCCGTTCTCGTCGGGGTGCATCGTCAGCCGGAAGGTCGTCCGGTTCCCCTCGCGCGAGAGGACCTCGCAGGAGGCGTACTCGCTGAACAGCCGGGGCCAGTTCTCCAGGTCGTTGGTCATGTCCCAGACGAGGTCGACCGGGGCGGCGATGGTGATGGCGTTCTCGGTGTGTCCGGCCATGTCAGGCTCCAGCCATGAGGGTGGTGTTGACCAGGTCGAGGAACTGGCGGGGGGTCTTGCAGCGTTCCGCGTCGGGCGGCATCGGCGTGCCGTGCCGGTTCTCCAGCTCCCCCACGATGCCGAGCAGGCCGAGGGAGTCGATGCCGAGGGCCTCGAACCCCGAGTCGTAGCTCTGTTCGAGGTCCTGCGGGGCCACGGTGACCCCGGCGGCCGTCTTCATCAGTTCGGCCAGTTCTTCCACGGTGATGCGGTCGCTCATGCGGTTTCTCTCCTTCGCTGATGCTTGCTGCTGACGTCTCCGCAGGGATTGCTGCGGGTTGTCGTGGTGGGCTGCTGGCCTCCTAGGAGGCGTCGAAGACGCTGTGCCGCAGCACGAGCGCCGAGTTCGAACCCATGAGTCCCCGGCTGAGGATCAGCGCCGTGCGCAGCTCGGCGGGACGGGCGCGTACGGTCACCAGGTCGAGGTCATGGCAGAGGTCGAAGACATGCGGGGTGGGCGGGATCAGGTCGTGCTCCATCGCGAGCACCGCTGCGGCGGTGTCCAGCACGGGCGCCGCGCAGTAGCCGCGCCCGATGCCCGTCTTCGGCGCGGTGACGGGCACCCGGTTGCCGTGCGTGCCCAGGACGTCGGCGATCGCCAGCGCCTCGGCCCGGTCCGCCGCCGGGATGCCGAGGGCGTCCGCGAAGACCACGTCGACCTCCTCGGGGGCGCAGCCGGCCTCGTCCAGGGCGCCGCGGATCGCCTGGGCGAGCCCCTCCCGGGACTCCTCCCAGCAGGAGGCGCCGGTGAACGTGGACGCGTGTCCCGCGATGACGGCACGCACGGGCACGCCCCGCTCACGGGCCGAGCCCACCTCCTCCACGACCAGCATCGCGCCGCCCTCCGCGGGCACGAACCCGCAGGCGTCGGCGGTGAAGGGACGGTAGGCGCGGGCCGGGTCGGAGGCCGTGCTCAGCTCCGGGTACCCGAGCTGGCAGACCCCCGAGTAGGGCGCCAGCGGCGCCTCGGTGGAACCGGCCACGATCAGATCGGTGCCGCGGCCCACCGCCCTCGCGGCGTGCGCGAGAGCGTCGAGCCCGCCGGCCTCGTCGGCGGCGACGACCGAACAGGGGCCCTTGAACCCGCGGCGGATGGAGATCTGGCCGGTGCTGGCGGCGTAGAACCAGGCGATGGACTGGTACGGGCCGACGAACCGGCTGCCTTTCCCCCACAGCCGTTGCAGCTCCCGCTGTCCGAACTCGCCGCCGCCGGACCCGGCCGCGGTGACCACCCCGGCGATGAACGGAGAGTCGCTCAGATCGGCCTGGCCGAACCGGGCGTCCTCCAGCGCGAGATCGGCCGCGGCCATCGCGAAGTGCGTGAACCGGTCGGTCTGGACGAGGAAACGCTCCTCGATCGTCGCGGCCGGCTCGAAGCCCCGGACCTCGCCCGCCACCCGGAGCGGCAGATGCTCGCACCCCTCCCGGGTGACCCGGTCCAGGACGCTGACGCCCGCCTGGGTGGCCTTCCAGAAGGTGTCGGTGCTCGTTCCGTTGGGCGCGACGACGCCGATTCCGGTGACGCCGGCGCGCCTGCCATGCGGTGCGCTCATCGTGTCCTCTCCCTCGGCCGGGTCAGGATCACCGCGGACTGGAACCCGCCGAACCCGCTGCCCACGGAGAGCACGTTGTTCAGCCTGCGCTCGCGGGCCACGCGTGGCACGTAGTCCAGATCGCACTCGGGGTCCGGGATCTCGTAGTTGGCGGTGGGCGGTACGACCTGGCGGTCCAGGGCCAGCACGCAGGCCACCACCTCGATCGCCCCGATCGCCCCCAGGGAGTGCCCCACCATCGACTTGATGGAGCTCATGGGGGTGTCGTAGGCGTGGTGCCCCAGGGCCTTCTTCACCGCCGCGGTCTCGTGCCGGTCGTTCTGCCGGGTGCCCGACCCGTGCGCGTTGACGTAGTCGATCGCCGAGCCGTCGAGCCGCGCGTGGTCCAGCGCCTCGTCGATCGCCCGCGCCATCTCCAGACCCTCGCTGGTCAGACCGGTCATGTGGTAGGCGTTGCCGAAGGTGGCATAGCCGCTGATCTCGCAGTACACGCGCGCCCCACGGGCCCGGGCGTGCTCCAGCTCCTCCAGGACGAGCACCGCGCCGCCCTCGCCCATGACGAACCCGTCACGGTTGTTGTCGAAGGGACGAGAGGCGTGCGCGGGATCGTCGTTGTTCGGGGAGGTGGCCTTGATCGCGTCGAAGCACGCCATGGTGATCGGCGAGATCGGCGAGTCCGAGGCACCGGCTATGCACACATCGGCCCGTCCTTCCTGGACGGTGTGCAGGGCGTAGCCGACCGCGTCGAGCCCGGAGGTGCAACCCGTGGAGACGGTCTGCACCGGCCCGCGCGCCCCGAACCGCTCCGCCACTGTCGAGGCGAGGGTGCTCGGCGAGAACGCGCGGTGCAGATGCGGCTGCGCCTGCCGGTGGTCCACGTCCCAGCGCTCCCCGTGGTTGCTGACCAGGACGTAGTCGTGCTCCAGCCGGGTGGTGCCGCCGACCGCGGTGCCCAGGGAGACCCCCACCCGCCAGGGGTTCTCCTGGTCCATGTCGAGGCCGGCGTCACGCACCGCCTCCTCCCCGGCCGCCAGGGCGAACTGGATGTACCGGTCGCAGCGCGCCACCTGCTCCGCGTCCAGCCCATGAGCCGCCGGGTCGAAGTCGCACTCGGCGGCGATCTGCGAACGCAGACTGGACGGGTCGAAGAAGGTGATGCCCCGCGTCGCGGTACGGCCGCTGGAGAGCAGGTCCCAGAACGCCGAGACGCCGATGCCTCCCGGCGCCACGACGCCTATGCCGGTGACCGCCACCCGCCGGGTCATGAACGGACCTGGTCTCGCTCGGCCGGCCGGGCGGTGGCGGCCTCGGCCGTGTGGGCCGCGACCGCGTCGGTGCCCTCGGTGTCCACATGGCCCAGCTGCGGGCGCGGGGCCAGCGGACCCAGATGGAAGACGAGCCGGGCCTCCGTGTCACCGACGTTGCGGAAGCGGTGGCGCATGTAGGCGGGGATCAGCAGCCCTTGCTCGGGCCGCAGGGGCTGGGGGTCGCCGTCCAGGTCCACCTCCAGGTGCCCGCAGATGACGTAGACGAACTCCTCGGAGTACGGGTGGTAGTGCTCCCCGATGCGGTCGCCGGGCTGCACGATGGCCACGCCCATGAAACCGCTGGTGGAGCCGACCGTGGCCGGGGTGAGCATGGCGCGCAGATCGCCTCCGCGCTTGGTGTTGGGCTCGGTCTCGCTGAGATTCACGATCCGGGGCCGGGGTTTGATCACGTCGTTCCTCCGGTGGTGTGCTGCGTCGACAGGGGGGCGCGGCCGCTACGGCCCGCGGGTGGCGGTCAGGCCTGGTCCGACCGGCGGTCGGTGACGAGTTGCATGCGGGCGAGCTCGAGGAAGCGGGCGACGTCGCCGCTCTTCAGCGCCGAACCGTTCGCGCCCACGGCCTCGCCGTCGAGGAGCGACAGCAGTTCGGCCGCTCGCGTGGAGTCGCCACGGCCGAGGGAGTGCACCGGGTCGCCGTCCAGGTCGCCCCGTACGTCGACCAGCCGCACCACGATCTCGTCGCGCTGGAAGACGGTGCTGCGGCACACCGGGCAGTTCGGGTCGTTCGCCGACGCCTCGTCCTGCTCCGCGAGCAGCCGGGCCAGCTCCATCCCGCGCCCCGGACGGGCCGGGTAGTACAGCGCGTAGCGCACCGCCTCCGGGCACTCCTCGTCCGCCGTCACATGGTGGACGGCGGGGACGGCGGCACGGGCGAAGAAGACCCGCGCGGCCTCGGCGTCGGTCAGGTCCCGCTCCTCCTCCAGATACGGGTTGATGGCCTCCTCGACGGCCCGTACCTGGGGCTGCCGGGCGACGTGACGCAGCGCGGCGAGCAGGTCGCCCTCCACCTCGATGGCCCGTACGACCCGGTTGCCGTGCATGAACAGCGTGGTGCGGCACAGCCGCGTGTTCTCGTCGACCTGCGCCTCCGGCGGGGCGTAGTCGGCGAGGATCCTGGCGACGGTCTCCTCGCTGCCGCGTTTGACGGTGAAGGTGATCGCATGACGGATCTTTCCGTCGCCGATCCGGGGCGCCAGTTGCAGTTGGCGGGGACCCGAGTCGGCCGCGACCGCCGCGCTGGTCTCACGGACGATGTGGAAGCGCAGCGACCGGGTGTCCCGGACACAGCTGTGCAGCGGCCGGACCATCTGCACATGTCCCTCGCTGTTCACCCAGTCGAGGAACGGCGGGGCGCTCTCCCACTCACTGGTGATGAGCCATTGGGAGGGGTTCTCGATGGACTGGCAGAGCTGGTCGCTGACATGCCCGGGCACGGACGCGACCTGGCTGCACAGGTGCTCGTACGCCTCCAGGAACTGCTGCTGGGCTCCGTCGTAGACGTCCACCAGCAGTACGACCCTGAGGCGGGAGCCGTCGAAGACCGACTGGGACACACGTCTCGACGCCTTGCGCGTCACCGGTGCTGAAATACGTTCAGACGTAGTGGTCATCCTGCGCACTTCTCCTTACGCGGGGGCAGAGGGCGACGCCGGCCGCGGGGTGACGCGACGTCAGCGTTCTTCGATCTTGTGCCGGGGTCAGAAGGCGCGCGACTCGTATGAACCACGTGGGTGATGGGGGCCGCTGACCCATGCGGAGGCGCTCCCGGCAGGGCAAGAACACCGCGAAGCGCCCCGCTCCGGCCGAAGAGGGGACGTCCCGCGCTCCCCGTTGAACCTCCTGGCCATCTGCGACGTATCAGTCACCGTGGGTGGCACTGCGCCCACGGAACCATGGAGAAGCCGGGAGCGCACGGCAGAGGAGAGGGGCGAGCGATCCTAGGGTCGAACCCTCCCACCGGGAGTGCTCTGGAGTTGCCCGCCCCGGCGCGAGAAGGGGACGCGTCGGATGAGGTGCGCGGCCCCGGCCAGGTGCTGGGCCTCGACGGCCTCCGCGGCCTGGCCGCACTGTATGTCGTCCTGTTCCACTGCTGGCTGCTGACCTTTCCAGGGTTCCCCGGCAACTCGGGTCCGGCCTGGCTCGGCTGGATGATGTACGGACGCCTCGCGGTGGTCTTCTTCCTGGTGCTGTCCGGTTTCTCGCTGGCGATCTCTCCGGCGCGCAACGGCTGGCAACTGGGCGGCGCCGCTCGTTTTCTGCGCCGCCGCGCCTGGCGGATTCTTCCGCCGTACTGGGCGGCACTCGTGCTGAGCGTGCTCGTCGCTCATTTCGTGGTGGCGGCCTCGCACTACGGGCCGCCGAACAGCGGAACGATCCTGGTGTACGGGCTCGTGCTCCAGGACATGATCACGGCGCCGACACCGAACGGGGCCTTCTGGTCGATCGGCGTCGAGGCGGAGCTGTACCTCTTCTTCCCGCTGCTCCTTCTGGTCCGGCGGCGGCTGGGAGCGGTGGTCCTGCTCGCGGGGGTGACGCTGCTCGCGGTCGTTCGCGGCTTGGCCGCGGCGCACGCCGACCCGGCCGAAGGCGTGAACCGGCTGACTCCGGATCTCGCCCCGGTCTTCGTCGCCGGTCTGGTCGGTGCGGGGGTCGTCGTCGCACCGGACAGGATCCGGCGCCTGCCGTGGCACTGGCCGGCCCTTCTGGCCGCCGTACCGCCTCTGTCGCTCGTCCTCGCCAAGGGACCGGCGTGGACGGTGAACCACTACTACTGGGTCGATCTCGCCGTCGTCCCCGCCATGACGATGCTGATCGCCGCGGTCGCGACAGGCAAGCCGGCCCCCCTCATGCGGCTCCTGGCCACGCGCCCCATGCGCAGCCTCGGCGGCTCTTCCTACAGCCTCTACCTCATCCATCTGCCCATCGTCATGACCGTCGTCCGGAAGATCGCCCCGCACTACGTGTCACCCGGTCTGCCCACCTTCTGGTTGACACTCGCGCTGGCTCTGCCCACGTCGGTCCTGGCTGCCTGGATCTTCTCCGAGATCTTCGAGAAGCCCTTCCAGCGGAACCGCTCCTGGCGGTCCGTGCTGTCGGCGTTCCGCAGGAAGTGACATGGCACAACGCCCCGGACGAGGGGTCCGGGGCGGCATCCGTCGCCGCGCGCAGTCGGTGGGCCCGAGGAGCTGCGCCGCAACGAGCCCCACCTCTGCACGTTCCACCTCGACGCCTTCGGCTACGACGCGGTCCAGCAGGTCGACGGGCACATCGAAGCCTGGGCCCCGAGCGCCGCCACCAAGGGCGAGACCGTGAAGTCCGGCGCCATCACCCTGGATGCCGAAGGCCACGGCCGTACGTCGGACCCGTCCCTGCCCGACGGTCATTACAAACTGTTCTGGAACTTCGACGGCGAGAAGGGCGCCGCCAGGCACAAGGTGTTCTGGACCGACTGCAAGGGATCCTAAGGCGGTGGCGGCGGTACGACGGCGTCCGCCTCGGTATCGCCGTCGTCGCCGTCGCCCTCGCCCTCGCATACGGGCTCGGACCTGGGGTCCCAAGCCGGCGCAGCTGACCTCCTCACGCCATGACCTCATGTCGGGCTTTTCGCCCAATCGACGAGCCGAGCCCACCAACCACCTCTCGACGAGCCTGATGAACTTCCTTGGCGTCGAGCAACGCGCGCGGGTGGTGGCGGTCCGCCCGGTCGGGTCGACACCTGTGCCGATCGAGCCGTTGCCTCCGGTGTGTACGTGCGCCCGTGCTTCGCTGACTCACACATGCACCGCTGAGCCGTTGGCACACCGGCGAGCACTTGCTCCACATGGCGCCCGCAACCCTCATAGGTCACCTTCCGGCACGTCCGGCAGACGACACGTCGACACATCGTTCCCCACCATCAATATCTTCATCGACCAGCTCCGACTTTCACTTTCTCGGCAGAATGAGCCCCGCTTTTCACACCCTCTCCACAAGAAATTGATCAGTCCCGGCAAGGTGGCCTCTATGAGGTCGAATCTTGATCCAAGAGGTCTGGCGCCGTCGGTGGCGAATATCCGGACATGGGTGATAGGCGGGCACATCCGTCACGTGGCGTATCCCACCATGCGATGTCAAGTGGTTTGGTTGAAAAGCCGCCCTGGGGTTGCCGGGGATGCCGAAACAATGGTTGCATCACGCCGGAACGCGGTGACGGGGAATCAAAATACGGCGCGTACCTGCACTCCTCGACGTATTACGATCGTCGACCGGGCGCGGGAAGGACAAGAACCAACAACGGCAGCCGCCCTCTCCGAACGGGCGGTGTGCGCCGGTCAGGAGGGAGCAACGTGGGTTGCCCGCACGCCGCAGCATGCCCCCTTTTCCCCCTACTCAGGGCAAGCTTGGAAGGTTGGCGCAAGTACTACTGCGACAGTGAGGATCGGTGGCACGACTGTGCGCGCTACCAGTTGTCACTCACCGGCGAGCGCGTGCCGATCAGCCTGTTGCCCAACGGAGTCCGCGCGCGGCACCTCGAACCCGCGGCCGATGAGAGCCGGTCCGGCGAGGTCACCCCCACGCAGGCACCCCCCCGACAGGCCCCGCCACCAGGACCCAATCCCTGGTTTTCGCAGACCGCCGACTGGTCCCAGCCGGGACCAGGCCGGCCACCTGAGTGGTCAGAAGCGGGAACCGCGTCGCCGGAGACGACCGCCCCGTTCACAGCACCCCCGCCGGAACCGGTCGGACATCACCAGCCGTCGCCACCCGCACAGTTTCCCCCGCCCGCAGACGGCCGCGCTCGACACGTGCGCCCAGCGTCCGGCTCGAAGCGCGGTTGGTGGGCTCGATTCGCCGATTGGATGAAAGGCCCCGCATGAGTTCCTACTGGCCCTGGTGGGCGGGCGCTGTCGGGCTCGCTCTGGTCACCATCAACTACACCCTCGCCACCGATCGGTCTTTCGGGGTCTCCTCGGCGTGGGACCGCGTGTTGCACTGGCGCAGTGAACGTCAGCTCGAGCGGGCGGAGGAGGAGTTCGAAGACGATCGTGCTCTCGCCGACGCGCTCGCAGTGGCCACCGCGGAGCACTTCGGAACCGGCCCCGGCGCGCCCACCGTGTCGCAGGCTCCGTACGGGGAGACACAACCACTCGATCCGGCCGACGAACCGGCTGCAGGGGACGGCCCCCCGGTCACGAGTCTGCGCCCGGTCCCTCTGGTCACCCAGGCTGCCTTGCTGGTGTCGATTTTCCTCGGCGGACTGATCGCCGCGGTCACCTCCGGGCGGTTCCACCTCCGCTTCGACATGGGCCCGGGTTTCCGGAACCTGGTCACCGCCAATCCGATCACCATGGTCGCCCTGTTGTTCGTGGGAGGCGTGCTCGTCGGCTTTGGCACTCGATTGGCCGGCGGATGCAGCTCCGGCCACGGACTCAGCGGCTGCGGCCGTCTACGCCCGGTCAGCATCGTCGCGACCGCGGTGTTCTTCGGCACGGCCGTCGGGGTGTCGTTCCTCTTGTGGAAGGTGATCTGATGCGCACCCGGGGCGCGATTCTGCTGGCCAACATCATCACTGGTCTGGCCCTCGGCTACACCGTCACGAACATCGGTTTCGGCGACTACGCCGAACTGAACCGCATGTTCACCTTCCAGGACCTGCGCATGTTGTTCTCCTTCGCGGGCGCCGTCGGGATCATCGCTTGCGTGTTCGCTCTGCTACGGGTCCGCCGCACCCCGGGGCGCATCCACGCCGGAGTGATCCCCGGCGCAGTGTTGTTCGGTACGGGCTGGGCCATCTCAGGTGGGTGCCCAGCGATCCCGATCACCCAGGTCGCCAGCGGATACATGCCCGCCCTGGTCACAATCGCCGGCGTCGCCTTCGGTATCCGGCTGTGCCGTTGGGCCAATGCCCGATACTTCCACCTCGACCGCGGCTCCTGCGGGCTCTGACCAAGAGCCTCATGTCCGGACTGGGACTGGTGGGAGGACGGGGACGCGGAGGGGCAGCGGGGAGCCGGAGGGCGCTTACAGGCATGGGCTGCGCGCGATGAGGAAGCTCTCCGGACGGCACCGCATCGCTCAGTTCTTCGGGAAGTGACGGCCCAAGTCCCTCCCGTGCGGCGGCTCGCTGTGGCTGAGACTGTGACCTGGGCGACTCCCTGGGCTAGTTGTCGTCGTCTGTCAACGTTGCTCCACCTCGGGCGGCCCATAGGCGGCCCGCTCGCCGGCATTCCGAACCCACTGTTGTCAGTGGGTCCTCGGAAGTATCCATCCCCGATCTTCAGGTCCGGGAGTTCCTTCTCGCGCTGGATCCTCGAACGTGGACGGCGGGCCGAGTAGGCCCTCATCCCGGTGGTGGCCAACGCCCGTCTGCTGCGAGTGTCTACTCGCCGTTTCGAGAAACTGGCCGAGTCCCTTGGTGTCACGCAGCTGTCGAAGTCGCAGGCCTCGGCCATGGCCCGGCACCTGGACAGGCAGATCGGCGCGTTTCGCAAACGGCCGCTGGACGCCGGACCGTATGCGTTCGTCTGGGTGGACACGCCGACCCGCGGTGCAGGGTGCGGTACACACGGCGCCGCTGTGTCGGCGGCAGTAACGGTCGAAGTCACCCAGCCCGGGGCTACCGTCGTCGTACGGCGGCGCTTCGGGAGACGAAACTCCGCGCGTGCTGAGGGAGACTGGCGGCCTTCAGCGCACTGTATCTCCCGCTCGCCACGAGTTGGAACCTGACACCCTCCCGACCTTCGGGGTGCTCGTAGCCGTTAGGGAGGAACCGCCGGTAGTGCTCGCTGGCGCGTTCGAAGAACTGCGGGCGCTCGGAGCGGGAGAGACATCCCTCGAGATTGAGAAGGAAGAGGTAATGACGAATCATACGAGTGAAGAGAAACGGAGCCACAACATCCAGCGCGTCGCGCTCCCTGAGCAAGTCGAAGCTCTCTTCGTACCGGCCGAAGACGTCGAAGTGGGTGCCGTCCGGTGAGCCTGCGGGGTGTTGAGTGTGCCGACGACGGATCTGGACGCAGTTCCACTTCAGGACGGCGACCCGGTCGGCGGCGAGCATGGCCCGGTGGACGACCGTGACCTCCTCGTGGAGACCGTCAGGGAACGCGAGTTCCTGCCGGATCCACAAGTCGCGGCGGATCAAACGGTCCCAGGAGTAGGCGGGAGCACCGAACAACTCTGGCTGGTCGATCGAGGCGAAGGGCTCACGTCCTTGCCGTTCAAGCAGGTCGGCGGCTGCACCGGGCCACGCGCGGCCGCGATGGAGGCGAGTGTGCCCGAAGAGAAGAACATCCGGCTCGTCTGCCGATTGCAGCTGATCGCCCATCGCCTGAAGCGTTTCACCCCCGATGATGTGATCGCTGTCCAGAAACAGCAGATAGTCACCGGCGGCGCGCTCCGCCCCCGCGTTGCGTATCCGGCCGATACCGACGACGCCCGTCAGCCGCACGACCGAGACCCGCCCATCGCGCCGGGCATAGTCATCCACCAAGTCCGCAGGGCATTCAGCAGACTGGTCCAGGACCGCGACAACCTCCACGTCCCGGAAGGACTGGTTCAGTATCGAATTCAGGCAGACCTCCAACTGTCCCTGCAGGTCGTGCGCGGCGACTATGACGCTGATCATCGGGGAAGCGAGCACGGTGGTCGAACATAGGTGGACAGCTCACAGCGTGACAAGCCCCTCGGGCCCCCAGTCCACAGCCGCCAGGTCGGCCTGCTCAGGCGAGCGGTGACGCGGACGCCTCGGTACAAGGGCCGACGCCCGTCACGCCTTCCGGCGTGCAGGGGCCGCGACAGCCGCCGTTGGTCTGCGTCACTCCCCCGCCCGCGTTCGGGACTGTGACGCTTGAACGCCCGAGTGCGCTGGTATTCCAGGGGGCACTCCTGTGACAGCTGTGCCCCGCAATGGCTGGGATGACAACGGCAACGGGGCTTCAAGGGCGGGGCATGAGAACTGAACACGGGGTTCGGCGCGGTCGTCGTCGAGCCGGTCTGAGAACGCGCACGTGGCTGGCGCTGGGGGCGGTCGTCGCCGGGGGCGGCGTGGCCGTGGCGACCGTCGCGATGGCCGGGTCGGGAGGCCATGCCGGAGCGTCGGCCGCGCGGGGACCGGTCAAGACGCATGTCCACTCGCTGTCCCTGACCGGGGCCAGCGCGTCGCTCAAAACGCTGGGGGCCCAGGCCACGGCTCCGTTCAGCATGGTGGGTGTCACCTGGAACGGCGCGCACGCCAACCTGCGCGGGGCGGTGGAGGTGCGGACCCGTTCCGCCGTCAGCGGCCACTGGACGTCGTGGCTGAAGATGCAGCAGCCGGACGACATCCCCGACGCCGCCGAGCTGAACCGTCCCGGTGTGCGCGGCGGGATGTCGCCCATGTGGTCGGGCCCGTCGAACGGAATCCAGGTCCGTGTGACCGGCGCGGGCAAGGCGACCGCGTTGCCCGCCGGGCTGCGGGTGGACCTGATCGACCCGGGCAAGCCCGCCACCGGTGCTACGCAGTACTCCGGCATGGGCCTGGCGGGATACGCCATGGACGCGACGGCCACCGACACCGCGACTCCGACGGACGGCGTCGCCCCCACCGACACCGCAACGGCCACGGCAGGCAGCGACACTTCGGAGACCCCCACCGCGACGGACTCCGCCTCGCCCACGGACACCCCCACGGCCACGGACTCGACATCCGGCGCGCCGTCCACCGGGCCCTCCGCCTCCGCCTCGCCAAGCGCGTCCCCGACGTCCTGGCCGAGCCAGCTTCCGTCGCTGTCCGAGGCGTACCCGTCCTGTACGACCGCCCCCAGCAGCCCCTCCGCGTCGCCGACCGCGCCGGACCCGATGCCGGCCACGACCACCTCCACGGTGGTGCCGCCGACTGTGGTCACCCGGGCCGACTGGGGCGCGGACGAGTGCGCGCGCGATACCGGCTACCCGTTGTACGGATCGGCGGTGAAGGTGATGTTCGTCCACCACACCGACACCCCCAACGACTACTCCTGCGCAGACTCGCCGGCGATCGTGCGCAGCCTCTACGCCGCGCACCTCAGCCAGGGCTGGCGCGACATCGGGTACAACTTCCTGGTCGACAAGTGCGGCACCGTCTTCGAGGGCCGCTTCGGCGGGATGGCGCTGCCGGTCGTGGGCGCCCAGACGTACGGGTTCAACACCAACAGCATGGGTGTGGCCGCCATCGGCACCTACACCGACCTCAGCGGCGGCGACTCCCAGGAGACCACCTACACCGGAGCCGCGCCGAGCACGGCCCTGCTGAGCTCCATCGCCCGGATCGCGGCCTGGAAGTTCGGTATGACGGGCGTGGATCCCGCCACCGCCACCGCATCTCTGCCCGAGGGCTCCTCCGACAGCTCCGGCTTCACCCTGGGCAAGGACTACACGTTCAACGTCATCTCCGGCCACCGCGACGGCTTCGCCACCGACTGCCCCGGCAACCAGCTCTACAACGCGCTGGGCACGATCCGCTCCTACGCGTCCGGCCCGGTCGGCACGGTCTCCGTCACCGGGCTCGCGGGCGGGGCGGTCAAGTCCGGGACGAGCTACTACACCAAGGGCGCGGCCACGGTGAGCTGGACGACCTCCACACCGTCCGCGGTGATCTCCGGGTTCGACGTCCTGGTCGACGGGAAGGCCGTGGCGCACACCTCCGGCTCCGCCCGTTCCACCTCGATCTCGGTCGCCTCCGGCAGCCACACGGTCCAGGTCCGCGCCACCCACGTCCGCGGTTCGACCACGCTGTCCGGCTCGGTCACCCTGGTCGGTGACACGACCGCGCCGACCTTCCCGACCGCTCCCGGCGTGCAGGTGCGCACCGGCACGGTGAACTCCACCTCGGTCCCGGTCACGGTGACCTGGAAGGCCGCGGACAACGCGGCACTCGCCAAGGTCATGGCGACCTCGCCGTCCTCGGCCACCTTCGGCCCGACGGTGACCTCCTGGTCGACCAGCGCCAAGCCCGGCGCCTCGGACCTGTTCGCCCTGAAGGCGTACGACGTAACCGGCAACACCGGCGGCGCCTCCGTCTACCGGACGCCGAACATCACCCAGGAGACCTCCACCACCCGCACCGGCACCTGGACCCGCAAGAGCAGCACCAGCTACCTGGGCGGCTACTCGTACAGCTCGTCGTCCGCCAAGGCCTCGATCAGCTGGACCTTCACCGGACGCTCGGTGGCCTGGATCGTCTCGCGGGCCTCCACTTCGGGCCAGGCGTACGTCTACCTCGACGGCTCCAAGGTCACCACGGTGGACCTGAAGTCCTCCACCACCCTCTACCGCCAGGCGCTCTGGACCAAGACCTGGTCCAGCTCCGCCAAACACACCCTGAAGATCGTCGTGGTCGGCACCTCGGGCCGCCCGACCGTCACCACCGACGGCATCGCAACCATCGGCTGAACCCTCGGCCGCACCTCACGAAGGAGCCCTCCGCCCGCGGGCGGAGGGCTCCTTCAGCGGCCTCGCTCCGCCAAGCCCACCGGCTGGACGGGCGCGTCGGCGTTCACCTGCGTTCACGGGCGGCTCGCCACCGGGTGCGAAACGGCTCCCGGTCTCGGTTGAATCTCGGTGAACCGGGCTGAACGAGACGGAAATCGAGACGGATGCGGGGTCCGTGTCGGTGACCTCGCCCAGTCTCCGGCCATGAGCATGATCGGTGCGAACCTGCGTGTCACGACTGCTGAGCCTGCGCACCGACAGCCGTACCGGGATCCATCTTCCACCGGGTGTTGACGGCACTGTCGCCAGCGCCGCGGGAGGATAACGGGCAGGGTGGTCCCCGACGACGCCGACTTCGGTGACTTTGCAAATTCTTGTGTGGTAGTTCCGCATTCGTTTCCTTGCCGGCCTCGGGGGCAATTCCTGATCGGTCGTACGATCGGGCGTCCGCCGGGCGGGGAACGAATTTTCGGGAACGTGTTGGTCCCGAACCAGTTGGCGGTGTCCGCGAGCTGCCGTCGGCCGGCGGCTTTCTCCCTGTCCGCGTGTGAGAAAACCCCTTTCACCGACGGGAGACCTGAGTGTTCTCTGCCCACAGGGCCAACGGGGGCGCAAGACGCAGGCGACGGGCGCGAAGAGTCGTTCCCGCCGCCGTGGCGCTTGCCGCCGCCCTTGCCGGTGCCTTCTCTTTGGCGTCCGCCCACGCTTCCCCCGCCGCTGCCGCTCCCACCCCGGCGAGGGCCGCGATCCCCTCACAGGCCCAGCTGACGGCCCGTGTGCAGGGCGCGTTGCGGACCGACCACGCCTCGCAGACGCGGTCCAAGCCGTCCGCGACCACCGCGACGCCGACCACCGGATCCTCGACCACCACAGCGCCGACCGCCACGCCCTCGGCTTCCGCGACGTCCACCGTGGACCCGAAGATCATCGGCGGTACGGAGACAACGATCGCCAAGGCTCCGTGGATGGCGCAGCTCTGGTACTACGACGACAAGGGCACCAGCGACACCTCGGACGACATCAGCTTCTTCTGCGGCGGCTCGGTCGTGTCCCCGACGAAGATCCTCACCGCCGCGCACTGCGTCAAGGGTTACGACTGGCACGCCAACGGCACCATCGTCACCGGCACCGACCAGCTGCCGACCGACAACAGCGACGGCTCGGTCGACCTGCACGGAGGCACCGTCTCCGGCGTATGGCGGCAGTGGAACCACCCGTCGTTCAACACGACCACGGTCGACAACGACATCGCGGTCCTGACCCTGCCGAACCCGGTCAGCGCCAAGCCCATCAACATCACCACGTCGAACGACACCTCCTCCTACACGGCGGGCACCGACGCCACCCTGTACGGCTGGGGCCGCACCAGCTCCACCAGTGGCGACATAGCGCAGACGCTGCGCACCGCGACCCTGCCCATGGTCTCGGACGCCACCTGCTCCAGCACCTACACCACCAACTTCGTCGCGGGCCACATGGTCTGCGCAGGCACCCCGGCCACCGGCTCGGACAGTGGCACCGTCGCCGCCTGCAACGGTGACTCGGGCGGTCCGCTGATCGTCGGCGGCAAGATCGTCGGCGTGGTCTCCTGGGGCGTCCAGGACTGCGCGGCCTCCGGCTCGTACAGCGTCTTCACAAAGGTGAGCACATACGTCGGCGCGGCCTACCCGCGCATCGACGACACCAACCTGAGCGGCGACGCCGATGCAGACCTGTTCGTGCGCCGTGCGTCCGACAACACCGGCTACGAGTACGACTCCAAGGGCACGTCCTTCGCCACGCGGATCTCCTGGGGCTCCTACAGCGACAAGAACGTCATCCTGCAGACCGACCTCAACCGGGACGGTTACCAGGACCAGATCATCCGACGCGCCTCCACCGGCGCCGTCTACTGGCGGCACTACATCCCGGCGAGCGACAGTTGGACCACCACCCTGGTCTTCGGCAACTGGTCCACCCGTACGAAGATCGTCGCACCCGGTGATGTCACCGGCGACGCCCTGCCCGACCTGCTGTCGGTCACGGCGAGCGGGACCCTCTACATCTACCCGGGCAATGGGAACGGCACCTTCGGCTCGCCGGTCGCCGTCGGCAGTGGCTGGAACCAGTACAACGTGCTGCTCGGCCACGGCGACTTCACCGGCGACGGCAAGGCCGACCTGATCGCCCGCAGCAGCAGCAACTCCTACGTCTACCTCTACCCGGGCACCGGCAAGTCCGGTTCGGGGGCGTTCGGCTCCCGGATCCAGGTCCGTACGTGGGGCCAGTTCAACGCGTTCGCCACCGTCGGCGACATCACCGGGGACGGCAGGGCCGACCTCGTCGCCCGCACCTCGGCCGGCACGCTCTACCTGTACCCGGGCACGGGCAAGGCCACGTCCGACATCTTCAGCACCCCGGTGACGATCGGCACCGGCTGGCAGCAGTACAACCTCTTCGGCTGACGGCCGGCCTTCGCCGAGCGGCCCCCGGCGTGTCCCGAGGACACGCCGGGGGCCGCGTCACACTGGCCGGTCAGGGGCCGGGGTTCTCTTGGCGCTGCGCTCCTTCGGCAAGACTCGTCAATCAGCAGTAGGTCCCGTCCGTCTTCGGAGACGAACTTGAAGGCGCAGCAATGTCGTCGGCGGTGCGCACCGCTTCAGGACTGACGCCGACGGCGCGCCCACCCGGCATGAGGACGGCCTCCGCACGCATGGGCGCCGTCGCGCGTGTACCCGATCGAGAATGGGCCCGGCTCCGCCTGCGGTGCCACTGTGTGATCTGCATCACGAGACCATGACGGCCCGTCAAACGTGTATTTACATTACCCACACATAACTCAAAAGTCGCACGGGGAAGAGTCGAATTGACCTACACACCTGCCCGCGTCCTGACCAGACGCCGGCTCCGCTGGCATGCGCTCGCCGCGGCGACCGTCGCTGGAGCCTTGCTCGTCACCGCCGCACCGACGTTCGCGGCCACGCCCAAGGAGACCGGCGGGGCCGACACGGACACCTACGCCTACCCGGGCCGGCTGAAGGACACGGCAGCCCCCATCCGTACGGATGTGTGCCGGCTCGGAGTCATCCTGCACGCCGGCGGCCCGGCTCTCAAGGCGGTCGCCAAGTCCGGGCTGACGAGCACCGATCCCGCTGAACTGCACCGGCTGGCGAATCCGGAGTACTGGAACACCACACCGCTGTCCACCGCGTACGACAAGGACCAGGCCAGCTACGAGAAGACCTGGAACACCCTGGGCGACCGGCACCTCACGTGGGACAAGTCGATCCCGGGGAACTTCGATCTGCCGGGCATGACCAACACCGCGTTCCACTGGTCGCCGGACTACTACGGCACGCTCGGCGTCACGAAGTTCTACGTCAACCAGTACTTCAAGGGCGAGGATTCGCTCTACGGGGACTTGGCGCCGATCGCCCAGCCGGCCTCGATGACCGCCGCCACCGCGCTGGCCAAGAACCTGCACCTGTATTCCGGCAAGGACGAGACCTCAGACAACCTCGCCGAGGCCCAGGCATGGCAGGCGCTGGGCTCCTACGAGCCGTTCGACGACGGCAAGGTGGTCACCGGGAACAAGCACGCCGACGACGTACGGATCTTCCTGCAGGACGGCGGGTTCCCGAGGACCGCGCCGGATGCGGGGTCGGTCGAGTACCGCATGGAGGTCGAGGCGCTCAAGCTGCGCTTCGCCTCCTGCGACAGCGACAACCCGCTGGACCCGAACCATGTGCTGGGGTCGGTGGTGAAGACCGCCGGCGCCGAGTGGCAGTCGGAACTGGACGCGCAGGCCGCACAGCGCGCGGACATCGTCGCGGCGGAGATCCAGGCCAACAGCGATCTGCAGACGGCCTCGCAGGCGATGGTCGAGTCGGTGGGCCAGTCCTGGATCGCCGGGCAGTTGGCGAAGTGGCAGTCGTACTGGACCAAACACCCCAAGGACAGCTCCAATGAGCTGTCCTATCCCAAGCCCGCCGACTTCACGTACGCCACCAAGGAGATCGGCAACGCCCGCACCCGGGCAGCCGCCCAGCTGACGATCGCGAACAAGGCCGCCGCCGACGCGAAGGCCCAGGCCGACAAGGTGACCGCCGCCGAGACAGCGGCCGGGAAGATCGCCGCCGCGAACAACACGCCCTACGGACGGGGTCTGGCTTACGCGCAGCAGTCGGCGCAGGTCACCAAGGCGTCCTCCGCCGCGGCCGCCGCAGCTGCCAAGGCCACCCAGACCGCGGTGAACGCCGCGAAGGCGTCGGTCGACGACAGCGCGGCCCTGATGTCGCTGGCGAAGACCCAGGCCGAGGCGCTCAAGGCGGAGTTCCGCAAGGCCGCCGCCCAGGAGGCTGCCGCCCAGGCGCACGCCGCGGCAGTTGCCGCGGCCGCCCAGGCCACCACGGCGGCCAACGCCGCGGCGACGGCGAAGGCCGACCGGGCCACCGCCGAGAAGGCCCAGGCAACCGCCGCGTCGGCGGCCGCCGACGCGGCGGCCCAGCGCGGCATCGCCCAGCAGCAGGCGGCCAACGCCGCCGCCGACCGGGCGCTCGCCGAGAACAAGCGGCAGATCGCCGCCGCCGACGAAGCCGACGCCCGCAGCCAGCAAGCCACGGCCGAGAGCAAGCAGGCCGAAGCGGAACAGGCCGAGGCCACCGCGGCGCAGAAGAAGACCGACGCCCAGACCGCCGAGTCCCAGGCCGCCGACGCCCGCGGCCGGGCCTCCGACGCCGCCGACCGCCGCGACGCCCTGAACAGCCGGGCGGCCGCCGCCGAGGCGGCGGCCGCCGCCGCCGACGGCACGTCCGCCGCTGATGGGGCGAAAGCCGCCGCCACCAAGGCGCAACACGCCGCCGACGACGCGTCCACCGCCGCCGACAAGGCCGAAGCCGACGCCGACGACGCCTCCAACGCCGCGATCGCGGCGCGGGCTGCCGCTACGAACGCCGACGCGGCCGCGAAGAAGGCCCGGGCGGCCGCCAACCGGGCGCAGTCCGACGCGGACACCACCCGTGCCGCGGCCGCGACCGCCCACTCGGCCGCCGCCGACGCGATCAGCGCCGCCCGCCAGTCAGCCGGGGCGGCCGACGCCGCGACCGCACTGGCCGCCTCGGCGCAGGCGGACGCGCGCAAGGCCGCCGACGACGCGGTGGCCGCCCGGGCAGCGGCCGACCAGGCCCGCAAGGACAGCGCCACCACAGCCGGACAGGCCTACGCGGCGGCTCTTTCGGCCGCCGCCGCCCGCGACTCGGCGGCCGCCGTGACCGCACCCGCCAATGACGCGATCGCGCTCGGCACCCCGTTCCGGGCGAACGACTCGTCCGCCGCACTGGCGGTCCTGGTCGGACAGGGCGCCAAGACGGTCGCCCAGCAGCAGCAGGCCGCCGCCGAGGCGCGCGCCAAGGACGCCGCCGACGCCGCCAAGCTGGCCCAGGCCGCAGCCGCCAAGGCCGGCGCCGACGCCAAGGCCGCGGCCCAGGCCGCAGCGGACGCGGCGACCGACGCGGCAGCCGCCGCCAAGTCCGCGGCGGCGGCCCGCACCTCGGCCGCCGCGGCAGCGGAGGACGCCGCGGCGGCCGCCACCGCCGACGCGGCGACCGCGCAGCTCAACGCCCAGGCGCAGGCCGACGCCGCCGCCGCGAACAACTCCGCGAACAGCGCCGAGAGCGACGCGGCGGCAGCCGACAGCGCGGCCACCGAAGCCGAACGCGACGCCGCCGCCGCACGCAGCGCCGCCGCGCAGGCCAGGGACGCGGCAACCGCCGCTCAGAAGGCAGCGGACCAGGCGGCCAAGGACGCCGCCGACGCGCAGGAAGCCGCCAAGAACGCCCAGGCCGACTCCGAAGCCGCCGAGAAGTCGGCGAAGACGGCCGAGGCACAGGCCCAGACGGCGGCCCGGCAGTCCCGGGTCATCGACAAGTGGGACGGCGGTTACGCGATCCTGGAGACCGCTGACGACCTCACCATCACCACCGACCCCGGCGGCTGCACCACCGGCAGCGACGGCACCTGCGACATCGACGTACCGATGCACGTCAGCGGCACCGTCTACTCCGATGTGCTCATCTGCTACGTGACCAGCCCCACGAGCGTGGACTGCCTGCGCCAGTCGCTGGCGACGCGGCCGGTGAGTTTCACCGAGCACCGCACCCTGCACATCGTCGCCAAGGACATGATCCAGGCCTCGCTGAAAAACCTGGTGCACATCGTCGCCGGTGACTTCATCGACTGCGCCAACGGCAAGGCCAGTGGCTGCGCCTGGGCCGCCGCCAACTTCATCCCGTACGGCAAGATCAGTGAGATGATCAAGTCCGTGGTCGGTCTCCGCAGGGCCATGGAGGCCGGCAAGGGCATCGAGGAAGCCTGGGTCGGGGTCAAGGCCGCCGGATTGGACGCCGACGCACTCGCCGGCCTTGAGGAAGAGGTCCAGGTCGCCGAGGACGCCTTCGCGAACTGCGCGCTGAACAGCTTCCCGGCCGACACGCGGGTGCTGCTGGCGGACGGCTCCCACAAGGCAATCGGCGACATCCGCGTCGGCGACCGGTTGCTGGCCACCGACCCGGACACCCGCACCTCGCGGGTGGAGCCGGTGACGGCGTCCTTCGCTCACAGCACCGGCCACCTGGTCGACATCACCCTCTCCGGCGCAGGCCGGCTGACCACCACGGCCGGTCACCGGGTGTACGTGGTCAACGCCGGCTGGACCTTCGCCTCCGATCTGCGCGTGGGTGACCTGCTGCGGGCGGCAGACGGCAGCACTCGAGCCGTCACCGGCCTCCGCGACCGCCAAGGCATCGCGCCGCAGTCGGTCTACGACCTGACCGTCGACGGCCTGCACACCTTCTACGTGCGCACCGCCGGCACCAGAGCGCAGGACGTGCTCGTCCACAACTGCAACGACCTGGTGAAGGACGCGGCGGAGTACCCGGACCAGGCCCACGTGCTCGACGAGCATGTGAACCCGACCCCGCAGCGGTTGGACGAACTGGTCGCGGAGAAGGGAGTCAACAGCGTCTTCATCGATGAGCAGACCGCCCAGCAGGTGGTCGACTACGCCATCGCGGACGACGTCGCCAAGAAGGCTAAGAACCCCAAGTCCCTGACGATTGCCAAGTGGCTGGCCAGCGACAGCACAGAGCCGTACACCATCAAGGGCACGTTCGGTGCGAAGAACTCACTCGGCAAGGTCTACCGGGCGAACGGCGCGGTGACGGACGCGGGCAACGGGTACGTCGTCCTTCTCAAGAAGGCGCCGAGGACAGCCAGTGGGAAACACCCCCTCGGGTACTACGTCTTCACCGCCTACCCGGTGTAAGGAGGGACGATGACCGATTGGCGCTCCGCTCCCGACTTCGGGCTGACCCAGCTGACGCGGCAGTTCCACCAGGACTGGTCGCGGGACGGGACGGCACTTGACATCGTCGCGAACTCGGCCGACAGCTTCGGCGGCAAGGCCGCGCCGGCGCTGCTGGAGGATTCGCTGCGGCTGCTTCAGTCGCCGCTTCCCACCTGGGCGGTCACCTCGCTGTGGCTGGCGGCGACCTGCCGGGGGTACGACATCGACCGGCTGGGCATCGACGGCCGGGAGTGGCTGCGCCAGATCACCGACGTGTGCCTGCGGCGGCTGCGCAAGGACGATCCGGTCTACCAGCCCCAGGCGCCCGAGCCGGCGTCCGAGACGCTGACCGGAGAGGTCCTCGACGAGATCCTGCTGGCCAGCCCGCAGCTGCCAGTCGCGGTGACCGAGCACGCCTGGGCACACGTCGGCGGGGTCGTGCCCGCGCTGAACCTGGCCGCCACCCAGGTCAGCGCGGACCTCGCGTTCCGGCTGCTGCTGCGGTGCCTGTCCGAGTACTGGGTACCGCTGACGCAGACCCAGTACGACCGGTTCGTCGCTCTGGGCGAGCGGTTCGGCTACGGGGAGCCGTTGGTCATGGCGGTGGACCATCTGATCGACCTGCAGTAGCCAGAGGTGCCGGAACCGCCGCCAGGCGGATCCGGCACCCTACGACCTGGGGAGCAACCCGACCCGGGTCACATGATCCCTGCCTCTTCCCGCGGGCCCACCTCCCGCTGACGGCGATCTCGGCGGCCACCAGGACGGCCATGACGATCCCGGTGAGCAGGACCGGCACAGCGGTGAAGGTGGCAGCCAGGACGAGCAGCGCGGCGGGCCGACGGCGGCCGCCGCCCCGAAGATGGCGTAGTGGGCGTAGCCCCAGAGGAAACCGGCCCGGATCCGCCGATACGGCTCGGAGGTCACCGCCAGGCCCCAGGCCGTCCCGGCGGCCAACGAGCACGTCGGTGCTGCCGCAGTTCGAGGACGCCCGGGCCGAGGCCCCGCTTGCTCTCGTCCCGCGCAGGCCCCCGGCGCGCCGTGACGTGGCTCACGAGCCGGACGCGAAGGCCGGTGCTCCGGCGGCCGAGAACCCCGCCGGCGTTCCCAGCGAGGACGCCGCCTGACGGCCCGTTCCCATGGCGTTCCCATCGACGCCGGACAGGCCCATCGGAGAAGGTCTCCGGTGGGCCTGTTTCATGCTCCGACGCAGGTCGGAGGGTGAGCCCCCTGTCGGATTCGAACCGACGACCTTCGCTTTACAAGAGCGGCGCTCTGACCAGCTGAGCTAAGGAGGCATGCACGTGCGTGCCCGTGCAGTGTACCCAGGTCCCAGCCCGGAACCGTCGAAAATTTCCGCGAAGTTCACAGTCACCCGGGTACTGACAGAGCAGGTGAATGGCAGGTACGGTCCTGAGCCAGTTCACTCTTGTGGACTACACCACAACGGAACCTCCGTAGTGGCACACCACCTTTACAACGGATCGTCCGGCACGTTCCTGCCGGTGAAGGGGGCCCGTTCACCATGGCCACTGTCTCGTTCGACAAGGCGACCCGGATATACCCGGGTTCCACCAAGCCCGCCGTCGACGCACTCGACATCGAGATCGAGGACGGGGAGTTCCTCGTCCTGGTCGGCCCGTCCGGCTGCGGCAAGTCCACCTCGCTCCGCATGCTGGCGGGGCTCGAGGACGTGAACGCCGGTGCCATCCGCATCGGCGACCGCGATGTCACGCATCTGCCGCCCAAGGACCGGGACATCGCCATGGTGTTCCAGAACTACGCGCTCTACCCGCACATGACGGTCGCCGACAACATGGGCTTCGCGCTCAAGATCGCCGGTGTCGCGAAGGCGGAGATCCGCAAGAAGGTCGAGGAGGCCGCGAAGATCCTCGACCTCACCGAGTACCTGGACCGCAAGCCGAAGGCGCTCTCCGGCGGTCAGCGCCAGCGTGTCGCCATGGGCCGCGCCATCGTGCGCGAGCCGCAGGTCTTCCTGATGGACGAGCCGCTGTCCAACCTGGACGCCAAGCTCCGTGTCTCCACCCGTACGCAGATCGCGTCGCTCCAGCGCCGTCTCGGCATCACCACGGTGTACGTGACCCACGACCAGGTCGAGGCCATGACGATGGGCGACCGCGTGGCCGTGCTGAAGGACGGTCTCCTCCAGCAGGTGGACTCGCCGCGCAACATGTACGACCGCCCGGCCAACCTCTTCGTCGCCGGCTTCATCGGCTCCCCGGCGATGAACCTCGTCGAGGTCCCGATCACGGACGGCGGCGTGAAGTTCGGCAACAGCGTCGTGCCGGTGAACCGCGAGGCCCTCAAGGCCGCCGCGGACAAGGGCGACCGCACGGTCACGGTCGGCGTCCGCCCCGAGCACTTCGACGTGGTCGAGCTGGGCGGCTCCGCCGCCGGCTCGCTGTCCAAGGACGCCGAGGACGCCCCGGCCGGCCTCGCCGTCTCCGTGAACGTCGTCGAGGAGCTGGGCGCCGACGGCTACGTCTACGGCACCGCCGAGGTCGGCGGCGAGTCCAAGGACCTGGTGGTCCGCGTCGGCGGCCGTCAGGTGCCAGAGAAGGGCGCGCAGCTGCACATCGTGCCGCGGCCGGGCGAGACCCACGTGTTCTCGACCTCGACCGGCGAGCGCCTCTCCGACTGAGGTCCGCCCACCGGCGTCACCGGCACCCGGTGCCGGTGATCCCGTGGCGAAGTGACGAAGAGGGCCCCGCAGCCGATCGCGGGGCCCTCTTCGCTGTCGACAGCTGTCGACAAATACCCCGACATACGTGGCATTTCGACCACGAGCGTCAACCCCCTACCCGAAAATCCCCGCTTCCCCATCCCCCGAACCGGTGACTAAATGTCGCCAAATCACTACCGCACGCTACCCTCACTCGCGTGAAGCACACCACTACTCCTCGGACACGGCGCGGCCGTGGCCCCGCCCGCGGGATCGGCCGCACCCTGGCCCTCGTCCTGCCCGTCGTCCTGGTGCTGTCCGGGACCCTCGCGGTCACCCGCGTGAACTGGTCGGGGGGCTCGTCGAACTCGGTGCTCGCCGCGTCCGCCGCAGACGTCTCCACGCGCGCCTCCTCACGCGCCCCGCAGGAGGTGCTGCGCGACAAGCTCCTGCTGGAACTCCAGGACAGGAACCCGGGCGTCGCGCTCACCCACCTCCAGCAGGCGGTCAACGGCAGCCCGTCGCTGGCGAGGCACTGCGCGTCCATCGCCCGCGCGCTCGGCCGCGCCGCCGTCCGTATCTACGGCCCCACGCGCGCCCAGTCCTACGCCCGCCCGGTCTGCGACACCTCCTTCGCCTCGGGCGTGGCCGCACGGCGCGGCTGAGCCCGCCGGCCGCCCGGACTCCGGACGGGGCGCGCGACGTACAGTTCGGTCATGACCGATCCGAACGCCGCCTCGCGCCCCGTTCAAGCCGTCATCCTGGCCGGGGGCCAGGGTTCACGGCTGCGTCCGTACACCGATGACCGGCCCAAGCCGATGGTGGAGATCCCGGGCACCGGGACCCCGATCATCGGCCACCAGCTCGCCTGGCTCGCCGAAGAGGGTGTGACGGACGTCGTGGTCTCCTGCGGCCACCTCGCCGACGTCCTCCAGCGGTGGCTGGACTCCACCGATCTGCCTGTGCACGTCAAGACGGTCGTCGAGGCGGAGCCGCTCGGCCGTGGCGGCGGTCTGCGCTACGCCGCCGAGCATCTGCCACACCCCGACCGGCCGTGGTACGCCACCAACGGCGACATCTGGACCCGGTTCTCGCTGCGGGACATGGCGGAGTTCCACGCCGAGCGTGGCGCGTCCGCCACGCTCGCGCTGGCCCGCCCGCGCATCCCTTGGGGCGCCGTCAAGACGGACGGCTTCGGACACGTCACGGACTTCATCGAGGCCCCGCCGTCGACGTTCGAGATCAACGCGGGCGTCTACGTGTTCTCGGCCGAGTTCGCCAAGATGCTCCCCGAGCGCGGCGACCACGAGCGTACGACCTTCCCCCGGCTGGCCCGGGAACGCCGCCTGGCCGGCTTCCCCCTCCCGCAGGGCGCCTACTGGCGGGCCATCGACACGGCGAAGGACCTCACGGAGGCGGCCAAGGAACTGGCGGCCCTGGGCCGCTGACCGGCCGCCCGCCCCCAGGACATGAGAAGGGCCCCGCACCTCCCGTGTGCGGGGCCCTGTCTGTGTTCGCGAGGACCCGGTCGGGGTCAGCCCAGGAGGCCGCCCACCAGGTGGTCCGAGCCTCCGGAGCTGCTTTTGCCGCCGCTGCTGCCGCTCGCACCGCCCGTCGGGCCGCCCGTGCCGCTGCCACCCGAGGACGACGGCCCGGCGCTCGTGCTGGGGGCCTGCCGCGCCGGTGCCGAGTGCTGCGGCGGGGCCTGGCCCACGGTGCCCTGGGTCTGGCTCGGCCGGCCGCCGGTGACGGTGCCGGTCGCCCCGGCCGTACCCGGCGTGGTGACCTCGCTCGACGGCGACGACGAGCTCGACCCCCGCGTCGCCGTGGGCCGCGAGGCCGAGGGACTGGAGGGGTGCTGCCGCCCGCCCGGCGTCCCCGGCAGCGGCGAGCCCGGCAGCTCGTTGCGCGGCGCCTCCCCGGGGCCGGGGACGACCACCCGGTGCGTGTCCCGCACCGCCCCGCCGAGCAGCGACCCGACGAGCAGCGTCACCCCGGTCACGAGCGCGGTCAGCAGCGCGCCCCGGCGCAGCACATAGCGCCGCAGCTCCCAGATGTCCGCCCGCGGACCGAGCCTGCGCCAGGCGCCGGCCGCGAGCCGGCCGTCCACGGAGTACACCGGTGCCCCGGCGATGACCAGCGGCGACCAGGCCGCGAGGTAGATGATGTCGGGCGCGTCGTACGCGGGCGCCGTCCGCCAGCTCACGGTGACGATGAGCGCCGCGGACAGCAGCGCGCCGACCGCGGCCGCGACCCGCTGCCACAGGCCGAGGACCGTGAGCACGCCCGCGATCACCTGGAGGAAGGCGACGACGAGCCCCGTCCCTACGGGGTGCTGGAGCGCGAACTGGCGCATCGGCTCGGCGACTTGCCAGGGGTGGAGCGTGCTGAGCCAGGTGACCATGGAGCCCCGTTTGCCGCCGTCGAAGTAGACGGGGTCGCAGAGCTTGCCCATGCCGGCGTACGCGGAGACGGAGCCCAGGAAGATACGCAGCGGCAGCAGCACCACGCCGAGGTTCAGCCGGCGGCCCGGATAGTAGGCGTGCCGCACCCCCGCCGCGGCGGCCGACCCGGCCGGTGTGCCCCCGCGCCGCCTGCCCCGGGGCCCCGGGGCCGCGGGCTGGACCTCGTCCCTGAACAGGGGTCCGCCGTAGGGCTGTTCGCCGTGGCCCGGCAGACCGTAGCCCGGATCGTCGTAGGACGAGTCTCCGTAGGCCGGGTCGCCGTAGGGCGGTTCGTCGTAGGGCGGTTCGTCGTAGGGCGAGTCGGTGTAGGCCGGTCCGCCGTAGAGCGGTTGCGTGTGGACCGGTTCGTCGTAGGTGCTGCCCGGGTTGCGCATGTGCGGCAGCAGCCGGGTCGCGCCGGAGTCGTAGCCGTGGCCGGGCAGGTCCCGCACGCCGAGGCGGGACATGAGCTGGGTCGCGCCCCCGTCGCCGGCCGCTTCCTCGCCATGGCCGATGGTCTGGCTCCGTACGGCCTGCAGCAGCCGGTGGGCTCCGGTGTCGTCGGGCGCGGACCGCCCGGTCCACACGACGGGGCGACGGCGGCCCACGGCACCGGCGTCCTGGGGAGCGCTCAGCTGCCGCGCCGCGTGCGGGGACGGGGCGCGCCGTGTCGACGCGCCCAACTTCACGCGGAAGCTCGCATGATTGACGACGACCTGCGCCGGGTCGCTCGGCACCTTCACCATGCTCAGCGCGGGGGTGTCGTCGAATCCCGACGACCGCTCCCCCGTGGGTGTGCGGCGTGTTCTGGTGTCCACACTCATCTAACCGAGTGACGTGTGGTTAGGACACTGCTTTGACCGCGTGGATCTGTCCGGACCCCGTCAAGCTTGTCCTGTACGACCGGTTTCCCCCGTACGGGCGAGCACCCGAACGGTCGTCCGGGCCTGTCAGAGCGGTCTGTTCAGGCCCGGGCGGCCATCGGCCTCAGGCGCGCCTGCGGGCCGCCTCGTACAGCACGATCCCCGCGGCCACACCCGCGTTGAGCGACTCGGCGCCGCCCGGCATCGGGATCCGCACCCGGAAGTCGCAGGTCTCGCCGACCAGCCGGGACAGTCCTTTGCCCTCGCTGCCGACCACGATCGCGACCGGCCCCTGGAGGGCGTCCAGGTCGCCGAGTTCGACCTCCCCGTCCGCGGCGAGGCCGACGACGGTGATGCCCGCCTTCTTGTACGCCTCCAGGGCGCGCGTCAGATTGGTGGCGCGCGCGACGGGCGTACGGGCGGCCGTACCGGCGGACGTCTTCCACGCACCGGCGGTCATCCCCGCCGCACGCCGCTCGGGCACGACGACGCCGTGCCCGCCGAAGGCCGACACGGACCGCACGACCGCGCCCAGGTTCCGCGGGTCGGTCACCCCGTCGAGGGCGACGATCAGCGGGTCCTCGCCCTCGTCGAAGGCAGCGTCGACGAGGTCCTCGGGGTGCGCGTACTCGTACGGCGGGACCTGCAGGACCAGCCCCTGGTGGTTGAGGCCGTTCGTCATGCGGTCGAGCTCGGGACGCGGGGCCTCCATGAGGTTGATCCCGCCGCGCTCCGCCGCGAGCTGCAGCGCCTCGCGCACCCGCTCGTCGCTGTCGATGAACTGCTGGACGTACAGCGTGGACGCGGGCACGCCCTCGCGGAGCGCCTCGACGACCGGGTTGCGCCCGACGACCAGCTCGGACGACGACTTTCCGCCCGTACGACGCTGCGGGCGCCCCTGGACGCGGCGCGCCTTCGCCTGGGCGGCACGCTGCTTGGCGTGTCCCTTGCGCATCTCGGCGGGCGGGGTCGGGCCCTTGCCCTCCAGGCCGCGGCGCCGCTTGCCGCCGCTGCCGACCTGCGCGCCCTTCTTGCCGGACATGCGGCGGTTGTTCGCGGCCATGACCTACCTGTCTGTTGAAGCCTTCGTACGTACGTCTATGCAGTGTGCCGCCCGGAGGGCCGGGCGGCACAATCGATCAACGAGTCGCCGGGACGCGATCAGCGCGAGCCGAGCGTCCAGCGAGGGCCCTGGGGGCCGTCCTCGATCACGAGTCCGGACTGGTTCAGCTGGTCGCGGATGGCGTCCGCGGTGGTCCAGTCCTTGCGGGCCCGGGCGGCCTCGCGCTGCTGGAGCACCAGACCCACAAGGCTGTCGACGACCCCGTGCAGATCCTCGCCGCGGTCGCCCTCCCCGGCCCACTGCGCGTCGAGCGGGTCGAGGCCGAGGACGCCGAGCATGGCCCGCACCTCGGCGAGCCGGGCCACGGCGGCCTCCTTGTCGTCGGCGGCCAGCGCGCTGTTGCCCTGCCGGACGGTGGTGTGCACGACGGCCAGCGCCTGCGGCACGCCCAGGTCGTCGTCCATCGCCTCGGCGAAGGCGGGCGGCACCTCGTCGGCGGGCTCGACGGCACCGCCGGCCTTCTCCACGACGCGCTGCATGAAGCCCTCGATGCGGGCGAACGCGGACTCGGCCTCCAGCAGGGCGTCCTCGCTGTACTCGATCATCGAGCGGTAGTGCGGGGTGCCCAGGTAGTAGCGCAGCACGATGGGGCGCCAGCGCTTGACCATCTCGGAGACCAGCACCGAGTTGCCGAGGGACTTCGACATCTTCTCGCCGCTCATGGTGACCCAGGCGTTGTGCAGCCAGTACCGGGCGAACTCGTCGCCGTAACCCTTGGCCTGGGCGATCTCGTTCTCATGGTGGGGGAAGATCAGGTCGATGCCGCCGCCGTGGATGTCGAACACGGACCCCAGGTACTTGTGCGCCATAGCCGAGCACTCCAGGTGCCAGCCCGGGCGGCCGCGTCCCCACGGCGTCTCCCAGCTGGGCTCGCCCGGCTTCACGGCCTTCCACATGGCGAAGTCGCGCGGGTCGCGCTTGCCGGTCTCGCCCTCCTCGGAGGGCTGGCGCAGATCGTCGAGCTCCTGCTTGGACAGCGACAGATAGCCGGGCAGCGAGCGCACGTCGAAGTAGACGTTGCCGTCGGCCTCGTAGCCGTGTCCGCGCTCGATGAGCCCGCGCATCATCTCGATCATCTCGGGCACATGGCCGGTGGCGCGAGGCTCGTAGGTGGGCGGCAGGCAACCGAGGGCGCGGTAGCCGTCGTTGAAGGCGCGCTCGTTCTCGTAGCCGATGGCCCACCACGGGCGGTTCTGCTCGTGCGCCTTCCTGATGATCTTGTCGTCGATGTCCGTGACATTGCGGATGAACGTCACGTCGAAGCCGCGGTACTCGAACCAGCGGCGCATGATGTCGAAGTTCAGGCCGGAGCGGATGTGCCCGATGTGCGGCGGCGCCTGCACGGTGGCACCACACAGGTAGATCGAGACACAACCCGGCTGGAGCGGGGTGAAGTCACGGATCTGCCGGGCGCTGGTGTCGTACAGGCGAATAGTCACGTGTCCAGAGTAGTGGGCCGTGGGGAGTGCCTCACGCCCCTTGCCGCCTTCGTGACCAACGTCAAGGGCGCCGGGGCTGCGCCCTCACAGGCCCCCGGCCACCCTGCGCGGGACGATCCGCACCGCCACCCGCTCGGCGTCCCGCACCGAGTCCGGGTTGAACTCCGCGTACTTCTTCCCGGTGTACTTCAGCGACAGCTCGTCGATGAGTTCCGGGGCGCCCTCCGACGTGAGCTCCGCGGTCCCCCTGATCTCGGCGTACTCGTACGGCGAGTCGGGGTCCTGGACGACGACGCTCACCCGGGGGTCGCGGTCCAGGTTCTGCTTCTTGCGCCGGTCCACGGTGGTGGAGACCAGGAGCTGGTCACCGTCCCGCTTGACCCACACCGGGGACAGCTGCGGGCTCCCGTCGGGCTGGATCGTGCCCAGGATCACGAAGACGGGGCGGTCGAGCAGGGCCCTGAGCCGGTCGGACAGAGCGGCGGTTGCCATGGGGTACCTCCGGGGACCTGGGTCACTGGTGCCCCCTCGGGTACCCCCGCGCTCTCAGTCCACCCGCGCCACGAGCGCCGTGGCGACCGCCATCAGCCCTTCGCCGCGCCCCTGGAAACCGAGGCCGTCCGTCGTCGCGCCCGAGACCGACACGGGAGCGCCCGCCGCCTCCGAGAGGATCTTCTGCGCCTCGTCGCGGCGCTTGCCGATCTTCGGACGGGGTCCGACGGCCTGCACCGCGATGTTCCCGATCCGGAACCCGGCCGAGCGGACGATCCGCGCCGCCTCGGTCAGCAGCGTGACGCCCGAGGCGCCGGACCACTCGGGGCGGCCCGTGCCGAAGTGCTGCCCCAGGTCACCGAGCCCGGCGGCCGAGAACAGCGCGTTGCACGCGGCGTGCGCGACCACGTCGGCGTCCGAGTGGCCCGCGAGTCCGGGCCCCTCGCCCTCCCACTTCAGGCCCGCGCACCACAGCTCCCGACCCTCCTCGAAGGCGTGGATGTCGGTGCCGATGCCCACCTGCGGGAGCGGTGCCTCAGAAGCCATCGTTCAGCCTCCTGCGGGCCAGGACCGCCTCCGCCAGCACCAGGTCCAGGGGCCGCGTCACCTTGAAGGCCTCCTCGTGGCCGGGCACCACGACGACTCCGAGACCCAGCTGCTCCACCATGCTCGCGTCGTCCGTGACGTTGTCCGTCACCGTCTCGTGCGCGCGGACCAGCGTGGCGCGGTCGAAGCCCTGCGGGGTCTGCACCGCACGCAGCCGGGCCCGCTCCGGGGTGGCGACCACCGGTTCCGGCTCGCCGGGCGTCGCGGCGGGCTCGACCTCCTTGACGGTGTCGGCGAGCGGCAACGCCGGCACCACGGCGGGCGCGCCCTCCCGTACCGCCTCGATCACCGCGTCCACCGTGTCCACCGGGACGAGCGGGCGGGCCGCGTCATGGACGAGGACGATCCCGTACTCCGGGGGCAGCGCGTCGAGGCCCAGCTTCACGGACTCCTGACGGGTGTCCCCGCCGGGCACGACCAGGAAGTCCGTCCTCCCCCAGCTGCCGCCGGGGGTGCCCCCGGGCAGCGCGTGCGCGTCGAGGAGCGACTTGACCTCGGCGGCGCCGTCCGGCGGGGCCACGACGATCACCAGGGAGACGGCGCGGGACGCGGCCATGGCGCGTACCGCGTGGATGAGCATGGGAGTGCCGTTGAGTGTGCGAAGCGCCTTGGGGGCTCCCGGACCGAGGCGAACTCCCCGGCCGGCGGCCGGAATCACCGCGGCGATACGGGTCGCCGCCTGGGGCAGGACTCCGGCGGGTGAAGGGCGCGAATCGTCAGACATCGGTTCCTGTCAGGTTTGTGAGCTCGGCCGGGATGGGTATGGCCCTGGGGGTGCCCCCTGCTCGAACGCAGCAGAGAGCTTGGGGGGAGTGCCGGGCGCGAGCCTCGACCGGACCCTTCCGTGACATCCGGTCGAGCCAGCTGCCCGGGCCCGGCACGCCAAGTATCGGGGTCTGCCCCCGGCGCAGGACATCCGGGCAGGGCTCCACACCTCGGCAAGGTTCCACATATGCGTGTGCCTGTGGGTACGAACATGCCGCAGCGCCCGGCGACAGCTACTGCGTCATCGGGCACCGCGGCATGTACATGGGTGCTGTGCACCGGTCCGTCCGCCAGGCACCTCCGGAGGCCGGGCGCGGCCCCTCGGGGGAACCGGGCGGAACGGAAGGGCGTCAGGACGCGAGGACCTCGTCGAGCAGTGCCTCGGCCTTGTCCTCGTTCGTGTTCTCCGCGAGGGCCAGCTCGCTCACCAGGATCTGCCGGGCCTTGGCGAGCATCCGCTTCTCACCAGCGGACAGTCCACGCTCGCGCTCGCGACGCCACAGGTCACGGACGACTTCCGCGACCTTGATGACATCGCCGGAGGCGAGCTTCTCCAGATTTGCCTTGTAGCGACGCGACCAGTTCGTGGGCTCCTCGGCGTACGGCGCGCGCAGCACCTCGAAGACCCGGTCCAGCCCGTCCTGACCGACCACATCACGCACGCCGACGAACTCCGCATTGTCCGCTGGCACACGCACCGTCAGGTCGCCCTGGGCGACCTTCAGCACCAAGTAGGTCTTGTCCACGCCTTTGATCTGACGAGTTTCGATGGCCTCGATCAGCGCGGCCCCGTGATGGGGATAGACCACGGTGTCGCCAACCTTGAACGTCATGTGACAGGTACCCCTTCCGTGGCTATCCAGGGTAACACGGAAACCGCGTCTTCTGAATGGCGTTTTCGCAGGTCAGGGCATATCTCGGGGCTTGACAACCGCGACAGGAACGTGCTTCGAGAGCAGAGCGGAAGAGGGTATTCGCAGGTCGGAGCGGCTCTGCGGGCACAGAGAAACCCGTACGTTACACGCTTCGGGGGCCACCAGACGACGTCCGATCGTCCCCTTTTGTCCGGCCCCAAGCGCTCGACTTACGCTACTCCGTTCGGTGCCCGGCGTCGCGTCCGGGCCGAATCAGGAATTGATCAAGACAGGCGCCGATCCCCGTCCGCTTGTCCCCGTGATCGGTTTTCGGTACCGGCCGCACATTCCTTGCCGGAAATCCGAACAGAACCGAGACGGTTATGTGAATGGAAGGCCAAGCCGAGGTCAAAGTGGCTGATGAGGCAGCTGAGAACGATGAGGTCAGAGTGGTTGGGGGTGGACCCGGTGGACGGACCCCGCAGCCCGCGCGCCCTCTCCCCGACGTCCCCGCGCCGCGTCCTCGGGGACCCGCGCCGGACCCCCCTTCCGGGACGAACTCGGGCCCTTGGGGAGGGTCGGGTGCGGTGGCCGGGGAACGGCTCGGTAACCTAAGGCCGCTGACAAACACTTAGGGCGGCTTTATCAGGGGGTCGCCCTGCTCCGCCCACGTTCAAGGAGTTGCCGCCGCCGTGAGCAGCAGCCTTCGACGCGGCGCCCTCGCCGCCGCCGCCATCGCGTTCTCGATCGCCTCGCTCGCCGCATGCGGCGCCGGCAACGACAGCCAGACGCTCGAGATCAAGCCGGACAACGCCGCGACCAGCGTCGGCGTCATCAAGGTCCAGAACGCTCTCGTCATCACCCAGCCCGACCCGAAGGCCACCGGCCCCGCGGTGATCTCGGCGACCGTCTTCAACTCCGGCAGCACCGACCAGACGCTGGACTCGATCAGCGTGGACGGCGACGGCACCGCCGTCCTCTCCCCCGCCAAGGGCTCGGGCAAGCTGACCGTCCCGGCCGGCGGCTCCCTCGTCATCGGCGGCAAGGGCAACGCCTCCGCCGTCCTGGACAACGTGGGCGCCTCCGTCAAGAACGGCAACGCGCAGAAGATCACGTTCAGCTTCAGCCAGACCGGCGACGTGAGCCTGAGTGCGTTCGTGGTGCCGGCCGAGAGCTACTTCACCAAGTGGGGACCGAGCAACATCCCCACGCCGACCACCACCGCCTCGCCGACGGTGACCACGGGCGCCAAGCCCTCGAAGCCGGCCACGGGCTCGCCCGCGGCGGGCTCGTCCGGCAAGCCCGGGCACAAGGAGTCCGGCAAGCCCGGACACGACGCGTCCGCGAGCGCGACGGCGACCGCCTCCGCCGGCCAGTGACACCTACGGACGGGGCCGCGGCCCCGTCCGTACGGCCGTACGACGAAGGGCGGCACCCCACCGGGGTGCCGCCCTTCGTCGTACGCACACGCGGTCATGAGGACCGCGGGCCGTGGGCCGGTCTACGGCTCGAACTTGTAGCCGAGACCGCGGACCGTGACCAGATAGCGCGGGGCGCCCGGGTCCGGCTCGATCTTGGCGCGCAGGCGCTTGACGTGGACGTCCAGGGTCTTGGTGTCACCGACGTAGTCGGCGCCCCAGACCCGGTCGATGAGCTGCATACGGGTCAGCACGCGGCCCGCGTTGCGCAGCAGCATCTCCAGGAGGTCGAACTCCTTCAGCGGCAGGTCGACCTTCGAGCCGGAGACCGTCACCACGTGCCGGTCGACGTCCATGCGGACCGGTCCGGCCTCCAGGGCGGCAGGGGTCACCTCCTCCGGCTCGCCGCGGCGGCGCAGGACGGCCCGGATCCGGGCGACCAGCTCGCGCGAGGAGAACGGCTTGGTGACGTAGTCGTCGGCCCCTATCTCCAGCCCGACCACCTTGTCGATCTCGCTGTCCTTGGCGGTCACCATGATCACCGGGACGTTGGATCGGCCGCGCAGCTGGCGGCAGACCTCGGTGCCCGGCAGACCGGGCAGCATCAGGTCGAGCAGGACGAGATCGGCGCCATTGCGCTCGAACTCGTCGAGACCGTCGGGCCCGGTGGTCGCGATGGCGACCTCGAAGCCCTCCTTGCGGAGCATGTAGGACAGGGCGTCGCTGAAGGACTCCTCGTCCTCGACGACGAGCACTCGGGTCACGGAAGGACCTCCGGGGCGGGAAGCGGTTCATACGGGGAAGAGACGGTGGTCGTCCCGTCGGGCCGGCCGTCCTCGTCTTCGAGGTCGGCCGGATGGTCGGTCGCACGGTCACGGGAGGCACCCGGCTCCGGCAGCCGCAGGGTGAACGTGGAGCCCTGTCCCTCCGAGCTCCACACCGTGACCTCCCCGCCGTGCGAGGCGGCCACATGCTTGACGATCGCGAGACCCAGGCCCGTACCGCCCGTGGCACGGGAGCGGGCCGGGTCGACGCGGTAGAAGCGCTCGAAGATGCGCTCCTTGTCCTTGTCGGAGATGCCGATGCCCTGGTCGGTCACGGCAAGTTCGATCATGTCCCCGCCGGTCGCCGGCACCCTGCGGGCGGCGATGCCGACGCGGGTACGGGCGGGCGAGTAGTTGACGGCGTTCTCCACGAGGTTGCCGAGGGCGGCGGCCAGCTGGCCGCGGTTGCCCCAGACATGCAGATCCGCGGTGCCTCCGGCGGCCATCGTGATCTGCTTGGTGCCGGCCTGGTGGCGGCAGCGGTCGATGGCCTCGGCGACGAGTTCGTCGACCCGGACGGGCTCGGCGTCCTCCAGAGGATCGTCGTTCTGCACCCGGGACAGGTCGATGAGCTCCTGCACCAGGTTGGTCAGCCGGGTGGCCTCGATCTGCATACGGCCCGCGAAGCGCTCCACGGCCTCGGGGTCGTCGGAGGCGTCCATCACGGCCTCGGAGAGCAGCGACAGGGCGCCCACCGGCGTCTTCAGCTCATGGCTGACGTTCGCCACGAAGTCACGGCGCACCGCCTCTATCCGCCGGGCCTCGGTGAGGTCCTCGACGAGCAGCAGCACCAGCCGGGAGCCGAGCGGGGCCACGCGGGCGGAGACGGCGAGGGCCTCTCCGCGCCCGGTGCCGCGGCGCGGCAGGTCCAGCTCGACCTGGCGTATCTCGCCGTCCCGGCGGGTGTCGCGTGCCATCTGGAGCATCGGCTCGACGGCGAGTTTGCCACCGCGCACCAGGCCCAGGGCATAGGCGGCGGAGCTTGCCTTGACGACGGCGTCGGACTCGTCGAGCACGACGGCCGAGGACCGCAGCACGGACAGCACCGTGTCCACGCCCGGCGGAAGCACGGGGTCCGTATGCAGGGAGGTGCGGGTGGGGCGCTTCTGGTCGCGCTCGCTCCAGCGGAACGCCAGCATGGCGATGACGCCGGTGAGCACTCCGGCGATCGCTGCCGCTGCGGCGACCGCCGCGTTCACGTCCATGCACCCAGGTTAGGCACGTCCTGACACTTACCCACAGCCATGCGAGTGCGACCTCGAACACTCGTCGCCCAGAGTTCACCTTGGAGCCAGTGTTGATTCATTTCAGATGCCGGAAACAGTCGCGTACGGCCCGGAACGTGGGAGCGTGGGGACCGTAGGGCGCCGTGTCCGCCGTGTTCGCCATGGTGACGACGGGCCCCGGCCCCCGGCCCCCGGAACAGACGTAAGAGAGGGAACCCTGATGCGGGACGCGTACCACGAGGAACTTGACTCGATCGGCGAGGGTCTGGTCGAGATGGCCCGGCTCGTCGGGTCGGCGATCGGACGCGCCACGACGGCGATCCTCGACTCCGACCTCAAGCTGGCGGAGACCGTGATCGAGGGCGACAAGAAGATCGACGATCTTCAGCACGACCTGGAGGCGCGCGCGATAGCCCTCCTCGCCCGTCAGCAGCCGGTGGCGACGGACCTGCGTATCGTCGTCACGTCGCTGCGGATGAGCGCCGACCTGGAGCGCTCGGGCGACCTCGCCCAGCACGTCGCGAAGCTGGCCCGGCTGCGCTTCCCGGACCGCGCCGTCCCGCAGGACCTGCACGCGACGATCCTGGAGATGGGCCAGCTCGCGCAGCGCCTGATGGCGAAGGCCGCGGAGGTCATCGTCACGAAGGACATCGACCTGGCGATGCAGCTGGAGCAGGACGACGACGAGATGGACCTCCTGCACCGCACGCTCTTCCAGCACCTGATCGACGACCGCTGGAAGCACGGCATAGAGACCGCCGTGGACGTCACCCTGCTCGGTCGCTACTACGAGCGCTACGCCGACCACGCGGTCGCGGTCGCGAAGCGCGTGGTGTACCTGGTCACGGGTGAGCACGCCGACGATCTCCAGCAGGACATCCAGCCGGTGACGGGCGTCGAGGGCGCCTGACCGCCGTCCGGGCCTGCCGGGGAAGCGGCCCCAGCCGGGGGTCGAAGGAGCCCGGCCGAGGGCGGGCGAGCCTCCGTGCGCCGTTGATGCGCCCGCTCCGGCGGGCATGCAATGGGTACAGGCGCAGTCTCGTCAGACTTCGAGGAGAGACCCATGGCCGAGGCCCCCAGCACGCCCGACCCCACGCAGGAGCGCGAGACCCAGCAGCCCGTCGAGATCAAGAGCCTGCCTCTGGTCGGCGCGTGCGGCTGCGGCTCCGGCTGCGGATGCGGATGCCAGTCGGGTGCACCCTGCCAGTGCGGCTGACGCCGCAGGGCACACGATCTCGACCGGTACGACCACCATCGATCACTGAGCTCTAGGAGAGGGGCCCGGCCTACGCGGGGCCCCTCACCTGCATGCCGCCATGTCCGCGTGCCTGCCCCTGTGGCTCCGTGGCAGCCGGGATCGCGGGAGCGCAGCATGGAGAGGGGAGCACGCGGGCGCACCCGGAAGGAGGTGCGGGCCATGACTCAGTTCATGGACGTGCACCACGACATGCAGGGCATCACGGACGAGCAGCTCAAGCGGGTCCACCGGGCCGACCTCGCCGTGGAGAAGGAAGAGGGTGTGCACTTCGAGCGGGCCTGGGCGGACCCGGAGTCGGGCACGGTGTACTGCCTCTCTGAGGCCCCCTCGGCCGAAGCGGTCCGCCGCGTCCACGAACGCGCGGGCCACGCACCCGACGAGATCCACGCGGTGCCGCTGTCCATCTGGTGACCGGCCGGCCGCCGACCGGCCGGGAAGTCATGATGCGGGCATCCCGCCCATGCCGCCGCCGGTGAGACCGGGGGCCAGCGCGGGTGCCCAGAAGACGGCGACGGCGAGGGCGAGCGAGACGACGCCCACGACACGGGCCACCAGAAAGCCGCCCGGCAGCAGCTTCTCCGCGGCGACGACGGCGGCCAGGCCCGCCATGGCCCAGAGGTTCATCACCCCGAACGCCGCGAACAGCAGCATCAGGGACCAGCAGCACCCCAGGCAGTACGCGCCGTGGTGCACGCCGGCCCGCAGATGGCGGGAGGGTCCGCGGTACGACGCGTAGTGCAGCATCAGGCCGATCGGCGACCGGCACTTGGCGAGGCAGCGATCCTTGAGGCTGCCGAGCTGGTAGACACCGTTGACCGCGAAGACGGCGGAGGCCACCGCCGTCCCCGTCGTGACGTGCGCGGTCGCGACCCGGTCCGCGCCCACCGCCAGGGCGTACGCGGGCAGCCCCGCCAAGGCCCACACCAGCACATAGCCGAGGGTGAACGCGGTCATGCGCGGCGTCCGGTGCGCGGTGACCGTCCGGGCGTACAACGCGGCGACGGGCGCCGTGGCGGGCAGCATCATCGCGGCCGTCATCACCGTCCAGACGGCCACGAAGGCGAGCAGGTCGCCGGTCATCGCGCGGGTTCCCATGTCGCCCCGGCGCAGCAACAGCCAGACCCAGGCGGCGGCAGCCGCGCACAGCACCAGCCCGGTGGGACCGGCGGTACGGCGGACGGTGACCGCCGTCCTGGTCACGCCGACCACGAGAAGGGCGCCGCGTGTCCGTTGCGGCCGGTGAAGTCCCATGAGCGGCCGTGCACGTCATGTCCCCTCGCCCGGGTGGAACGGGCGACGGTCAGCGTGCTGTTCGCCGGATGGAACATCCCCGTCAGTCGCATCACCGGTCCGTCCTCGCCGAACTGCGGGGCCACCTGGTCCTCGATCTCGATGTCGATGGCGTCCGCCACCCGCACGGCGTGCCGTCGGCCGTCGTCGCGGTAGGCGATGGGGACGCGTTCGACGCCGAGGACCTCGCCGATCAACGGGGCGAGCGCCGCCATCGGCCCGCCCGCCTGCCCGGAGAACACCTTTCCCAACGCGTCCGCCTGGCTGTCGTCGGCCGAACCGTCCACATACAGGGCCACCTGCCAGCCGCCGTCGGCCATCACGCGAGGTGTGTCCGCGAAGACGACGACAGTCCGGTCCGACACCTCCACGCCGTCGACCTCTCCCCGTTCCACATGGAACGCCAGCGTCAACCGGCAGCGCTCCTGGTCGGCGGGGGCGGTGAGGCCGGAGGTGGTGCAGGGACACACGACGTCGCAGTTGCAGCTCTCCAGGTAGGTGCCGCTCAGATTCCAGGCCATGGCTCGTCCCGATGTACGTCCCGGGCCTGTGCGCCTCCGTGGCCCGGGGGCCTTTCTCCCAGGCTAGTGCTGTGGCCGGGGCCGCCGTGTCATACGTCGCCGGACGCCTGGCCCCGGCCGACCATGGCGGCCGGGTCGACGGTGCGGTCGAACTCCTCGGCGCTGACATAGCCGGAGGCCAGGGCGGCCTCGCGCAGGGTGGTGCCCTCGTCGTTGGCCTTGTGGGCGATGGCGGACGCCTTGTCGTAGCCGATCACCGGTGACAGCGCGGTGACCAGCATCAAAGAGCGGTTGACGAAGTCGTCGATCCGGGAGCGGTCGAGCCGGGCGCCCTCGATGCAGTACCGGCGCAGCTTGTCGCAGGCGTCGGCCAGGATGCCGGCCGCGTGCAGGAAGTTGTTGATGATCACCGGTCGCATGGCGTTCAGCTCGAAGTTGCCCTGCGAGCCGGCGAAGGCGACGGCCGTGTCCTCGGACAGCACCTGGATGCAGACCATGACCATCGCCTCGCACTGGGTCGGGTTGACCTTGCCCGGCATGATCGAGGAGCCCGGCTCGTTCGCGGGGAGGACCAGTTCGCCGAGGCCGCAGCGCGGTCCCGAGGCCAGCCACCGGATGTCGTTGGCGATCTTCATCAGGGACACAGCAAGGGCGCGGAGCCCGGCGGAGGCGCCGACCATGGCGTCCAGTCCGCCCTGGGCGGCGAACTTGTTCTCGGCGGTGACGAACGGGTAGCCGGTCTCGGCGGCGATCTCGGCGGCGATCTGCTCGCCGAACCCGAGTGGGGCGTTCAGCCCCGTGCCGACGGCGGTGCCGCCCGCGGCCAGCTCGAACAGGCCCTCCGCGGACCTGGCCACCCGGTCCACGGCCTGCGCCAGTTGGTGGGCGTAGCCGGACCACTCCTCCCCGACGGTGAGCGGGACCGCGTCCTCCAGATGCGTACGGCCGATCTTCACCACATCGCGCCACTGCTCCGCCTTGTCCTCGATGGCCCGCTGGAGCGCCTGCGCGCCGGGCAGCAGCTTTTCGTGGACCGCCTTGACCGCGGCGATGTGCATCGCGGTGGGAAAGGTGTCGTTGGAGGACTGGCCCATGTTGACGTGGTCGTTGGGATGGATCGGGGACTTGCTGCCCAGCTCGCCCCCGACCAGTTGGATCGCCCGGTTGCTGATCACCTCGTTGGTGTTCATGTTGGACTGCGTCCCGGACCCGGTCTGCCACACGTACAGCGGGAAGTTCTCGTCCAGCTTGCCCGTGATGACCTCGTCGGCCACCCGCTGGATCAGCTCGGACTTCCAGCCGGGCAGCCGCCCGGCCCGGCCGTTGACCAGCGCGGCGGCCTTCTTCACATGTCCGTAGGCGTGGTAGACCGCCTTCGGCATCCGGTCGTCCCCGATGGAGAAGTGGATCAGGGACCGCTGCGTCTGCGCGCCCCAGTACCGGTCCGCCGGGACCTCGATGGCCCCCATGGAATCGGTCTCCCGGCGGGTGCCGGTCGCGTGCAGGCCGATGGGCAGATCGAGGATCTTCGGCGCGGGCTCGTGCAGGGCCGAGGTGGTCCGCCCGGAGCGCGCGCTCATGACGCCGGTCCGTCGGTGTAGACGGGCTGCCACATGGCGTCCCGGACGGCGCGCCCGGGATCGTCCGGCTTGTGGCTCGCGACGCCCTCGTTGACCGCCGCGCCGACCACGGCGGTGGCGGTGATGGCCGAGGACTGCCGCAGGTTCTCCACCGGCGGCAGCAGGGAGGCGCCCGGCGTGGAGACGTCGACCTGGTCCGCCACCGCCTGCGCGGCCGCGAGGAGCATGCCCCCCGTCACTCTCGACGCGCCGGAGACGATCGTGCCGAGCCCCAGCCCGGGGTAGAGCATCGCGTTGTTGGCCTGCCCGATCTCGTAGGTGACACCGCCGAACTCGACGGGCGGGACGGGGATGCCGACCGCGACCAGGGCCTTGCCCTTGGTCCAGGCGATGACGTCGGCGGGCATAGCCTCGATCCGCGAGGTCGGGTTGGAGATGGGGAAGACGATCGGCCGCTCCGTGCCCTCGGCCATGGCCTCGACCACCTCGCGGGTGAACGCCCCGTGCACCGTGGAGGTGCCCAGCAGGATGGTCGGCTTCGCCTGGCGCACGGTCGTCGGCAGCGAGATCGCGCCGTCGTCGGCCGGCCAGTCGGCGACCTCGGCCCGGTCGCGCGCGTAGGGCCGCTGGTAGTCCCGCAGATCGTCCATGTCACGGGTGAGCAGGCCCTGCTTGTCGATCAGCCAGACCTGGGCGGTGGCCTGCTCGGGGCTCGCACCGTCGCGGATCATGGCGTCCCGCAGCTGGTCGGCGATGCCCACCCCGGCGGTGCCGGCCCCGAAGACCACGAGCCGCTGGTCCCGCATCGGCACGCCGCTCACCTTGACGGCCGACAGCGCCGCGGCCAGGGTGATCGCGCCGGTGCCCTGGACGTCGTCGTTGAAGATGCGGTAGGTGCCCGCGTACTTCTCCAGGATCCGCCGGGCGTTCCCGGGGCCGAAGTCCTCGAAGTGCAGCAGGGCGTCGGGGAACATCGACGAGGCGGTGCGCAGGTACTTCTCGATGAACGCGTCGTAGTCGGCGCCACGCACGCGTGGGTGCCGATTGCCGATGTACAGCGGGTCGTTCAGCAGGGACTTGCGGTCCGTGCCCACGTCCAGCGACACCGCGAGCACCCGGCGCGGGTCGATCCCGGCGGCCGCGGTGTACACCGCGAGCTTGCCCACGGCGATCTGGATCCCGCCCACACCCCAGTCGCCGATGCCGAGGATCTCCTCCGCGTCGGTGCACACGATCAGGTCCACGTCCTGGGGCCCGAGCCGGAACGTGGCGAAGGCCTTCTCCATGTCCTCGGGCCGGTCGATGGACAGAAAGGCCCCTCGCGGGCGCCGGTACTCATGGGAGTACTTCTCGATCGCCTCGCCGACCGTGGGGTCGTAGACGATCGGCAGCAGGTCCACCAGATGGTCGGTCAGCACCTTGAAGTACAGGGTCTCGTTACGGTCGTGCAGTTGCTCCAGGCCGACGTTCTTGGCCAAGTCGCTGCCCTGGGCCTGTATTTGCCGGTATGCGCGCTCCGCCTGCTGCTCCAGGGTCAGCACCCCGGACGGCAGGCGCCCGGTCAGGCCGAGGGCATCGCGCTCCGCGTGGGTGAACGCCATACCGCGATTGAGAAAGGGATCCGCCAGAACGCCCGGGGTGGCCGGAGTCGGAACGTTCTTCTCGCCCATGATGGCCTCCTGTCGCGCTGTGCGGCCGTCGCGTGTCGCGCACCCCCCACCCGGCGCCGGACCAAGCAAGCCACCCACCCCTGCTACCACTGTGCCCCCACAGCCCCGCCGCCGCCCGCCGATCTTGCTGCGCCATGTCTTCCGGGGCCCGGCCACCCACGGCGTGACCTGCGGCTGCGTCGGAACGACCGCGCAGATGCCTTCCCCCTTGGCCTGTGCGAGCGGCAATCGCGAGGCTTCGTTCATCCCTGAACTGTTCGCCCAGGCGTCCCGCGGCCGGGACGGAGACAGCCGGGCGAACAGGGAAGCGGCATGGGCGCCTGAACGCCTGCGGCCGGTGATCGACGACTTCTATCCTGCCCCCGTGAACGGCCAGTCTCTCGAGGGCACAGTTGTCCGCCTCGTCCCGTTGTCCCCCGACCACGCCGACGCCCTGTTCCGGTCGGCGTCCGACCCCGAAGTGTGGCGCTGGATGCCCCGGCCGCGCCCCGCAACCGTGGCCCAACTGCGCGGGATGCTCGCCGAGATGACCGCCGCCCCGACCCGCCGCGGCTTCGCGGTGCAACGCCGTGACGACGGCAGGGTGATCGGTTCCACCAGCCTCTACGACGTCGACCTCGAAGAGAGCCGTGCGGAGATCGGCGCGACCTGGTTCGACCGCTCCTGCTGGGGCGGCCCCTACAACGTGGAGTCCAAGCTCCTGCTGTTCGGCCACGCCTTCGACGACCTGCGGCTCGCCCGGCTGGCGCTGCGCACCGACAACCTCAACGTACGGTCCCAAAGGGCCCTGGCCCGCCTCGGCCTGACCTACGAGGGAACCCTGCGCAGCCATATGCGCCGCCAGGACGGCACCCGCCGTGACTCGCTGTACTACAGCCTGCTGGCCGACGAATGGCCGACGGTCCGCGAGGCGCTCAGGGCCCGGGTCACGGCGAAGACCGCCGCGGCCTGACCTCGGGCGGGCATCAGACAGGCCACCAATGCGCGTCGGCCCGGGCCCGGGCGCCGACTGGCCGCCTCAAGTGTCAGAGACGCTTGAGCAGCTCAGCCTTCTTCTCCGCGAACTCCTCGTCCGTGAGGATGCCGGCGTCGTGGAGCGACGCGAGCTTCGCGATCTGCTCGACAACATCCGGCTGAGCTGCGGCCTCGGCCGGTGCCCCATGCTTGCCTCGCTGGATCACCGAAGAAGCGAGGTCCAAGATCTTCTCGCTCACGCCAGGCTGCGCCGGGAGGGGCTCCGAAGACTCGGCCTGCGCGGAGGTATCAGTTACGACCTGCCGGCCCTCGAGCAATACGGAGAAGATCATGAACAGCTTCTCCGGCAACTCAATGATGGACTGATTGCCGTCGGCCCAGTTCACGCGGACGGTGTGCCCGGATTTCATGGCAGCCCCGAGGCCGGCACCGACAGCCTTACCGATCACCCCGGGCAGAGCAGCCTTCGCGGCAGCCTGGCCCATGACGCCGGCGACACCTTCCCTCGTCGAGAGTTCCTCCCACTCGAGCACGGTCTCGGCGTTGAGCTTGTGCCGCTTGAATGGGTTACGTGGGTGCTGGATGGTGAGTCCGCCATGGCCTGAGAGAACGCTGCCGCTCGCCAAGTGGCCGCCCACTACGCGTCCCTGGTTCGTCAGCGCCTGCAGAATCGCCATTCGCGAAACGTAGAGCAAGACTTCGGCCCGAATCAAGCCCAGGAGATCAGCCGGACCTCGTCGACGGGTCGAGAGGCTCAGGCGGGTCGTCGTACGACATCTGAGCCTCCTTGAAGACGAAGAACTGGTACGAGAGGCACAAGCCGAAGATCCGCATCGTCGACGCCGTGACTCTGGCCGTGGGCTCACGCCCGGACCAGGTGGGAGCCCCTACACAACTTCCTTGGACGCAACCGTTGGTAGCTACCGCCGTCGGTCGTCGTTGCCGTCATCACAGTCGCCGCGTAGCGGTCGCTGCAGTTTGTGCGGCAACGGGTACCGCGTCGCGGACTTCGGAGTCGTCCACAGCCGTTGATATGCGCATCGATCGGAGTGAGAGCATGGTCAAGTGGACGTAGCGACGCACTTGCGCGGCCTCATGGGCTCCTTGAGCGGGGCACTACGGAGTCTCGGAATGGGGGCCGGAGGACTTGGCGCGCGCCGCGATGTTCTTGACCGAACTCGCGCCGCAGGCCCTGCGGGTGTTCGAGTACCTGCTGCGCAACCCTGGCCGGAGGATCCACTGCACGGAGCTGGTGGATAGGGTCCTGGGCGGACCGAACGAGCGTGATCCGGCGCGGCGCGTGGCGGGTGTGCTGTCCGGGATGAGCAAGGGACACAGCAACAGTGGGCGGCGGCTTCCGTTCTACTGGTGGGAAAATGCCGTTCTTGCCCGGCACAACCAAGAGCGCCAAGCGGTCGGCGTGCCACCTTTGGTGTGGAGTAAGCAACTCGCCGCCGATGCGCAGGCCTGGGCCGCTCTCGGAACGGGGAAGCACAGCGACCCTAATAAGGGACAAAGGCCCGCAGGCCAGGGCGAAAGCCTATACGAAGCCTGGGGAACCCCCATGCCCCCTCGTGCCTCCATAGCCCGTGATGCGGCGGTCATGTCCCCTGTAGTGGTGTAACCGTGCCGGGTTGATCTTCAGCCGGATAGATCTTGTCCATGCTGCCTTCGGGCAGGTAGCGGCGGGGGAA